>JADJPK010000007.1:0-300000 GCA_016713305.1 Betaproteobacteria bacterium
CGCCAGCGGCGCGCGGAGAAGTCCGGCGTCCGCCCGGGAAACTACCAGCGGCAGGGCGGGAGCGGTGCGCCGTCCTCGACCTCCGGGCCAGCCAACGTAGAAGTCCTGATAGCCGCTCACCCGCAGGCGGGTGACGAGGTTCTCGAGCGGGAGAAAGCCTTTCTCCAGATACAGGCGGGTCTGCTCCTCCACGGGCGTCTGCACGAGGAAGACGTCGCCGGGCTGGAGGTCCTCGGTGAGCGGGTAGACCGGGATCACCTGGCTCGCGCGGATGCCCAGCGCCCAGTCCTTGGCGATGCGCTCGAGTTGCGAGGCTGCGGGCTTGGTCGTCGAGCACGCGCCCAGGAAGGCGGTCAGGAATGCAGGCAACCAGCAGTGCCTGGAAGAGCCGGTTGTTGCTGTGTTCGCGAGCAGGTCTCAGCTGGCCGGATGCACGGAATATCGTCGCGCGGTTCCCGTTGTCAACGACGCGAGGCCCGCACGATCGTGCTATGCCGCATCGCATATGTCTGGGGTTATCCTCCAGCTGTACCCCCGTGGACTTTCCCGCTTCGGTCGTCAGGCGCCGCGCCGGCCTCGATTCATTCGTCTCACTGCAGCACGCCATGCCCGCCAAACCTCAGCTCGACTGGGTACTTCGACGTCATCTCGCCTTTTTCCTATTTCCAGCACGAACGCCTGAACGAGGTGGAGGCCGTGGCGGATGTGCGCCGCGTGCCGGTGCTCTTTGCCGGTCTGCTGCAGCACTGGGGGCAGCTGGGTCCGGCGGAGATCGCGCCGAAGCGCCGGTTCACGTTCCGCTATGCGGTCTGGTACGCCGACAGGATGGGCATCCCGTTTCGTCTGCCGCCCGGCCATCCGTTCAATCCGATCCGCCTGCTGCGCTTGATGGTGGCGTTCGATGGCCGCGCGGACGTGGTGAGTCGGGTGTTCCGCTTCGTGTGGGCGGAAGGCCGGACTTCGGACGATCCCGAGGCGTGGCGCGCGCTCTGCACGGAACTGGGCGTGGCGGATGGCGACGAGTTCATCGGCAGGCAGACGGTCAAGGACGGTCTGCGCATGAACGGAGAACGGGCGCTGTCGCGCAACGTCTTCGGCGTGCCGACGTTCGTGGCGCCGGACGGAGAATCGTTCTGGGGCGTGGACGCCACGGACATGTTGCTCGATCACCTGAGCGGCGCCCCGGTCATGGGCAGCGCAGAGATGGCGCGGGTGGACGCGCTTCCGGTGGCCAAGAGCCGGCTGACACCGGGCTGAGGCCCGCGGTTTCTTGCCCGTCTTCCCGCTCTCCAGCCCCGCGGACCGGTGCCGATAACAGGGGGCACCCGAAATTTCCCCGATGCCCCATGAGGTTTCCGCGCGCTGTGCTGGCGGCTTGTGCCGCCCTATCGCTTTCCGCTTGCGAAGATTTCCAGGCCGAATCCACCCGCAAGGAGATCTACAAGCTCGCCTTCAGGACCTCGCAGTTTCAGGAGGCGCTCGAGCGCTGCGAGGCGAAGCCCGAGGTGATCGAGAAGCATGACCACATCTGGAACAAGAACTTCGATGCCGCGGCCAAGTGGTTGGACGTCGAGCGGGAGGTGATCTCGGAACGTCAGAAGGCGGGACGCGACGCGCTGGGCGAAGACACCGAGCTGGGTTGCAAGGTGGTGCTGAAGGCCGTCAAGATTTCCATGAACGCCGCTCGCGAATGGGCGGACCGCATCGAGGAAGAAGACTACTGCGGCATCATGGGTTGCGAGTGACGGCCCACCACTGAGCATTGCCGCGCGACCGGCCCCGGGCGCGACGCCGCCCGGATCCGGCCCCGGAATTTCCCCGCAGAACTACCGCAGGTTCACCACTTCCGCGTCGCGATGCTGGATGCGCGCGGGCAGCACGTCCTTCAGCTTGTTGCGCACTTCGCGCAGGACCTTCTCCGTGCCTTCCCATTCCAGGCAGCCGTCGGTCACCGACACGCCGTACTTGAGCTGGGAGAGGTCCGCGGGGATGGACTGGTTGCCGAAGTGCAGGTTGCTTTCGATCATGGCCCCGATGATGGAGCGGTTGCCTTCCACGATCTGCCCGGCGAGATCGTGCATCACCAGGGGCTGCAGCGCGGGGTCCTTGTTCGAGTTGGCGTGGCTGCAGTCGATCATGATGTTCGCCGGCAGCTTGCTCTTGGCGAGTTCCTTCTCCACCAGGGCCACGGTGACGGAGTCGTAGTTCGGTCCCTTGGAGCCGCCGCGCAGCACGATGTGGCCGTAGCGGTTGCCCGTGGTGCGGATGATCGCGACCTGGCCGCGGGGGTTGATGCCGAGAAAGCTGTGGGGGCGGGACACGGACAGGAGGGCGTTCACCGCCACCGTCAGGCCGCCGTCCGTGCCGTTCTTGAAGCCCACGGGCGTGGACAGCCCGCTGGCCATTTCGCGGTGGGTCTGGGATTCGGTCGTGCGGGCCCCGATGGCGCTCCAGGTGACCAGGTCGCCCAGGTACTGCGGGCTGATGGGGTCCAGGGCTTCGGTGCCGGCGGGCAGGCCCAGTTCGTTGATGTCCAGCAGCACCTTGCGGGCGAGCTGCAGGCCGTGCTCGATCTCGAACGAGTCGTTCATGTGCGGGTCGTTGATCAACCCCTTCCAGCCCGTGGTCGTCCGAGGCTTCTCGAAGTAGACGCGCATGACGATGTAGAGGGTGTCGGAGACTTCGTCCGAAAGCGCCTTCAGGCGGCGGGCGTAGTCGATGGCGGCGACCGGGTCGTGGATGGAGCAGGGGCCCACGACGACGAGCAGGCGGTGATCCTGGCGGTCGAGAATGCGCTCGGTGACGTGGCGGCCTTCGAGAACGGTGCGCTCGGCGCGCTCCGTCAGGGGCACGCGCTGCTTGATTTCTTCCGGCGACGGCAGGACATCCTGCGACGCCACGTTGATGTTGTAGACCCGTTTCTCTTCCATGACTGGACCTCTGTGGCATTGGCGGCCGCCCGGAGGGCGGTTTTTGGCCGATTTTACGTGACGCCCCTGCCGGGCCGGAAGCAACGAATGGCTCAATCGTCTCCCGGCACGGCCGATAAGACCGACAGGCCTTGTCTTTTCGCTGCGTTCACGATGCGTCTCACTGCACTGCTGCTCTCGCTTCCCGCCCTCGGCGCTTTCGGGGCGGACTGGGTTCCCATCTCCAACTTCGCCCGGGAAAAACTGGAGCTGGACCGGGGGTCCATCGTCCGTCAGGGCGATTGGGGAACCGCCTGGGACCGGACCACCTACGAGCCGGGACGTGCGCCGGCGGCGGCCGGCGACGTGGAATTTCGGGTCGCCCGGACGCTGGTGCGCTACGACTGCGCCCGCCGGACGGTCGTGCCGGTGGTGCGGTCGTTCTCCCAGTCCGACGGCCCGGAGATCCTGCGGCAGAACGTGGAAGGGGCGGAACTGCCCCAGCCCGTGGTGCCGGACACCCCACGCGACCGGATGCTGGACATGGTGTGCAAGGTCAAGCCGCCGCCCGAGAAATCCCTGGCGGCCAAACCGGCGGTTCCGGTGGGGCAGCCGTTGCCGGTCGCGTCGGCCAAGGCATCGGCCCCGGCAGGGTCGAAGGCCGAGGCGGCCAAGGAAGACAAGTCCGCCGCGGAACAGGCCAAGGCCGCGGACAAGGGACAAGGCGAGAAGCCGGCGGCGCCCAGGACGGCGAACGCCAAGGAGCCCGACGGGAAGGAAGCGCCACCCAAGGCTGCGGAGGCCAAGCCTGCCGACGGCAAGGCCGCCAAGGCGGAACCGGCAAAGGCGGAGGGCGACAAGGCCGCTGCGGAGAAGAAGGACACTCCGAAGACGGCTGCGGCCTCGCAGGGGCACAAGCCGGTGGAAGGCAAGGGTCCCCCGCCCGGGCACGAGACGCCCAAGGACAAGAACGCCGCGGCCGCGCACGGCAAGCCTGGAGAGAAGACGGCCGAAGCCAGGCCCGCGGACGAACATGCCGGCGCCGACAAGGACGGCCACGACAAGAAGAAGGTCCACTGGTCGTATGCCGGCACCAATGGCGTGCAGCAGTGGCACAAGCTGTCGCCGGAGTTCGCGGCCTGCGCGGAAGGCAAGCGCCAGTCGCCCATCGACATCCGCGATGGCGTGCGGTCGCAGCTCGAGCCCATCGTGTTCAACTACAAGCCGTCGGGCCTGCGCGTGGTGAACAACGGGCACACGATCGAAGTGAAGTACGAGCCGGGCAGCAGCATCACCATTGGCGAGACGACGTATGCGCTGATCCAGTTCCACTTCCACCGCCCCGCGGAGGAACGCGTGAACGGGCGTGCGTTCGACATGGTGGCGCACCTGGTGCACAAGTCGACGGACGGCAAGCTGGCGGTGGTCGCGGTACTGATGATGACGGGCGACGAGAACCCCTTCATCAAGACGCTCTGGAACAATCTGCCGCTGGACGTGGACATGGAGGAACGGCTGGAGAGCGTGAAGATCGACGCCACGAATCTTCTGCCGAAGATCCGCGGCTACTACACGTACATGGGGTCGCTCACCACGCCGCCGTGCACGGAAGGCGTGCGCTGGATCGTGATGCGCACGCCGGTGCAGGTGTCGCGCACCCAGGTGCAGACGTTCGGGCGCGTGTACGAGATGAACGCCCGTCCGGTGCAGGCCACGAACGGGCGGCTGGTGAAGGAAGTGCTGTAGGGAAAGCGGCTCGGGCAGAAACAGCTCCGGGGCAAAGCGCCTCGCGTCCGGTCCGCTCGAGGTTCGTGGCTGCGACGATGCGACAACGCCGCGGCCTTGCTTTCGCGATCGACCGCAGCGGCGGCGTCCGAACAACGAGGCGCTGCCTCGATCCTTGTGACTGCGCGCCCGGCCAAGCTGTTCGCTATGCCGCGTAGGCAGGCGGCGGAACGAACCCGCCGAATTCCTTTTCCAGCATCTTCGCGAACTCGATGCAGGTGAGATCGCCGTACTGCGGCCCGACGATCTGCACGCCCACGGGGAGCCCGTCCGCGGCCTGTCCGGCTGGGGCGACCGTCGAGGGCAGGTAGGCCATGCCCGACAGGCCTGCCCAGAACATCTGCGTCGTCGAGGGCTGACCCGCGCCGTTGACCGGGACCATCCGTTCCCAGCGCTCGCCCTTCTGGTTGTGTTCGAACGCGGTCGATGCGCCGGCCGGACACAGCAGGACATCCCAGTCGCGAAAGAACTCGGTCCACTGTTCGAGCATGCGATGGCGCGCTTCGTCGCATGCGAGCCATTCGCGATGCGTGACCGTCACGCCTTTGAGCATCCAGGATTCGTAGTCGCCGGCATCCGGCCGCACCTTGCCCGCGCGCCGGACGAAGTTGGCGAAGGCCTCGTCCGAGGCCGCGCGGGACGTTGCTGCCCGTAGCAGCCGGATGAACACGCGATGCGCCTCGTGGAGGTCGAAGCCAGGGCGCGCGGTGTCGGACACTTTCGCGCCCAGGCGGCGGGCGCAGTCGGCCACGGCACGGATCTGTTTCTGCACGGCATCGTCGACCGGCGCGGTGTCCGCAGTGGGCAGCACGGCGATCCGCCACTTCTTCCACGGCTTGACCGGCGCCTTGGGCAGCGTCACCTTCCATGCGCTGCCATCGTGGGCGTTGGGGCCGGCGATCAACTTCAACGACAGCTCGAGATCGCGGGCGCTGCGCGCGAGCGGCCCGATGACGGCGATGTCGTTCCCGGTGACCCAGCGCGGAATGCGGTGGCCGTCTCCGGTGCAGATGCCGTAGGTCGGCTTGTGGCCGTAGACGCCGCAGTAGTGCGCCGGGTTGCGGATGGAACCGCCGATGTCGCTGCCCAGTTCCAGGCCGGTGAGACCAGCGGCCAGCGCGGCGGCTGCACCTCCCGACGAACCGCCGGGCACGCGCGCGAGGTTCCACGGATTGCTCGTGGTGCCGTACACCGGATTGAATGTCTGCCAGTCGGCCAGCATCGTCGGAACGTTGGACTTGCCGAAGATGACCGCGCCGGCACCGAGCAAGCGGTCCACCGCGACGGCGTTGCCCGTCGCGATGTTGTCCCGCAGGTCCGGCACGCCCCAGGTGGTGGGCAGGCCGCTCACGTCGAAGGCTTCCTTGACGGTCATGGGGACGCCGTGGAGCGGCCCCCACCACTGTCCCTTGGCCGCCGCCCGGTCCGCGGCGCGGGCGCGCTTTCGCGCGGTGTCCGTGTCCAGCACGCAGAGGGCTTTCAATTCGCCGTCGAAGCGGGACACGCGGTCGAGGTAGTGATCGAGCAGCTCGAGCGCGCCGATCTTGCCGGTGCGGATGAGGCGCGCGAGGCGGTGTGCGGGGAGGAAGGCGGGGTTCATCGCTCGTAGGTCACTTTATCTTCGAGTAGGAGGTCGGCTGCAGGAACAGGTTGGTGATGCGGGCGACGAGCGGGCCGTTGCGCTCGGTCTCGGCGCGCTTCTCGATCCACTCGGGGTCGGCCGCGAAGGCATTCCAGAGGCGCTCGCGCTCGGCGAGGTCCTTCCACTCGAGCAGGTAGTAGAGGTCCATGTTGGAGTCGCCCACCAGTACGGTCCAGAAGCCGGTCTGGCGGATGCCGTGCTTTTCCCACAGCTTGAGAGTGATGGTTTCGAACCGCTTGTTGAGATCGGGCAGGCGGCCGGGCATGCAGTGGTAGATGCGAAGTTCGTGGATCATTTTCAGGGTCTCGCGAAGTTGATGTCGGTTCAGTGAAAGGGATCGAATCGACGTTGATCGAAAGGGGATGGAAGCAGAGCGGCATTGGAGATGCTGGACCGGATCGACGCCTCTGTACACCCACCCCATCCTGTCCTTCCCCTGAAGGGGAAGGGACCTGCTGGTTGCAGTGCTCGTATCGTGGCGAGGGGAAGGGACCTGTTTGCGCATGCTCGGATCGACGCCTCTTCACCCACCCCCATCCTGTCCTTCCCCCTGAAGGGGAAGGGACCTCGGTTGCAGGCCTCGTATCATGGCGGAGGAAGGGACCTGTTTCTTGCATGTCCGGATCGACGCCTCTGTACTACCACCCCCATCCTGTCCTTCCCCTGAAGGGGAAGGGACCTGATGGTTGCAACGCTCTTGTCACCGTGTGAGGAAGGGACCTGCTTCCTACAGCGCTCGTACCGCCACGTGCCGCAGCGGTTCCCGCGCCGCACCGAGCGTGTTGCGCAACGGCCTGCCGAACCCTTCTGCCGAGATCTCGAACACGTCCCCAAGCCGCGTCTCCACCTTCTGCGTGAAGCTGCCCGTGGCGGCGCCGAAGTAATGCACGTGCACGTCGCCCGGCGTGCGGAACTGGCGGTACTTGAAGTGGTGGTGCTCGAGGTTCGCGACCGTGTGGCACATGTTCTCTTCGCCCGAGAGCCACTCCGACGACCAGATGGCTTCGCCGCCGCGCAGCAGCCGCGCCGTGCCCTGCACGCTCGCCGGCAGATCGCCCAGAAGGAGTTCGGGGCCGTAGCTGCTCTCGCGCAGTTTCGAATGCGCGAGGTACAGGTAGTTCTGGCGCTCGGTCACGTGATCGGAGTATTCATTGGCCAGGGCGAAGCCCACGCGCAGCGGCGTGCCGTCGTCGCCGACGATGTACAGGCCGCAGACCTCGACTTCCTCGCCGCCGTCCCTGGCGAAGGCCGGCAGTTCGAGCGCCTGTTCTGGAGCGACGATCCACCGCCCGTCGCCCTTAGTAGAACCACTCCGGCGGCGTGCCGATCTCGCCCGTCGCGGGGCGCCCGCCTTCCACGCCCCACTTGAACATCTTCATGGAGTCGGTGAGCTGGTCCTCGGACTGCTGGATCTTGGCGTGCATCGAATCACGCGCTGCCGCACTGCCCAGATGCGACAGCCCGGTGCCGGTGACGAGCCAGCGCGTGGGGTCCGGATGATCCAGCGGTGGCAGCAGGCGCCCGTTCGCGACGATCTCGTCGTAGTCTGCGAACTTCCCGGACGCCCGGGCATTCACGATGTCCTTGAGCGCGGTTCCCGTGCGCGCCGCCTCGCGGGCCAGGTGGTAGACGCGGTCGGTGCCATCGACGATCTCGAGCCGGTCATCACTGCCGCCGACGCGTCCCACACGCCGCGTGCCTGCGGCATCCATCCACTGTACGAGTCTCACCTTTCCTCCTCCGACACGGTGCTGGTTTTTTCCTGGGGCATTGTAGACCCGCGCCGGGCGCCAACCCGTCAGGTGCGGGCCGGACGATGCGACTTCCACCACGTCACGGTCTCGCGCAGGGATCGCTCGAACGGTGTGGCCTGGATGCCGAACGCCGCCTCGAATCGCGACGAGTCCACCACGAAGTCCGAGTCGAACTCGTAGAGCATCTCGCGCAGTTCGCGCAGCTGCGGATCGAACATTCCCAGCAGGCTCACCACCCAGGACGGCGCAGCCGACAGCCGGGGCGGCACTTCGCAGATCGCAGCGATCTGGCGGATGAGTTCCTTCGTGCTCACCGCCGGCGCATTGGGCACGTGCCAGATGCTTCCGGCGGCTTCGTCTCGATCCGCCAGGGCGATCAACGCCAGCGCGAAATCGGGCAGGTAGGTGTACGAGTGCAGGCGGGACGGATTGCCCACGACCTGCGCCGCCTTGCGTTCGAGCAGACGCTGGAAGACACGACTTCCCAGCATCGACGCGTCCGTCACTCCAGGGCCGAAGAAGTCCGACGCGCGGCCGATGACGGCGCTCACCTTGCCGGCCCGGTGGCTGTCCATGAGAGCGCCAGCCACTTCGGCGCGGATGCGGCCCTTCACGGTGGTGGCTGTCTCGGGCAGGCCTTCCCGCATGGGACCCGACACGGCGCCATATGAGTAGACGTTGTCGCCATAGACGATCCGCGCACCGGCGGCGGCCGCGCCTTCGATGACGCCGTTCATGAGGGCGGGGAACTCGCGCCAGCGCGGGTAGGGCAATCCGATGCAGTGGTAGACGGCTTGCGCGCCTTGGCAGACTTCGCGGCAGCGCGCGGCGTCCGTGACGTCGGCGGATTCCATCGCGATTCCCGCGTCCAGCGGCTGGCGCGGTTTGCCTGAACGGCTGACCAGGCGCACGGGACGCTTGAGGCGGCTCAGTTCGCGCGCGACGGCGAAGCCCAGCGGACCTGCGCCGAACACGACGTGCGACGGCTCGTTGCTGGCGGGCATGGAGTTCCCCCGGAGGGATCGACGAGGCCCGTATACTCCGTGGAACCGCGCTGCGGATCAAATCCCGATGGGAGGAACAGCATGCATGTAGAAGCCAACGGCATCCGGATTCACTACGAAATGCAGGGGAGCGGCCCCTGGCTCGTGCTGAGCCATTCGCTCGCCTGCTCCACGCAGATGTGGAACGAGCAGGTCAATGCATTCAGTGACCGTTTCCGCATCGTCAATTTCGACACGCGCGGTCACGGCAAGACCGACGCTCCGGCGGGCGAGTACAGCCTCGACATGCTGGCGGACGACCTTCAGGGAATGCTGGACGCGCTGGGCATCAACACGTGCCACTTCATGGGGCTGTCCATGGGCGGGATGATCGGCATGACGCACGCGCTGCGGCACCCCGGGCGCTTCAGCAGCCTCATCCTCTGCGACACGACCAGCCGCTTTCCGCCGGCGGTGGGGCCGGTGTGGGAGCAGCGGGTCAACATGGCGCGGACGCAGGGCATGGGCGCCCTGGTGGATTCCACGCTGGAACGCTGGTTCACCGAGCCCACGCGCAAGTCGCGTCCTGATCTCGTGCAACGCATCGGCGGTCTCATCAGCGCGACTCCCGTGGAAGGCTACGCGGGCTGCTGCCACGCCATCCCCAAGATCGACATCACCTCGAAGCTCGGCGCCATCGACGTGCCCACGCTGGTGATCGTCGGCGACCAGGACCCGAGCACGCCGGTGGAGATGTCGCGGGACATCCAGAAGGCGATTCCCGGTGCGCAGCTGGGCGTGATACCGCAGGCGGCGCACCTGTCGAATCTGGAGCAGCCCGAGGTCTTCAACGCGATGCTGGGGCAGTTCCTGAAGCACAGATGAACCGCTGCCGTCTTGCCGGTCCGCCGCAACCTCCGGCAGGATCGGCGCGAGGCTTCCTCCTACAATCCGGCAGCCCCCGTTCCACGCGCGTCACCACCGCGCGAACCGATCCGGGCTTCCTCGAATCGAGACGCATCTTGAACCGGCACACCATGAAGCTCCTTTCATCCTTGACCATCCTGGCCTGCATCGGGCCCCTGCAGGCCTGGGCCCACCAGGGAGACAACGACAGCGATCACGACGATGGCCTGTTCCTCGACTGCGATCGACTGCCGGCCGATGCGCTGACAGCCGTGCCGAAGCCCGTGGCCGAATACGTGCAGGTCGAATGCTCGGCCGAAGGTCAGAAGCTGGTCGCGGCCAAGGGCTGGCGCTGGCGTTATCCGGCGAGCTGGACGGTGCGTCCCGAGGCGCCTTCCTGGGCGCCCGACGCGTCGCGGCAGGTGATGGGAAAGAAGTACTTCACGCAGTTCCAGGTGGAACCTCTCGGCGGAGAAGCGATTGCCGCGGCCCACCAGAGGCTGCAGGAATCCGCGACGTACCGCTTCTACTTCGAGACCGTTCCGGCGGAGGTCGTCAAGCTCACGGCCGTCAACAGTCACGGCCACACGATGGAGATCTACTTTCCCAAGGAGCGCGAGGAGAAGTACTGGGGCTTCATGTGCGTTCCGTCGTGCCGCCCCGAGTACGCCTTCATGGTCGAACGCTCGGGCAGATAACCCAGGCAGATTCCGCCGGACGAACGTGCCGGCCCCCCAATGTCCGGAGACATTCGCATGGAACTCGACGCAAGCAGGATCCTTCCGACCGACAGCGGTGACGCCCTTCTCGTGGGGCGTGTCTGGATGCCCGGACCGCAGGCAGGCCCCAGCGTGGTGGCCGTGTCGGGCGGGCGCGTCCACGATCTCACGGGCGTGGCGCCCACGTGCGCCGACCTGCTCGATGCGGACGAACCCGCGGCGCTGGTGAGGGACGCCATCGCGTCCGGGAGAAGTGCCGCCATCGGCGAGGTGGGGCCGATTCTGGCGAACTCGTCCGCCGATCGCCACCATCCCGACCTGCCGTACTTTCTGGCGCCTTGCGATCTGCAGGCGATCCGCGCGTGCGGCGTCACCTTCGTGGCGAGCATGCTGGAGCGCGTGATCGAAGAACACGCCAAGGGCGATCCCGCGGCGGCGGAGGACATCCGCGGCACGTTGGGGCGCGAGATCGGCGCGTCGCTCTCGAGCGTGAAGCCGGGCTCTGCCGAAGCCGCGCGGGTGAAGGCGCTGCTCGTGGAGCGCAACCTGTGGTCGCAGTATCTGGAGGTGGGCATCGGGCCCGATGCCGAGGTCTTCAACAAGTCGCAGCCGCTATCCGCCGTGGGCGTCGGTGCGGAGATCGGGATTCTCGAGGCGTCGTCCTGGAACAACCCGGAACCGGAGATCGTGCTGGCCGTGAATTCGCGCGGCGCCATTGTCGGTGCCGCGCTCGGCAACGACGTGAATCTGCGGGACTGGGAAGGGCGCAGTGCGCTGCTGCTGGGCCGGGCCAAGGACAACAATGCAAGCTGCGCGATCGGCCCGTTCATCCGCCTGCTCGACGGCAAGTTCACGCTCGACCGTCTGCGCGGGCAGAACATCGAGGTGGAAGTGGCCGGGCCGGAGGGCTTCCACGTGCAGGGGCGCTATTCGCTCACGCAGATCAGCCGGGACCCGGCGGATCTGGCCTCGCAGGCCATCGGACTCAATCATCAGTATCCGGACGGCCTCATGCTGTTCCTCGGAACCGCCTTCGCGCCCACTCAGGACCGCGAGGCCCCGGGCCGGGGATTCACGCACCGGGTGGGTGACGTGGTCACCGTTCGCTCGGCCGATCTCGGAACGCTGGTCAACCGCGTCAACTACTGCCACCGCATCCCGCCCTGGACTTACGGCGTCGGGGCGCTGATGCGCAATCTCGCCGACCGCGGCCTCATCTGATCCGGGGAAGGGCCGATCCATGCAGGCGGTCGCCACGGAGGTCTGGCCGGTGGCGCCAGACCTTCCTCAAAGGCCGTCGAACCACTCCGCCATGCGCTGACGCGTGGCGGCATCGGGCAGGCGTCCAAGGCCTGCCCGCAGGTTGTCCTCGGTGTGTTCCTTCTTTCTCGATGCCGGGATCACGCACGTCACGGCAGGGTGGGACACGATCCACTTCAGGAAGTACTGCGCCCAGGACGTGCAGTCGAACTGGCTGGCCCACTCCGGCAGCGGCTTGCCGCGCACGCGGGAGAAGAGGGATCCCTGCGCGAACGGCCGGTTGACGATCACTGCCACGCCCAGTTCCGCCGCCAGAGGAAGCAGCCGGTCCTGAGCGTCCCGTTCGGCCAGCGAGAAGTTGAGCTGGACGAAGTCCCAGACCCGCATGCGCAGCAGCCGCTCCAGCTCGGCATAGGCGCCCGAGTGGTAGTGGGTGATGCCCAGATAGCGCACGCGGCCCTTCGCTTTCCACGCCTCAAGCGTTTCGAGATGCGTGCGCCAGTCCTGCAGGTTGTGCACCTGCATGAGGTCCATGCGGTCGGTGCGCATCCGGCGGAACGACTGTTCCATCTGCGCGATGCCCGCGTCCTTGCCGGTGGTCCAGACCTTGGTCGCGAGGAACAGCTGCTTGCGCAGATCCAGCCGGGCCGACAGTTCTCCTGCGATGGATTCGGCGTTGCCGTACATGGGGGAGCTGTCCACCACCGAGGCGCCATGCGCGACGAAGGCGCGCATCACGTCCTCCAGCGGCGCCAGGTCCTGCGCATTGGCGTCCACGTCGAACACCTGGTAGGTGCCCAGGCCGATCATGGGCAGCATCTCCGAAGAGGAGGGAATGGCGCGGCGGGCGATGGTCTGCATCCTTGTCTGGCTCCGGGTGTCACGGGCCGCGAGGCCCAGGGCGAGTGCTGCGGTCCGGTTCAGCATCCGCCGCCGGCCGGGGTCGGGAATCGTCTGTGTCATGAGGTCGCTCCCTCTCTTCGATGTCCAGGATTCTGCGTGTGCGTCCGAGGCGCCAGCCGATCAGGATGCCCGCCAGCGCGGCCGGCAGGGTCAGGAACGCGAGCGTACCTCCTGCATGGCCGGCGGCGCGCAGCGCATCGGTGATCCAGCTCGAGACGGCATCCGCTCCTCTGAACACGGCCGTGTCGATGAAGTTCTTTGCCTTGTACTTCACGGCACGAGGAAGCACGGTGAACAGCATTTCGCGGGCCGGCCGCGCGATGGCGTACTCGCCGGCCCGGCGAAGCACGCCGAAGATCACGAGCACCGCCAGTACGGGAGACAGGCCCAGGGCGATCAGTCCGAGGGCGGTGAGGAACGGCAGCAGCATCAGCGCGACCGACAGGCCGAACCGGCGCACCAGCGGCGCCAGGCCGAACACCTGCGCAAGCGCCGTCAGTACGTTCACGGCCAGATCCACCCTGGCGAAGAACGCCGTGCGCGCTTCGGCGGTGGGGAACGCATCCTTCACGATGCGCGTCTGCTCGAAGTACAGCACGGTGCCGACGAAGGAGTGCAGAGTGAGGAACACGCAGAACCACAGGAGATAGGGAGAGCGCAGCACCAGCATCAGACCTTCCCATGCGGATCCTCCGGTGGCCTCGCCGCCGGCGGGCCGCGGTCCGTGCCGGGGCGGCCGGCGCAGCAGGGGAATGCTCGACGACAGGGCGGCGGTCAGGAGCATTGCCGAGATGAGCAGCAGATCCGCAATCCCCGTCGTGGCGACCAGTCCTGCCGTCAATGCAGGCCCGGCCACCGCGCCCAGCGTGCCTCCCACGGCAATCACTCCGAAGACTCGCTCGGCCTGTGCGAGATCGAAGAGATCCGCCATGAGGCTCCAGAAGAGCGACACGGCAAAGAGATTGAAGACGCTCACCCAGACGAAGAAGACCGCGGCGATTTGCCGCACCTCGGAAGGTTCCTGCATCGCAACACGAAAGGCGAGCATGTGGCAGACGAAGAAACCCAGTACCAGCGGCACGAGAAGGGCGCGGCGGAATCGCGACACCAGCCAGCCGAACAATGGCATGAGCAACAACATGCCGGCGAACGTCGCCGAGAACAGCCACTTCAGCGATTCGGTCCCCATCTGCACGGCCATTTCGTCCCGTACGGGACGCAGGACGTAATAGCTGCAGAGCAGCAGAAAGAACATCGTGCCGGCGGCGAAAACGGTTCTTCGTTCGTCCGGAAGAACCGGGCTCAACTTGCTGCGGTGCGAAAGATTCGGCATGTAAGAGATCGGTAACTTCCCTTATGGGGTATGGTAAAACTCTCCGAACAATCATCCGAATAATGCTTGCGTCTTGATTGCAGGCGCGTATTATTCGCGCGTGTTGGGGAGAGGTGGTCGTCGGTGCTGGCAGAGTTGCCCTGTACGTTCTAGCCACCCAAACATGCGCACGGGTGGCAGCCCGCAAGTCCAGACAGGAGAAATACATGGCAACCGGTACCGTAAAGTGGTTCAACGACGCCAAGGGGTTCGGCTTCATCACCCCCGACGACAAGAGCGAGGACGTCTTCGCGCACTTCTCCGCCATCAAGATGAATGGCTTCAAGACGCTCAAGGAAGGCCAACGGGTCAGTTTCGAAGTGACCGTCGGTCCCAAGGGCAAACAGGCGTCGAACATTCAGGCCGTATAAGACTTTCGACGGGCTGCCGGCAGTGCTCTCTGGAAACCCGCGAAAGCGGGTTTCTTGTTGTATGGACCCGCGAAAGCGGGTTTCTTGTTGTATGGACCCGCGAAAGCGGGTTTCTTGTTGTATGGGCCCGCGAAAGCGGGTTTCTTGTTTCATGGCGCCCCGCAAGTCAATTCCGGCTGCTGCATTTCCAATCTCGATGCGATAGCACCCCGATCGGCGCGACCAGGGCAGGTGGACGACAGCCTCGAATCGGCGGCATGGCGTTCGCGCTGTACTCTCCCAGTTCTTTCTCACGCAGCGGAGCCTGCCATGAGCATCGAGTTTCCTGACGTGCAGGCGGCTGCCACGGCCCTGCGCGGCCACATCGTCCGGACCCCCTGCCTGCAATCGAAGACGCTGTCCGCCATCACCGGTGCCACGGTGTGGCTCAAGTTCGAGAATCACCAGTTCACCGCCTCCTTCAAGGAGCGAGGCGCACTCAACAAGCTGCTGCGTCTCGATGCATCGCAACGGTCCGCCGGCGTGATCGCGGTTTCCGCAGGCAATCACGCCCAGGGCGTGGCGTATCACGCCAAGCGACTGGGCATCCCCGCGGTGATCGTCATGCCACGATTCACGCCCACGGTGAAGGTCGAACACACGCGGGGGCACGGGGCCGAGGTCATTCTCGCCGGAGACAACTTCGACGAGGCCAGGACCCGGGCGATGGAGGTGATGAAGGAAAGGCACCTCACGCTCGTGCACCCGTACGATGACGAATGGGTGATGGCCGGCCAGGGCACCATCGCGCTGGAGATGCTGGATGACGTGCCGCATCTGGATACGCTCGTCGTCCCCATCGGTGGAGGCGGCATGATCTCGGGCATCGCCACGGCCGCGCGAGCTCTACGGCCGGACATCGAGATCGTCGGCGTTCAGACGGCGCGATTCCCGTCCATGCGATGTGCCATGCGGGGCGAGGCCGCCACGTTCGGCGCAACCACGCTGGCTGACGGTATCGCCGTCAAGCAGCCGGGCACGCTGACCTCCGAGGTCGTCCGCCGGCTGGTCGCGGATGTGCTCCTGGTGGACGAAGGCGACATCGAACGCGCCGTGCTGCTGTTGCTGGAAGTGGAGAAGACGGTGGTGGAGGGGGCCGGCGCCGTGGGTCTTTCGGCGCTGCTATGTCACGGCGACCGGTTTGCAGGACGCAAGGTGGGCCTCGTGCTGAGCGGCGGCAACATCGATCCCCTCGTGCTTGCGGACGTCATCCAGCGGGGAATGGTCCGCACCGGGCGTCTGACGCGGATGAAGGTTAGGCTGCGCGACCTGCCGGGGTCGCTCGCGCGGGTGACGGCGGCGATCGGCGAGGCGAACGCCAACATCGAGGAAGTCCATCACCAGCGGGCGTTCACGGATCTGCCGCTGCAGGATGCCGAGGTGGAATTCGTGCTGGAAACGCGCGGCTTCGAGCACGCCCGGCAGGTGGCGGATGCGCTGAACGCGCAAGGTTTCGCTGCGACGGTCGAGCACCTGTCAGGCGTCGCCGCGGAGCCCGGGCGCAATTGACTTTCATCAAACATTTCCTTGATTGACAGGGAAAAACGCAAGGCTGGCGGATTTCCGATGATTTTCGTCAGCTTTTCGTGATTTAGCTCTAAAGCCTCGCTGCTCCCGGCCGAAAGCCCCCTCGAGCCGGGCGGAACATTTCCCGGTTCCAGGACGACCGCCGCCCGTCAGCATTTGCGCCGAACCCAAGCGCTCGGGCAGATGCAGGCGTGTCGAGACACGAGAACACCGGACGGGATGTGATGACCGACACGCAACCACGCGGGCGCGAAGCCCGGATGCAGGCGCCCACGACAAGCGTCGAACACTTCGTCGACCCCAAGCACCCCATCGTCACCAAGACGGATCTCAAGGGGAAGATCACCTATGTGAACCGGGCGTTCGTGGAGATGAGCGGCTATTCCGAGGAGGAATTGCTCGGCAAGCCGCACAACATCGTTCGCCACCCCGACATGCCCCGCGAGGCGTTCGCGGACCTCTGGAACACCATCCGCCTGGGCATTCCCTGGCGTGGCCGGGTGAAGAACCGGGCCAAGAACGGCGACTACTACTGGGTCGACGCGTACGTCAGTCCCATCACCGAGAATGGGAACCTGGTGGGCTACATGTCCGTGCGCGGCCGGCCGAACGACGAGGCCAAGCGCGGGGCCGAGGCCCTGTACGCCGAGGTCCGTGCCGGCCGGGCGGCCATTCCGGCCACGCCCGTTCGGTTCGGCACGTCGCTCAAGGTCAAGCTGGCCGTCTTCTTTCCTGCGCTCACGGCCCTGGGCGTGGGCGCGGCCCTGTTGCCCCAACCGTGGAACTGGGGGTTGGCGGGCGGGCTGGCGCTCGCCTGCGCCGGTGGATACGCCTGGCTCTGGAACGAGATCGCGCGGCCGCTGGCGCGGATCAAGACCGAGCTGCGGCACCTGTCGGAAGGCGATCTGAAGCACGACACCGAACCCGAAGGAAGCCACGAGTTCGCCGAGGTGCTGGTGGGCCTCAGAAGCGCCAAGGTGAATCTTCGAGCCGTGCTCTCGGATGTCGTCACGTCCACCGAGAGAGTGGAGCGCGACTGCCGCCATCTGGTGCAGGAATCGGAACAGTTGCTGGAGCGTTCGCGCCGCCAATCGGACGGGATCAACGGCGTGGCAAGCGCGCTCGAGGAGCTGTCCGTGTCGGTGAACGAGATTTCCGATGCGACCCAGCGCAGTTCCGAACATGCCGAAATGGCGATCGACGTGGTGGCCGACGGAACGCGCCACATGGCGCAGTCGCTGGACGCCACCCACGACGTCGTGCGCGTGGTCGATGCGGCTCGCAGTCAGATCGAGTCGCTGGGCGAAGCGGTGGGCAAGATCTCGGTGGTGACCCGCACGATCCAGGAGATCGCGGAGCAGACCAATCTGCTGGCGCTCAACGCGGCCATCGAGGCGGCGCGGGCGGGCGAGCAGGGCAGGGGGTTCGCTGTCGTGGCCGACGAGGTGCGCAAGCTCGCCGAGCGGACTCGCAGCAGCACCGTGGACATCGCCGCGACCGTGGCCGAAGTGCAGGCGGGGACGGCGACGGCCATCGAGACGATGCGAAACGCCGTGGACGGCGTGCATCGCGGCACGGGCCTCATCCGCGATTCCAACGACAGTCTCGGCGCCATCGACAAGGCGAGCCGCGGCGTGGGGCAGTCTGCCCGCGATATCGCGTCCATGCTGGAGCAGCAGTCCCGCGCTTCGCAGGAAGTCGCTCAGAGCATGGAGCGCATGAGCGCGCTCACCGAAGAGAATCTGACCAGCATTTCATCCGTGGAAGCGTCCGTGCAGACGCTGGCGCAGACCACGAGCGATCTCCACAAGCTGCTGGAGCACTTCGAACGCAAGATGTGACGCGGTCCGGGTTCGCGTGACGGCGAGACCCGAGCCTTGTTCGTACCGGGCATGGCCCGGTCGGAATTCACATGCGTGCCCCATCGCCCGTGACCTGGACGGTGAAACGCCGCCGCGTGTGCGACGGCCTGCGGTGCTCGTCCCTGTGCCGCGACGGGGCGATGCGATTCAGAAGGGGATGATCAGCGACTGCCGTCCGGCCCACTGCGCGGCAGGTGCCAGCTCGACGGGTGAGGCCACGGTGGCGGCCTCGATGCAGATCATGCGGCGAAAGCCGTCCGGCGGCATGTCGGCGAACGCGCGCACACGCTCCACCCACGGGTTCCAGACGACGGTGTCGCGGAACCCTTCCTGTTCCACCACGAGCGGCCGGCCCGGCGACACGAGCTGCAGCGTCCCGGGTGTCTCCATGTAGATCCGGTCCACCTCGTCCGACACGCGCAGATGGCGCTCATGCTGCGTCTTCTCCCGGTTGCCGTCCGTCTGGTCCTGATACCGCACCCCTTCCAGTCCCGCGATGAAGGCTTCCTCGACTTCCCGGACCGCCAGGTAGGTGTGCAGCGCCGCCGTGAAGCGAATCGGCTCCCCCGCCGGATTGAGGGCCACCAATTCCACATCGAGCCGTCCACGGGAGAGATTGACCGTGTACTCCAGCTCGAACGGATGTGGCCACACCGGGTCGACGGATTGGGCCGTCAGCCGCCAGGTGGCCTGCGCGTAGTCGGCACCCGCGCGCTGATCCGACCGTTCCCACTGCGACACTCTTGCGAAGCCGTGTCTCAGCCCGGGACCCGAAGGACCGAACTGGGGAAAGATGACGGGAATCCCGCCACGCAAGGGTTTGGATCCGTCGAACACGGCGCGATCGCTCATGTAGAGCCGTTCGTCCCCCGCGGCGCGCGACCACGACACCACGTGGGCGCCGAAATCGGTGACGAGCACCGTGCCGCCGTGCGGCTCGACGAGTTTCAGGGCGGGAAGCCCGTGGTACTGTGCAGTTTCGATGGAGGCGTTCATTTCCGCAGTGTAGCGGCATCGGACGGGCCGGATCCTCGCGCAGCGGAGCAGAAGGACGCCTCGATGCGTGCGACCGCAAGGCAGGCCGGCGGAGTCAGGCTCCCCGCTGCCGTCGCGATACTGCGGCTGCAACGCGTTTCCCTCGCCGATCGATCAACCCCGCTCCCATGCCCCGCCACGCATCGCCTCGCTCCGCCACGACCCCGGTCGTCCTGATCCTCGGGGTGCTCACGGCGTTCGGTCCCATGTCCATCGACATGTACCTGCCCGCGCTGCCGGGCATCGCGCGGGAATTCGGATCGACCACGGCGGCGGCGCAGCTCACCCTCTCGGCATTCTTCGTGGGCCTCGCGCTCGGTCAGCTCGTCTACGGGCCGGTCATGGACCGCTGGGGACGCAAGCCGCCCTTGTACGCGGGGCTGGTCCTCTATCTCGGCGCCAGCGCGGGCGCCTCCCTGGCACCGTCGATGGATGCGCTGATCGCGTGCCGGTTCGTGCAGGCGCTGGGGGCCTGCGCAGGCATGGTGGTCTCGCGGACCATCGTGCGCGATCTCTTCGACCACCGGTCGTCGGCCCGCGTGCTGTCGCTGCTGATGCTCATCATGGAAATGACGCCCATCCTGGCGCCTCTCGCCGGGAGCGCCCTGATGAGCGTTGCGGGATGGCGGACGATCTTCCTCCTGCTCGCGGTCTTCGGCGCCATTTGCTGGGTGCTCACGTTCACCGGCCTGCCGGAGACCCGGCCGGCGGGAACGCCCAAGCCCACGATGCGGACCACGCTGCACGTGTACGCGGGACTGCTGCGTCACCGCGCCTTCGTCGGCTACACGCTCGCCGGCGGACTGGCCGGCTCGGGCATGCTGGCCTACATTTCCGGTTCGTCGTTCGTGTTCATCGACGTGTACGGGCTGACGCCCTCCGGCTATGCATGGCTCTTCGGTACCAACGCCGCCGGGCTCATCGGGTCGTCGCAGATCAACCGGTATCTCCTGCACCGCCACGCGCCCGACCGGCTCCTGAAGTGGGGAAATGCATGCAACGCGAGTTTCGGCGTCCTGCTCGCCGTTGCTGCCGTGACGGGGTGGGGCGGGCTGCATGGCATCGCCGTGTGCCTGTTCGCGTTCGTGGCGAGTCTCGGATTCATCTTTCCCAATGCTGCGGCCGGTGCGATGGCGCCGTTCGGCGATCGCGCCGGAGCGCGTCCGCGCTCATGGGGACCCTCCAGTTCGGCATCGCGACGGTCATGGGCGCCCTGGTCGGCCACTTCCACGACGGGACGGCCGTGCCCATGGCAATCGTCATCGCCTGCTGCGGAGGCGGCGCCTTTCTCGCGCAACGATTCATGACCGGCGCAGAGGGCCGGGCTGCCTCGTAGCGACACGTCCGGCCGGTCAGCGCCCCGGTGCCTTGCGGTTCACCAGGGCGATCCCCGCTCCCACCAGCACGACGGCGCCGGCGAACGCGGGGGTGACCGATTCGCCGAGAATCAGCGCGCCGAACAGCACGCCGAACAAGGGCGTGAGAAACGCGAAGATCGACAGCGGACCGGCGCGATATCGCGTGAGCAGCCAGAACCAGGCGAGGTAGCTCGCGAATGCGACGACGGCCCCCTGGAACACGAGGCTCCCCAGCGCCAGCGGCGACATGCGGATGACTCCGGGCTCTCCCAGCAGGGGCGAGGCGGCGAGCATCACCACGGTGCACACCGAGAGCTGATACAGCAGCACCTTCGAAGCGCCCAGGCGGGTGAGCGAACTGGCCCGGATCCACACCGTCGTGGCGGCCCACAGGATGGCCGCGACCACCCCGAACGCGTCCCCCAACAGCGAAGCACGGCTGCGTGCGAACCCTTCGCCGAACGCCGCGACGATGCCCAGGAAGGCCAGCAGCACGCCGCTCCACTGCAGCCGGTGCAGCTGTTCGCCCGGCACGCACAGATGCAGGCCCAGCGCGGTGAGCACCGGCGCGAGATAGACGAACACCACCATGCGCGATGCGGCCGTGTGTGCGAGCCCGGCATAGATGAAGACGAACTCGCCGGCGAAGAGCGCCCCCGCGACGATACCGGCGGCCAGCGTTCCGTCGCGGCGGAACAGCGTCTCGCCGCGCATGGCGGCCCAGGCCACGACCAGCACCGCGGCGAGGGCGGCGCGCAAGCCGCCCTGCATGATGAGCGAGACGTCGGGCGCGGCGAGCTTGGCCGCGACATGGGTGAGACCCCAGATGGCGCATAGCAGCACCATGAGGCTGCCGGCGCGCGAGTCGACCGAGCGACGGGTACCGGTCACGAATGCAGGTCCGGGCCCGCCGAGGCCGGCCGACGGCGCTGTGCGCTACACGCTCGCACCGCGGCGCGATGGCGGCCGCACATGCGATGCGTGCCCGTGCGAGGCGCGGGCCTCGAGCGTCGATCGCTCATGCGAGCTGCGACAGCAGCCAGGTGGGTCGGAGGGCCGGGGGAAGGGTCCGCTGCGCGATCCGGGTGACCCCCACGGTCAGCAGCGCCGAATCGATCCCTGCCGCATTGGCGCCCGCGATGTCCGTTTCGAGCTGGTCGCCGATCATCACCGCGTGGGCTTCACCGCCCAGCGCCAGCGCATGGCGGTACAGGTGCGGGTGCGGTTTGCCCAGCGGCACGAACCCGAGATCCTCGCGGTCGGGGTAGCGGCGCGCCAGCGCGGCCTCGAACATGAGTGCGACACTGCCTGCCGCGAAGCCGAACGCGTCGGTGCCTTCCGGATACAGGATGTCGGGGTTGGGCAGGATCAGCCGCGGCGTGCGGCCGGCGTCGATCATGCGGATGAGGCTGGTGAGCGCGGCGTCGGCGGTGGCCAGAAAGGGAAAGCCGGACTCATCGCACACCGCCAGGACATCAAAGTCCGCGGTGGCGGGCACGACGTGGCCGCCGGCGAGTTCCACGTAGGCGATTCCGTCGGCCGGGCCCAGCACGGCGCAGCGCGCGCCTCGCAGTCCGTGATCCGCGAAGTACGGTTCGAGCAGCATGCCGGAGGTGACGATCCGCGCCGGGTCGAGATGCAGACCGAGTCGCGCGTAGCGGGCCGCAGAGGTCGCGGGCAGTTTCGAGGCGTCGTTCGTCACCACGAAGTACGGTTTGCCCGCCGCGTCCAGCCGCCCGATCGCTTCTCGGGCGCCGGGCATGATGCCGGAGCCGTGCACCAGCACTCCGTAGGCATCGAACAGGAAGAGATCGTAGCGTTCGACGAGGGTGTCGAACCGGGTGGAGGGGGCGGTCATAGGCGCCGGAAGATGCCTGAGGAGGGGGGAGGGGTCAAGGGAAGGTGCCGGTCGACGGAGGCGGACGGTAACGGTTCATGAAGGCTCCGCGTTGGGCGCGCAGGGAACCGCTAACCGGTCCCTCCATGTCTACGGTACAGCGGTCCGGGACTTCCCTGCGCGGCAGGCCGCGTGCCGCCACGGCGCATTGCCGCTGTCATGACGATGTGCTCCAATGGCCGCGGGAGAAGTGTCGCTGCGTTCGCACAGTCGGAAGAGAGACCTGGGTCGGTCCCGCGTTGCTCCGGTCCGACGACAGGCTCCGGTCATCAACCGAATCCTGGAGACACCTCATGAATCCCAAGGCACTTGCAGCGGGTCTGGCGCTCGGCTTCGTTTTTTCGGCCCCCTCGGCCCAGGCCATCATCGTCAATTCCGACAACGGTTCGGCGGTCTTCATCACCGAGACCGTCGACCAGTTCCGCGCCACGCTGGGCGCGCTCAACTCGGGCGCGGCCAACTTCGCCGGCGGCCGCCGCGAGATCAACTGGGACGGCGTGCCCGACGCCTCTTCCGATCCGAACCTGTTCCCTGGGGATTTCTTCAATTCCGGATCGGGCGGCCGGGCCCGGGGCATCGAGTTTTCCACGCCGGGCAGCGGTTTTCTGGTGAGTGCCGACGACGACAATCCCACGGCCACGGCGCCGGCGTTCGGATTCCCGGGCGACTTCATTCCCTTCAGCGCCCAGCGCATGTTCTCTCCGGTGGGGAGCAACATCACCGACGTGACGTTCTACAACCCCGTCGTTCCGGACCAGCAGGCGACCACGATGGCGTTCGGTGCCGTGTTCGAGGACGTGGAGGCGCGGGGATCCACCATGTCGTTCTACGACACGGCCGGCAACTTGATGCTCACCATCGACGTGCCTCGCGGCGGCAGCGGCGAATTGAGCTTTGCGGGCGCCATCTTCCAGACGGCGGCCATCAGCCGGGTGCGCATCGTGACCGGCGATTCGATCCTGCTCGCCAACGGCAATTCGTCCGGGCCGGGGCAGGACACCGTGGTCATGGATGACTTCATCTACGGCGAACCGGTGCCCGTGCCTGAACCGTCCTCCATGGCAATGCTGGCGCTGGGGCTCGCTGGCGTGGGGTTCGCGCTGCGCCGCCGGCGCTGACCCGCAGGTAACAAAAAAGGCCGGGACATCCCGGCCTTTTTTCGCGGGGCGCCGCGGTCTCAGGCGTCCCAGGGATTCGCGCGGTCCGTGGCGAGGCCGTACTTCTCGATGGCCTGGGCGACGACCTCGCGCTTGATCGTGCCCTCGTCCGCCAGCGCCGTGAGGGTGGCCACGACCACGTTCTGCCGGTCCACCTCGAAGAAGCGGCGCAGGTTGGCGCGGGAATCGCTGCGTCCGTAGCCGTCCGTGCCGAGCGTCACGTACTTGCGGGGCACCCACGTGCGGGCCATGTCGGGCACGGCACGCATGTAGTCGGTGGCCGCCACGACCGGACCGGCGGTGTCCGCGAGGCAGCTTTCCACCCACGACTTTCGCGGCGCCTGCGCGGGATGCAGCCGGTTCCAGCGTTCCACGTCCATGCCGTCGCGGCGCAGTTCGGTGAAGCTCGTGACGCTCCACACGTCCGCCGCCACGTTCCACTCGGTTGCCAGCATCTCGGCCGCCGCGATGACTTCGCGCAGGATGGTGCCGGACCCCATGAGCTGCGCCCGGGCCTGGCCCTTCTTCGCCTTCGCTTCCTGCAGCCTGTACATGCCCTTGAGGATGCCTTGTTCCGCGCCCGCCGGCATGGCCGGATGGACGTAGTTCTCGTTCATCACCGTGACGTAATAGAACACGTCCTCCTGCGCTTCGAGCATGCGCCGTGCGCCGTCCTGGACGATGAGGGCGAGTTCGTAGCCGAAGCACGGGTCGTAGGCGACGCAGTTGGGCACGGTGGAGAACAGTACGTGGCTCGAGCCGTCCTCGTGCTGCAGGCCTTCGCCGGACAGCGTCGTGCGGCCTGCCGTGGCGCCGAGCAGGAAGCCGCGGGCGCGCGAGTCGCCGGCGGCCCAGACGAGATCGCCGATGCGCTGGAAGCCGAAGCAGGAATAGAAGATGTAGAAGGGCAGCATCGGCACGCCGTGCGCGCTGTAGCTGGTGGCGGCCGCGATCCACGACGACAGGGCGCCGGCCTCGGTGATGCCTTCTTCCAGGATCTGGCCGTCGCGGGCTTCCTTGTAGTAGAGCAGCTCGTCCTTGTCCTCGGGGTCGTACAGCTGGCCCACGGACGAATAGATGGCAATCTGGCGGAAGAGTGCCTGCATGCCGAACGTGCGCGCCTCGTCCGCGACGATGGGAACGATGTGCTTGCCCAGCGTGGCGTCCTTCAGCCATTGCGTGAGCATCTGCACGAAGATCATCGTGGTGGACTGCTCGCGGCCGTTGGTGCCTTCGAGAAACTTCTGGATCGTCTGCACGGCGGGCACCGGCAGATCCTTCGCCTTGCCCACGCGCTGCGGGAGATAGCCGCCCAGCGCCTCGCGCCGGGAGTGGAGGTACTTCATCTCCGGGCTGTCGGCGGCCGGCTTGTGGAAGCGAAGGCTGGTGACGTCGTCGTTGCTGAGCGGCAATGCGAACCGGTCACGGAAGGCGATCAGCGCCTCGTCGTCCAGCTTCTTCTGCTGGTGCGTGGTCATCTTGCCCTGGCCCCAGTGGCCCATGCCGTAACCCTTCTTGGTCTGGGCCAGGATCACGGTCGGCTGGCCGCGATGATTCATGGCCGCGTGGTAGGCCGCGTAGATCTTCACCGGGTCGTGACCGCCGCGGCGGAGGCGGTCGATGTCCTCGTTCGACAGGTGCGCCACCAGCGACTGCAATTCGGGGTACTTGCTGAAGAACTGTTCGCGGTTGAACTGGCCGTCGGTGGCGGCGTACCGCTGGAACTCGCCGTCCACCGTCTCGTGCAGCCGCTTGACGATCACGTTGTCGATGTCGCGCGCGAACAGCGGATCCCAGTCGGACCCCCACAGGAGCTTGATCACGTTCCAGCCGGCGCCGGCGAACAGGCCTTCCAGTTCCTGCACGATGGAGCCGTTGCCGCGCACCGGGCCATCCAGCCGCTGCAGGTTGCAGTTGACCACGAAGATCAGGTTGTCGAGGCCTTCGCGCGCCGCGAGCGACAGCCCGGCGAGCGATTCCGGTTCGTCCATCTCGCCGTCGCCAGGGAAGGACCACACCTTGCGCCCGGAGGTCTTGAGGATGCCGCGGTGCTCCAGGTAGCGCATGAAGCGCGCCTGATAGATGGCGTTCAGCGGTCCCAGGCCCATGGACCCCGTGGGGAACTGCCAGAACTCCGGCATCAGGTAGGGGTGGCAATAGGAGCACAACCCGGTGCCGCCCGTTTCCCGGCGATAGCTGTCGAGGTTCTCTTCCCCCAGCCGGCCTTCGAGGAAGGCGCGCGAGTACACCCCGGGCGCGGAGTGCGGCTGGAAGTAGATGAGATCGCCCGCCTGCCCCGCGCGGAAGAAATGATTGAAGCCCACCTCGAACAGATCCGCCGCAGAGGCGTAGCTGGCGATGTGTCCGCCCAGTTCCGAGTTCGCCTTGTTGGCCCGGACCACCATGGCGAGCGCGTTCCAGCGCACCAGCCCGATCAGCCGCTGTTCGATTTCCAGATTGCCCGGGAACTGCGGCTGGCTGCTGAGCGGGATGGTGTTGCGGTAGGGGGTGTTCAGCACCGGCGGCATGGGCACGTGCTTGTCGCGGGCGTGATCCAGCAGCTTGCGCAGCAGGTAGGTCGCGCGCTCCGGGCCCTCGTTCTCGATCACGGATTCGAGGGCGCCGAGCCACTCGCGGGTCTCCACGGGGTCGATGTCCTTGGGCAGGACACGCCAGAAGGTGGACCAGTCGAGTTGCTGGATGTCGGAAAGATCGGTCATGGAAATAGGCTCCGGAGTTCGCGATCCGCAAACGGTGACGGGGGATCGGGTGAATAACGGATGTTATCGGGAAATCACGAGCACGGGATGCCGAAGATGCCGGCAAAGAGAGCTGTTGTAAGAACAAACGTGAAGTATCTGCGCCGTTGGCAGCATGTTATGCTGCCGCGCGCCCTCATCGGACTGCCTGCACATGAACGACACGTCACGGCTCGACGCCACGGACCAGCGGATCCTCACCCTGCTGCAGGGGGATGCCCGCATGAGCAACGTCGAATTGGCGAAGGCCGTGAACCTGTCGCCTTCGCCCTGTCTCGCGCGGGTCCGGGCGCTGGAGGAGCGCGGCTACATCAGCGGCTACGTCACGCTGCTGGACGCCCAGCGTCTGGGCCTGCAGGTGAGCGTGTTCATCCAGGTGCGGCTCGAACGGCAGATCGAGACTGCGCTGGAGCGGTTCGAGAACGCGATGATCGAACGGCCCGAGGTCATGGAGTGCTACCTCATGACCGGCAACGCGGACTACCTGCTCCGCGTGGTCGTGCCGGATCTGCCCGCATTGCAGGAGTTCATCGTCAACTACCTGTCGAGGGTTCCCGGCGTGGGCAACATCCAGTCGAGCATCGCACTCAAGCAGGTCAAGTACCAGACTGCCTTGCCGCTCCCCAGCGGGGACGCCGCCCGCAGACCCGGATCGGCAAAGGCGCCCCTTTCCCGCAGCCGCCCTCCTTCACGCAGGTGATGCACGCGATCCGGCAGCCTTCGAGTGCCTGCCCGCGAGGGCTGTCAGGAGCAGCAGGCCGGCAGCCGTCAAGGGGACGGTGCCCGGTTCGGGCACCGCGGTGATGTTGTCCACTCCCAGGGACGACACCGACGTGTCCCCCGGGAAGCCGGGGTTGAAGCTGTTGTACAGGCGGATGAAGGCGGCGGTTTGCAGGGCGGTCGTCACCGATCCGAGCTGCGGGGTCAGGGCATCGGCGGAAAGGTCGAACACCACGGTCTGCCAGCCGCTCCCCGCCGCCAGCGATATGGCCTGCGAAGAATAGGCCATGTTGGCGGGCGAGCCGCCTGCCGTCTGGTCCTCGATCAGGAGCCTCAGGTGCAGATCCGATGCGCCGAGGTTGACGACATCCATCGAAAGCGCCGTGACGCCCGCGGCCACGTAGTCCCCGTCCCAGCCCGCCGATCCGATCGCGACCAGCCTGCTTCCGGCGCCACTGCCTCCGAGGGAGGTGAGGCGCAGATAGTCGTCGTCCGCTCCGGCCGGCCCGCCTGCCGCGAGTTCGGGGGGGACGGGATTCGGAAAGCCGGTGATCCAGCCCTGGGTCGAGCCGTCCTCGAAATCGTTGTGCTGGCCGAGCGACACCGCGAGCGCCGGAGAGGCGGCCGCGGCGGACAGAAGGAAGGCGGCAACAGGTGCCTGGATCGGGTTCATCATCGGTCTCCGCTTGTACGTGGTTGCAGGGTCCTGTTCGGACACGGGACGCCGCGCCGGGTTCGCGGAATTCCGGCGCGCTGGCGATGCGGCACTGCGGGATCATTCGTCCGTCATCCGGCCACCGGCGTGCCGAGGGGCGTCGCTATAATCCGGACCTTCGCCGAATCCGGGTTTCGGCTTCGGACGTCTTCACCTTTCGGATTTCATGCTCACCTTTTCTCTCGTCGCAGCGGCATGCGTGGCCGCTGCACTGGCCTTCCTGTTGCCGCCTCTGTTGTGGCGCAGCCGGCGTGCCCGGGTCACTTCCGAGTCGGCCAACGTCTCCATCTACCGCGATCAGCTCGCCGAGCTGAAGACGGACCTCGACAAGGGAACGCTCTCGCGGGACCAGTACGACCAGTCCCGGGCGGAGATCGAGGACAGGCTGGCGGAGGACCTGCGCGCGGCCGAATCGGCGGTCGCCTCCGAAGGCCGGTCGGGCAAGTGGATTGCCGTCGCGCTCGCCGTGGTGCTGCCGCTCGCGGCCATCGGGCTCTACGCGCTGCTGGGCAATCCCGCGGCGCTCGATCCGGTGAAGCGGCTGGGCATGACGCAGGAGGAAGCGGCGGAACGGCAGAAGATGGTCGATCTCACCGAACGCCTCGCTCAGCGCATGCGGCAACACCCGGAGGATCCCAAGGGCTGGAAGATGCTGGGGCGGGCCTACCGCGCGCTGGGCAAGATGCGCGAGTCTGCGGTGGCGCTGGAGAAAGGCATCGCCGCGGACCCGAAGGATCCTTCCGGCTATGTCGACCTGGCCGAGACCCTGGCCATGATCGAAGGCGGCCGCGTGCAGGGCGATGCGGCGGGTCTCGCCGCGCGGGCTCTGGCGCTGGACCCCAAGAACGAGAAGGCGCTGGCACTGCTCGGGACCGCGGCCTTCGAGTCGCGCGATTTCGCCGGCGCCGTCCGTTACTGGGAGCGTTTGCGCGCGCTGGCACCTGACGGCTCGGAGTTCGCCAAGGCGATCGACGGTGGCATCGCCGAAGCAAAGGCGGCGATGGCGCAGAAACCGGCCGAGGCCACCGATGGCAAGGAGAGAATCACGGGCATGGTGGAAGTCGCCCCCGCCCTTTCTGCCAAGCTCCCCCCTGACGCGACCGTGTTCATCTTCGCGCGACCGGTCCAGG
This sequence comes from Betaproteobacteria bacterium, assembly GCA_016713305.1. Lineage (NCBI taxonomy): Bacteria > Pseudomonadati > Pseudomonadota > Betaproteobacteria > Betaproteobacteria bacterium. Next base: position 28,804 of record JADJPK010000007.1, read on the forward strand.
GGCCCCGCATGCCGCTTGCCGTGATGCGTGCGTCGGTGAAGGATCTCCCGGTGAAGTTCCGCCTGGACGACAGCATGGGGATGGGCACGGGCGCGAAACTGTCGTCGCAAAGCCAGGTCGTCGTGGCCGCGCGGATTTCTCTCACCGGATCGGCAACGCCCTCGGCCGGCGACCTCGAAGGCAGCAGCTCGCCGGTCAAACCGGGTGCGGCGGGCGTGAGGGTCGTGATCGACCGGCAGGTGCCGTGACGGTCTCGCGCCGGCAGATGCTCGCGCTCATGGCGGGTGCGTTCGCGCCGCCCGTGCGGGCATACGAGTTCCCGCCGATGCTGCGGGGTGACGTGGCGCTGTTCACGGAACGCATCTGCACACGGCACGGCCTCGATGAAGGAAAGGTGCGCGAGCTGCTGCTCGAGGCCCAGGTGCTGCCCGGCGTGCTCCGGGCGATTGCGACGCCCGGCACGGCCAAGCCCTGGCATGTCTTCCGCGCGAACTACCTGAGCAAGCCCCGCATCGATGGCGGAGTGGCCTTCTGGCGCGACAATGCGCCGCTGCTCGTGCAGGCACGCGAGACGTTCGGGGTGCCGGAGGAACTGATCGTCGCGATCGTGGGCGTGGAAACGGTGTATGGCCGCACGACGGGCAGCTACCGCGTGCTCGACGCGCTCTTCACCCTCGGGTTCGAAGGCCAGAACCGGGCGGCGTACTTCCAGTCGGAACTCGAGGAACTGATGCTCCTGGCGCGAGACGGCATCGTGGATCCGCGGACCGTGAAGGGCTCCTACGCCGGCGCCATGGGCTGGCCCCAGTTCATGCCCTCCAGCCTGCGCCGTTACGGTGTGGACTTCGATGCGGACGGGCGCGTCGATCTCTGGTCGAGCCCGGCCGATATCATCGGCAGCGTCGCCAATTATTTCCGTCAGTTCGGCTGGCAGAGCGGGGCGGACGTCGTGCTGCGCGCGACGGTGCGCGAACCCTCCGAGGCCGCTTCGCTCGTGAGCCTCGGCGTGAAGCCCGCGGCCGGGCGCCAGCAGTTCGATGCCAAGGGGGTGACGACCGAGCGGCCCCTCAAGGACGGCGAGCTCGCATCGCTGCTGCTGTACGAGGGCGAGAACGAGGCGGAGTACTGGGCAGGCCTGGACAACTTCTACGCCATCACGCGGTACAACCGCAGCCAGAACTACGCCCTGGCCGTGTGGCAGCTGGCCCGGGCGCTGTCGGAAGCCCGCAGCCGGGCGTCCTGGTAGGCACCCCGCCCGGCGCGGGATCGTTGCCGCATCAGGCGCTGCTTTCCGTCCCGCCCGAACATCTGGCCCGAAACCGGAGCGACCCATGAAACCTGCCGAACACGCCGCGCGGCTCGTCGATGCGCAGCACCATCTCGCCGAACGCGACGCCCTCATGCGACGGCTCATCGCCGCGCATGGTCCCTGCGGACTGCAGCCGCGTTGGCGTCGCGGTCCCTACGAGGCGCTGGTGCGTGCCGTGATGTACCAGCAGCTGCACGGCAAGGCGGCGGCGTCGATTCTTCGGCGGTTCATGGATCTGTACCCCGGCACACCGTTCCCGGCCCCCGATGCCGTCCTCGAGCTTCCGGACGAGGCGCTGCGTTCCGCCGGACTGTCACGTCAGAAAGCGCGTTACGTGAGGGCGATCGCCAAAGCGGCGATCGGCGGCGTGATTCCGGTGAGCCGCCGCGGTCTTTCCGCCATGGACGACGAGGCGCTGATCGGGCAGTTCACGCAGGTTCTGGGCGTGGGTCGCTGGACGGTGGAGATGCTGCTCATCTTCACGCTGGGGCGCCTGGACGTGCTGCCCGTGGACGATTACGGCGTGCGCGCCGGGTTTCTGCGGCATGCGCGCGGCCGCGACAGCATCACCCCGCGGGAGCTGAAGGTGGTGGGCGAGCGCTGGGCGCCTTACCGGAGCGTGGCGTCGTGGTACCTGTGGCGGGCGGCGGAGGCGTGAGACGGGTGGCACGTTGCTGCTTCAGAATCGTGCGGTCCACAGACCCGCCGCCCCGGTTCGGCGGGTGCTGGCGATTCGGGAATATGCAATCCCATCCGTAGCCTATCGGTAAGACCGTCCGCGTTACCCTGTTTCCACGCTCACTGGAGCATCGCATGGTCAGGCAACGGCTTCCCGCGAAACTCATTCGTCCACGTCTCCACGGCGCCGTGCCGCGGGTTCGCCTGTTCCGTCGCCTGGACGAGGCCCGGGAGCAGAATCGGGCGATCTGTGTGGTCGGTCCGCCCGGCGCGGGCAAGACGACGCTGGTGGCGAGCTGGCTCGACGCGCGCGATGCGCCGGGCCTGTGGTTCCAGATGGACAGCGGCGACGCGGACCTGCCGACGTTCTTTCACTTTCTCCGTGAGGCTGCAGCCGCCTTCAGACGGCGCGGCCAGGAACCGCTGCCATCGCTGACGCCCGAGTATCTGGCGGACCCGGAGAAGTTCGCCCGGCGCTTCTTCCGCAACCTCTTCGACCGGCTGCCGGCGGGTTCGGTGGTGGCGCTGGACAACTATCAGGAGGTCGATTCCGGCCAGTTGCTGCACCGCCTCGTGGCGGATGCCGTGGAGGAGCTTCCGCCCGAGATCGCCCTGGTGGCGATCAGCCGGCGTGATCCCCCGGAGACCTACGCGCGGCTCGTGGCGAATGAGCGGGTGGTGCGCGTGGACTGGGATCAACTGCGCCTGACCGACGAGGAGGCGAGGGTGATCGCCTCGGACCGGATCGCGCTCTCCGAGACCGATTCCTCGCTGCTGAACGAACGTTGCGGCGGGTGGGTGGCCGGACTGACCCTGATGATCGAGGGTTGCCGCAGAACCGGGCTCCAGACGGTGGATTTGCCGGAAGGGCGCGACGCCATCTTCGGCTACTTCGCCGATGTGATCTTCGAAAAGCTGGCGCCGCCGGTCCAACGCTTTCTTGCCGTGACGGCGCATCTGTCCCAGATTCCGCTCTCGGTCGCCCGGGACCTCACCGGCGTGAACGAGGCAGCGCAGATACTCGAGGATCTGTACAGGAGGCACCTGTTCACTCACCGGCGCCCGGGCGCCGAGCCCGTGTACTGGTACCACGCGCTGTTCCGCGACTTCCTCAAGGCCCGTGCTGCCGCTCTGGTCGACGCGGGAGAACTTCCTCGCCTGTTGAGCCGCGCCGGGCGGTTGCTCGAGGCGCACGGGAGCGACAACGACGCGTTCGAACTGTTTCGCGATGCCGGCGACTGGGCCGCGATCTCCGGACTGGTCGAGAGGCGATCGGCGCCACTTCTGGTGCAGGGTCGCAACAGGACCTTGCAGGAGTGGATCCTGTCGCTCCCATCCCCTACGCTCGATGAGTCGCCGTGGCTGCGCTACTGGCTGGGCGCCTCGGTGATGGCCATGGACCCTGCCGATGCCCGCCAGCATCTCGAACGCGCGTTCGATCTCTTCTCCGGCGCCGGCGATATTCTGGGTCGTTCGCTGGCGGCGGCCGCCATCATCGAAGCCCACGTCTACGAGTGGAGCGATTTCCGCCCGCTCCGTCGCTGGGTGGAGGCGCTGGGAGAAACCTTCGGACGCATTCATTTCCTCGGCAACTCGGCATTCGAGCAGAAGGTCACCTGCAGCTTTCTTCTCGGGCTGGTCTATGTCGCTCCGGGCCATCCGCTGCTGCCCGATTGCGTCGAGCGGGTCACGGCCATGCTGGACGAGGACATGGACGACAACGGCAAGCTCGGTGCGGCGATGAATCTCCTGGCCTACTGCAACCTGACCGCCGACGAGCGCAGGAGCCGGATCGCGGTCTCCCAGGGCGCGCTGCTCGCACGGGGCACGGCCATCGCGCCGATCGCCCGGATGTGGTGGCAGATGCGTCTGGGCTGGCACCTGGGCCTGGCCGGGCGCTACGAGGATTCGTTACACGCCCTCGACCTGGCCGAAGAGATCGGCATCGCCCACGGGTTCGACCGCACATTCGCGTTCCAATGTCTGATCCCCAACTACCGGTTCGTGTCTCTGCTGGGATTGCGAGACGTTCGCGGCATCAGGATCAACGCCCGGCGGATGATGGAATTCGGGTCTTCCGGAGGTCCGATGACGCGCTTCCAGAGCGTCTACGGTCAGTTCTATTCCGCATGGGCCTCGGGTGACGAACGCGCAGCGGAAGCGCTGGGTGCCGATTTCATCGAGGCGGGCAGAGCATCCGGGATGGTCTGGCTGGAGGTGTATGCGCGAATGCACGACCTGGTTGCTTGCATCTGCGCCAGCGGACAGCGTGACACCCACGAACGCATCCAGTTGCTGCGCGCAATCCTGCGGGACACATGCTTCATCAGCGGTGGCATCGAAGTGGACCTGATCGAGGCGTCGGGCATGGTCTTGTGGGGCGATCGTGCCGCGGGACTCGCGTTGCTCGAGAAGGCGATGGCGAACTGGCGCGCCTTCGGAAGTCGGAGTTTGCATCAGTCGCTGTTCGTTTTCAGCCGGCTGATGTCCCGGATTCTCTCTGATGTGCTCGATGAAGGGATAGAGACGGAGCACGCCGCAGAGTTCATCCGGAGGATGCGCATCGTTCCTCCCCCGCTGGCTTCGGCACGGTGGCCCTGGGCGGTGCGGCTACGCACGCTGGGCGGCTTCGACCTGCGGATCGAGGGCGAGCCGCTGCGTTTCTCGGGCAAGGCGCCACGCAGGCCTCTGATGCTGCTCAAGGCGATCGTCGCGCTCGGATCGGTACGAGTGCCGGTCGCGCGGCTGATGGATGCCCTGTGGCCGGAGGAACCGGGAGATGCGGGGCGCAAGAGCTTCGACGTGACGCTCACGCGTCTGCGCAAGCTCCTCGAGCGCACCGACGCCATTCTCCTGAGCGACGAGGTCGTGAGCCTGAACCGGACGATCTGCTGGGTCGATGCGGAAAGTTTTTTCGAGAATACCCATGCCTCGGACGACTTGCCGCAACTTGAAGCGGCCTGCAGCCTCTACCGTGGCGAGTTCCTGCCCGAGGAGGCAGACGAACCGTGGAGCACGAGCCGCAGGGCGCTCCTGCGGAGCCGCTTCGCGGAGGCGGTGGAACGCATTGCTGAACTTGCGGAACGGGAGGGCCGCTGGGAGAAGGCACTGCAGTGGTATCGCAAGGGAATCGAAGCGGACGATCTGGCGGAGTCGTTCCACCAGGGGGTCATGCGCTGTCTCATCGCCCTGGAAAGGCCTGCGGAAGCGATGCTGGCGTATCGCCGATTGAGACAACTGCTGTCGGTCGTGCTGGGCATGTCTCCAACGGGAAAGTCGCAGGAGCTCGCCCGCAAGGCGAGTTCTGAATCCGTACACGATCCGTAAGGCCGCTGACGTGAATCTGTCCCGCGTGCGGCGATGTCGCCGCGTCAACTGGAGGCAGGGCCATGAGGACATCCATCACCGCGATCATCGCCGCGATCGTCGCCGTCACCGCATTTCCTGGAATCGCCTCGGCGGAGAAGGGCAGGTTCAGCGGGCACTGTGTGCTCGTGAGCACCAAGTTCAACGAAGTGAAGGCGATGGACGGCCACCCCATGAAGAGCGCCATGTCCGGAGAGCTCGACGGCCTTGTTTTCGGGAATGGGGGCGGCGGCCGCCTCGATCGCCTGCTCGACAAGGCGCACTATCACGTGGCCTGGGTGGGCGACGGAGGCGGCGGAGGGTACTGCCTCAAGACGTTCACCAACAAGGACGGCCACAAGCTGTTCGCGCGCTGCGACTCCCAGGGGACCCCGACGGGAAGCGCCGGGGTGATCACCCTGCTCGGCGGCACCGGTCCGTTCACGGGCATCAAGGGCAAGGGCAAATTCAACTTCGTCAGCGTCACTCCCGCGGTGGCCTGGGACGACATCGAGTGGGAGTGGGAAACGCCGTGAGCAGCGAGCCGTCGCGGGACTGTTACGTGATCCGCGTCTATCGGCGCAGCGACGAGCCGGGCCGCGAGGTCGCCGGCCTCGTCGAAGTGCTTGCGCGGGGAGAGTCGGTCGCGTTCAACGGCAGTGAAGAGTTATGGGCAGTTCTGAAAGAAGCACCGGAACGGACGAGGCGCCGTTCCGGTTCGGCAGATTCGTGATCGGTGTCTGGCGCGTCGCCGGCGTCCGGCGTTAGCGCGCGGCGGGGTCCGGGGCGAACAGGGGGAGCGTGCCCCGTTCACGCGCCACGGACCTCCGGTGGCTGACTTCCGCGCCTGGCGCCGCAGCTTCCTCGCGGCGCACGACCGCGCCGACCCGCACGCCCAGCAGCCGCAGCCGCCGGTCCAGCGGCACCCGCTTGAGACACTCGCCGGCCACGCGCCGGATCTCCCTCGCATCGCCGGTGTAGTGATCGATGCTGCGGTCGCGCGTGACCGTCTTGAAGTTGTCGTAGCGGAGCTTGAGTCCGATGGTGCGCCCGACGTATCCCTTGCGGTCGAGGTCCGCGGCCACCTGTTCGCACAGCCACGTGAAGAGGGTGCCGAGCTTCTCGCGGTCGTTGCGCGGATGCAGATCGTGCTCGAACGTGGTTTCGCGGCTGAACGATTTCGGTTCGCTGTGGGTGACGACCGGCCGGTCGTCACGGCCGTGGGAGGCCTCGTGCATCCAGCGGCCATAGCTCCGGCCGAAGTGCTCGGCGAGGACTTCCGGAGGAGTGCCGGCCAGTTCCCCGATCGTGCGGATGTCCATCCGTTCCAGCTTCGCCGCGGCCTTGGGGCCGATGCCGTTGATGCGCCGCGCCGGCAGGGGCCAGATGACCGCGGGGATGTCCTCGGCCGTCACCACCGTGAGGCCGTCGGGCTTGTCCAGATCGGAACAGATCTTGGACAGCAGCTTGTTCGGTGACAGTCCGATGGAGCAGGAAAGCCCCGTGGCCGAGCGCACGCGTTCCTTGATGGCCCGCGCGACGGAACGTCCGCCGTCGTGGGATCCTGCTGCCGCTTGCGTGAGGTCGATGTAGATCTCGTCGATACCGCGATCCTCGATGAGCGGGGCGAGTTCCGCGACGGCCGCCTTGAACAGCCGCGAGTACTTGCGGTACTCGTCGAAATCCACGGGCAGGAGGACCGCGTCGGGACACAGCGCGGCGGCTTTCATGAGGCCCATGCCGGAGTGCACGCCGAAGGCGCGGGCGGCGTACGTGGCCGTGGTGATGACGCCACGACCCGCGTAGTCGCGCAACACGGCGAACGCACGCTTTCCGTCCCCGCCCGCCGTGGGTTGATGGCGTCTCCCGCCGCCGATCACCACGGGTTTCCCCTGCAGCTCCGGATATCGCAGCAGCTCGACCGACGCGTAGAACGCGTCCATGTCCAGATGAGCGATGAGGCGCCCGGACGGAGCGTTCATTGCCGTGGTCTCAGGCCTTCGCCGCGGTGAACAGCCAGCGGGGCGCGCTGCGGATCATGCTCCGGAGGCAATCGCGATAGCTCACGTCCCCGGTGATGATGCCGGCGAACTTGCGCTGGCCCCGGGGATTCATGGCGAGGTGGCGAAACGAGAACCGCGGAAACGCGAAATAGGCACGGCCAATCCAGTTGGAGATGGTGAGTTCCGGCGCCAGCGTCTGTTCCATGGCGGCGCGGTAACGGGCTGCCGCATCGCTGCCGCCGTTCGCGGCCTCGAGCAGCGCACGCGCTGCGAGGTCGCCGCTGCGCATGGCGTAGTAGATGCCTTCGCCGTAAACCCCTTCGACGCAGCCGGCCGCATCGCCGACGAGGATCGTGCGGCCGAGGGCCAGGGGGCGGGAACGGTCGAACAGCGGGATCGCATAGCCGAGCCGCGCCAGCGGTTGGGCACCGCGCAGATCACCGTGCAGGCCGAGAAAGGCATCGAGCTGGGCGGGCAGCTGCCTCGCGCCCAGCGGGGAATAGATGCCGACGTTGAGGTGATCGCGCTTGGGAAAGATCCAGCCGTAGCCCCGGCTCATCCCGCCGAGATCGAACAGGGCGCGGTCGCGATAGCGGTCGAGAACGGACGGGGACACGCGAAGCAGCAGCTCCACGGACGGCACCTGCCGCACGGAGCCTCCGCCCATCATCCGCTTTCGCACCTGGCTGCCCACGCCGTCCGCCCCGACGAGATGGCGGCACCGGAAGATTCCCGCCGACGTTTCCACGCTCACCCCATCGGCGGTCTCTTCCGCGCCGATGAATCGCGTACCTTCCAGGACCGAGGCACCGGCACTGCGTGCGCGTTCCGCGAGCCAGGCATCGAATTCCTCGCGCACGGTGGTGCATGCGCCGGCTTCCTGCAGGTCCACGTCCACCGAGAGTTCATTGCCGTAGGTGAGCGTGGCCCGGCGTACCCCGTTGTGGACGATGGGGGACAGATCGAAGTCCACGAGCCTGAAGACCTTGCGGGACAGGGCCCCGCCGCAGACCTTCGGGCGCGGCATGGCGGCTTTTTCCAGGAGCAGCACCGACGCCCCTGCGCGAGCCAGCCGGTACGCGCAGAAGCTGCCCGCCGGTCCCGCGCCCACCACGATGGCGTCGTGGATCACGGTCCGAGGCTTCCTCGCGGATTCCGCTCACGGCACGGTCCCGCCAGTCCGTCGGCCCGGCGCCGCCGGCCGTGCGCGTCAGCCGAGCAGCGCTCGCAACGCATAGAGCGCATCGAGGGCCTCGCGCGGGCTCATGGAATCCGGATCGATCTGCGCGAGCCGTTCCACGGCGGGGTGGGATGCCGCTGCCGCCGGTTCGGGCGGGACGGAAGCCGACGCGACGGCGAACAGATCCCCCTGCGGCACGGCGGCCGTCTCCAGCTCCTGCAGCTTCCTGCGTGCGCTGCGTATGACGCCGGGTGGCACGCCCGCAAGTTGCGCCACCTGCAGCCCGTAGCTGCGGGACGCCGGACCTTCTTCCAGCGCGTGCAGGAACACGATGCGGTCCTTGTGTTCCACGGCATCCAGGTGCACGTTGGCGGCTTCGCTGTATTCCTCCGCCAGCCGCGTCAGCTCGAAGTAGTGCGTCGCGAAGAGGCACAGGCAGCGGTTGCGTTCCAGCAGATGCCGCGCAATGGCCCAGGCGAGCGAAAGCCCGTCGAACGTGGAGGTGCCGCGTCCGATCTCGTCCATCAGCACCAGCGATCGCGCGGTGGCGTTGTGAAGGATGTTCGCGGCTTCCGTCATCTCCACCATGAACGTGGAGCGGCCTCCGGCGAGGTCGTCGGCCGAGCCGATCCGCGTGAAGATGCGATCGATCGGACCCAGGACGGTCCGGCGGGCGGGGACGAACGATCCGCAGCTCGCGAGCAGCACGATGAGCGCCACCTGACGCATGTACGTCGACTTGCCGCCCATGTTCGGTCCGGTGATGAGCAGCATCCGCCGGGCCGGAGAGAGCCGGGTGTCGTTGGCCACGAACTGCTCCACCTGGCGCTCCACGACCACGTGCCGGCCGCCTTCGATGACGATGCCCTCGTCGTCGCTCAGTTCGGGCGCGGACAGATCGAGCACGCGCGCCCGTTCCGCGAATGCGGCCAGCACGTCCAGTTCGGCGACGGCGGCCGCGGCGGACTGGAGCGCCGGAATCGACGGCAGCAGCGCGTCGAGCAGCGATTCGAACAGCAGCTTCTCGCGCGCCAGGGCGCGGTCCTGGGCCGACAGGGCCTTGTCCTCGAAGGCCTTCAGCTCCGGCGTGATGTAGCGTTCGGCGTTCTTGAGCGTCTGGCGGCGCCGGTAGTCCGTGGGCACCTTGTCAGCGTGCGCGTTGGTGATCTCGATGTAGAACCCGTGGACACGGTTGTACTCGACCTTGAGGCTGGGTATGCCCGTGCGCTCCCGTTCGCGCTGCTCGAGCGCGACCAGGTAGTCGCCGGCATTGGTCTGGATGGCACGAAGCTCGTCCAGCTCCGCGTCGTAGCCGGTCGCGATCACTGCGCCTTCGCGCAGCACCGCCGAGGGCGTTTCCATGAGCGCGCGGCTCAGGAGTGCGGAGACCGTCGCATCGACCCCGAGCGCAGACGAAAGCGTGACTACACGCGGGCTGGCGACCGCCGCCGCGGCGGCGGCCAGCGAGGGCAGACGGGCGAGTGTGTCCCGCAGGCCCGACAGATCACGCGGGCGTGCGGAGCGCATGGCCACGCGGGCGCCGATTCGCTCGAGATCCGCCGTGTCCTCCAGCGCCTGGCGGATCTCTTCGAAGGGCCCGGCGTGCAGCCGGTCCACGGCATCGAGACGGCCCCGGAGCACAAGGCGGTCCCGCACGGGATGGTGCAGCCAGTGGCGAAGCAGACGGCTGCCCATCGACGTGATGCAGGTGTCGAACGTGGACAGCAGGGTCGGCGCAGGGTCGCCCCGCAGCGTCTCGCTGATCTCCAGATTGCGGCGCGTGACGGCGTCGAGCACCACCAGCGAATCCGCGTGCTCGACCGTGAGGCCGTTCACGTGTGCCATGGAAGCGCTCTGCGTGGCTTTCGCATACTGCAGCAGCGCGCCGGCCGCCCCGAGCGCCAGCGACAGTTCCTCCGCACCGAATCCGGCGAGATCGCGCGTCTGGAACAGGCTCGTGAGCGACCGCCTCGCGCTTTCCACGTCGAAATGCCAGTCCGGCAGGTGACGTCGGGGTACGGAGGCCGATTCGACCTCGGGAGGCATTCCGGCTTCGGGGCACAGGATCTCCGACGGGGCCAGGCGCGCCAGCTCGGATTGAAGATTCGCCAGGGGCGCCTCCGTCACGCGGAAACTGCCGGAGGCGAGCGAGAGCCAGGCGAGGCCGACCCGCTTTCCCTGCACGAAGATCGACAGCAGGGTGTTCTCGCGGCGCTCGTCCAGCAACGACGCGTCCGTGAGAGTGCCGGGCGTCACCACGCGCGTGACCTGCCGCTCGACCGGCCCCTTCGACAGCGCGGGGTCGCCGATCTGCTCGCAGATGGCGACGGATTCGCCAAGGCGGACGAGCCGGGCGAGGTACTGCTCCGCGGCGTGATAGGGAACACCCGCCATGGGAATGGGCGCCCCGGCCGAAGTGCCGCGGCGGGTGAGGGTGATGTCCAGCAGGCGCGCAGCCTTCTCGGCGTCGTCGAAGAACAGCTCGTAGAAGTCGCCCATGCGGAAGAACAGGAGTTTGTCCGCGTGCTGCGCTTTCATTCTGAGGTACTGCTGCATGACGGGCGTGTGCCCCGCCAGGGCGGGCTCGTTCGCCGTGGCGTTCACGCGGTCCTGCGACGGAGGGTCGAATCGTTCCAAGGGGGTCTCGTGGGCATCGGCGCAGCGTGCCGCCGGGCCGCCGGAAGAGCGGCGGACGGTTCGCTCGCGCCGTCGGATTATCGCCGACCTGCCGCATGCCGGCGCACCGGGCTCCCCCGGCATGGCGCCGCGCGGGGCGAGCGGGACAGCCAGGACCCGCCTGGCCGGAGCCGGAGCGGACGTGGTGACCGTCTGCCGGAGCCGGCTAGGATGCGAGCGGGAACGTCAGCCGGGAAGCCGCGCGATCTCCGCCATGGGCATGGGCTTGCCGAAGAGAAAGCCCTGCAGCTCGTCGCACTTGAGCAGGCGCAGGAACTTCGCTTCCTCCTCCGATTCCACGCCCTCGGCGATCACGTCGAGTTCCATGGAGTGGGCGAGCGAGATGATGGTGGATACGATGGTCATGCTCTCCGGCGACTGCGTCATCGTGTGGATGAACGAACGGTCGATCTTGAGCGTGTGGATGGGCAGGCGCGCGAGATAGGCCAGGGACGAATAGCCGGTGCCGAAGTCGTCGATGACGATGCGCACACCCATCTCCCCCAGCGCGGCGAGCTTGACGATGTTCGCGTCCACGTCGCGCATCACCATGCTCTCGGTCAACTCCAGGTCGATGAGATCGCCGCCCGCTCCCGTCTCGGCCAGCAGCGAGCCCACCGACTCCACGAAGTCGCGCTGCTGCAACTGGAGGGCGGACACGTTCACGGCGATGCGCGGCACCGGCCTGCCCTGCCGTGCGAGCCAGCGCGCATCCTCGATGGCACGCCGGAGCGACCACAGACCGACGTCGACGATGATTCCGGTTTCCTCGAGTACCGTCACGAACTGGGCCGGCATCTGCAGTCCCCGCTCGGGATCGTTCCAGCGGATGAGCGCCTCGAGGCCCTTCAGCTGGCGGGTGAGAGTATCCACCTTCGGCTGGTAATGCAGGACGAACTGCTGCTGCTCGAGCGCGCGGCGCAGGCGGTTCTCCAGCAGAAGGGTGCCCACCGGGCGCCGGCTCATGTCGGGCTGATAGAGGACGCATCGCTCGCCGGCCGACTTCGCGCGGGCGAGGGCAGCTTCGGCCAGACGTGTCAGCGTCTGCGCGTCCTCCGCATCTGCGGGAAACATGGCGATGCCCGCGTGGGTCGTGACGGCGATGCTCTCGCCGGCGACTTCGACCGGCCGGGCGTGCAGGTGTTCCTGGACGGCCAGAACCGAACCCAGCGCCTCGCTGCTGCCCGAGATATCCGGGATGACACCAGCGAAGAAATCGATGCCCAGCCGCGCCATGCACTCGGAGTCGGGCCAGCGTTCGACGAAGCGCGCGGCGAACTCGCGCAGGAACTGGTCGCCTGCGACCCGTCCGAAGGTGTCGTTCACCTGGTGGAAGCGGCGGATATCCATGACGGCCACGGCCAGGGCGACACCGCGGCGGCGGGCGCCGTGCAGACTCTGCTCGAGGCGGTCCATCAGTTCCTTGCGATTCGGCAGGCCGGTCAGCACGTCGAAGCGCGCGAGATAGTCCAGGCGGTCCGCCTTGTCGATGGACACGAGTGCGAAGGCGATGTCGCCGGCCAGTTCCCGCAGAAGCTCCAGTTCACCGTCGTTGAAGAAGTCCGGTTCCGGGGCGCCCAGGCACAGGACGCCCAGCACACGATCCTCCGCGACGAGGGGCAGGGCGATCATCGAGCGCGCGGCAGCGGATGCCGTGGCGTGTTCTTCATCGAGGTCGACTTCATTGTCGATCGCCACCTCTCCTGTCAGGACAGCGGTACGCACGAGGTGCGCGCCCACCGGTTCCTCGACCGGATGCGGCAGGTCCCGCAGGGCATCGGCGAAGTCCTCGGAGGCGAAGAATGCGGGTGTCACCTTGCCGGTGGCCGCGTCGAACTCGCTGATGCACGCGAAGAGAAAGCGGCCCTTGGTCACGGCAATGCGGCAGGACTCCTCGAACAGGGTCGTCCGGCTGCGCACGCGCACGATCAGCGAGTTGATCTGGCTCAGCACGCTGTAGATCCGGTTGAGCCTCGCGATGTCGACCTGCTGGGCCTTGCGCTCGAGGAAGTGGCCGATCAGATTGCCGATGGCCGCCAGTGCCTGCATCAGTTCGGGGTCCTCGTCGCGGCGCTCGCCGGAGAACAGGTCGATGACACCGATGGGATGGCCGCTCTGCGTGATCGGAAAGGCCACCGCCGAGCGCAGCCCGGCCGCGAGCCCCGCCTCGGAACGGGGCGAGGGCGGGATGCACCACAGATCGTCGACCCAGACCGGTTCCTCGCGGCTCCACGCGATTCCCGGCATGCCCTGGCCGACCGGGAAGCTCGCCTGCCGGCTCGTCTCGGCAAAATGCGCGAAGCGCCCGGAGCCGTCCGTCCATGCGCCGAGGCACCGTATCCGGCCTTCCTTGGGATTGACCTGCCAGACGGTGCCGGCGTCGAACCCCAGTGATCGGCACATGGCGTCGAGCAGCGGCGCCGCCGCGTGCGCCAGATCGTCGGCATCGGCGAGCACGCGCGACACCGCGTATTGCGCGGCCAGCCTTTGCTGCGTGAGAGTCAGGGCGCGCGTCTCGGCCTCGAGCGCCAGCGCATGCTGCCGCACCTTGCGAAACAGGCTGCCGTTCTCGTAGATCCGGCCGACCTGCCGGCCGAGGATGTCGAGGAGATGCTCGTCTTCTTCGGTGAAACGGTCCGCGCCGACCTTGTCCAGCACGCAGATCCAGCCGTAGACGATCGTATGTGACGCGACGGGTCCGGCGAGGACCGCGCGGACGGGACCCAGTTCCGGTGCGAGCCCGACGGCTTCCGCCTTGCCTCCGGGATTTTCCAGCCGCTTCGCGCGCACACCGATGTCGGGGGTTCCGAGCGGGCCATCACCGCAGCCCGGACGTTGCAGCGCCGACCGGACCTCGTCGGCCAGGCCGCAAAACGCCACGTGGAGGTTTTCGCCGCCGTTCTTGTCCCGCACTTCGAGAACACCGATGCGCGCTCCGATGAGTTCTCTCGCACCCCGGCAGACACCGTCGAGGAGCCGGTCGGGTTCCTTCTCGGAGGCGAGCGCCAGATTGAGTTCGGTCAGCGCGGCCAGCCGTCTGCTCGCGTTGAGGTGTCCCCGCGTCTCCTCCGACAGCTTGTCGGTCACGAGACGCAGGTGTTCGCGGTCGAACGTCTCGGGCACCAGGCCCCTGTCCCTCGCGGGAGGCGATCCCAGCGCCCGGCCCACGGCATCGAGAACGGCCTCCGGTTCCACGGGCTTCAGCAGCACCTGTTCGACGCCGCATTGCGCCGCCAGCGACCGGGCTTCATGTTCACGGTAGTGGGCGGTGTAGTAGATGACGGGCGTGCCCGCGAACCCCGGATCCTCCCGCAGCCGGCGCACGAATTCGTAACCGTCCATGGTCGGCATGAGGATGTCGCAGATCACCAGATCAGGCGAGGCATCGTGGACGATCTCCAGTGCCTCCTGTCCGTCCGCGGCTTCCAGCAGGCGGTGGCCCTGGAATCCCAGAATGGCGAGGAGCACGTCGCGGTTGGTGGGGTGGTCGTCGACGACCAGGATCGTGGCCATGACGCTACCCGCCCGCCGCGGTTGTCCGGCGAAGTGAAGGCGGCAGATAGGTTTCGACCTCGGAGACGAAGGTCTCCGGCACGATCGGCTTGGACATGTAGCCGTCGAAACCCGCCGCGAGCGCCGTCTCGCGGTCACCTTCCATCGACAGCGCCGTGACGGCGATGACGGGAACGCGGCTCCAGTGCGGGTTGGCGAGCAACGCCGACACCACCTGGAAGCCGTCGAGCACCGGCATCTGCAGGTCGCACAGGACCAGGTCGCAGGTGCCGCCGAGCGCGAGGCGCAGGCCGTCGCCGCCGTTGTCGGCAGTGATGGGGCGGTGACCGGACGTCTCCAGCAGGTACCGCGCGAGTTCCAGGCTGGACGGATCGTCCTCGATCACGAGAATCACGGCAGCGTCGATCATCGGTCGGGGATCTCCACCGTGAAGAGCGTGCCGATGCCTGGCGTGCTGGACAGCGAGATGCTGCCGCCCAGTGCTTCCGCCAGCTGCCGCGACAGATGCAGGCCCAGCCCGACGCCTTCGCGCCCGCGTTCCCCTTTGGCCACGACACGGCTGAACGGGCGGAACAGCAGCGGCTGGTCGTCGACGTGGATGCCGATTCCCGTGTCCTCGATTTCCAGGAACACGCCCGTGCGGCCGGGCATCACCGCGGGCCGCAAACGGATGTGGATGGATCCGCTGTCCGTGAACTTGATCGCGTTCTGGACGAGATTGATGAGGATCTGGCTGAACGCCTTGCGATCCGTGGTGACGGACAACGGGGCATCCGGCACTTCCACGAGGAACACCAGACCCTTGTCTCGTGCCTGGGGCGAGAGCGACGACAGGATCTCGTCCACCAGACGCGAACAGTCGAGACGCTCGAACTGGAACTCGGGCCGGCCCGCTTCGATGCGGGCGAGATTGAGAAGGTCGCTGATGAGGGCCAGCAGATGCCGGGCACTCGACTGCACCGTGCGCAGCTGCTTTTCCTGTTCGGCCGTCAGAGGCCCCGGCAGGCGCATGAGCAACGTGCCCGTGAATCCGATGATGCCGTTGAGCGGGGTACGAAGCTCGTGGCTCATGCTGGCGAGGAAGCGGTCCTTCGCCTTGCTCGCCTCCTCCAGTTCCGCATTGGTCTGGCGAAGCTGCTGCTCGATGCGTTTGCGTTCCGTGATGTCGCGGATGGCGCTGGACACGAGCATGCCTTCGTCGGTTTCGAGCGGACTCAGGCTGATCTCCACGGGAAACTCGGTGCCGTCCTTGCGCAGGCCATGAAGATCGAGGCCCGCGCCCATGGGTCGGACCCGCGGGTCGTCGAAGAAGCGGTCGCGGTGCACGCCATGGGACGGGCTGAAGCGGTGAGGAAGAAGGATTTCCACCGGGCGGTCCAGCAACTCGTACCGGGTGTAGCCGAAGAGCCGTTCGGTCTGGGAATTCACGAGCACGATCCTGCCTGTGCGGTCGACGATCACGATCGCATCGGGCGCAGCTTCGAGCAGGGAGCGGAACTTCCGTTCGGCGCGGCTCAGCTCGCCGATGGAACGCAGCGAAACGACGGCGAGACCGACGCCGTCGAACCAAAGCCGTCCGACGCTCAATTCGAGCTGGACGGTGGAGCCGGATGCATGCAGCGCCTCGATCTGGTGGGTGGTCACCGTGCGCGGCCGACCGGGCATCTGCGGCGTGTGCCACCAGCGTTGGCCGGGCAATGTGCCGGGGCTCGAGGGCAGCACCGACTCGATGGGCCGGGTGAGCAGCGTTTCGCCGTCGTGGCCCAGGATCTGGACGGCGCGCACATTCGCGAAGACGATCCGGCCGGTGGGTTCGACCACCAGGAGGCCCTCGGGGACCGCATCGAATACCGGGGCGTGAATCGTGCGCAGCGATTCGATGTGGCGGCGCGCGATGACGTCCGAGGCATCCCAGGCCTGGCTCACGATGGAGGGTGCTGCGCCGTCCGATCCCGGCACGAGCCGGTTGCGCACGCGGAGGATCAGGCGGCAGCCGTCGCGGTGCCGACGGACGCATTCCGCTTCCGCGTCGCCGGCGGCGAGGGTGTCCTGCAGGAGATGCCGCTCGAGGAGGGCGCGTTCGCCTACGACGACGAGTTCGTCGAGGCTGCGGCCGAGCGCGAATTCGGGACTGTAGCCATACAAGGCCTCAGCGGCCGCTGTCCACTGCAGGACTTCTCCGGAGGTCGACAAAACGACGCTGCCATCTCCGGAACCGCTGACCGGGGCCTCGTCGAGTTCGTCCATTGGGAACTCCCGAGCGAAGATGCGCGCACGGGTTTCGGTGCGCGCTACAGTCGCGTCAACTTAGCACAGCGGTACTTGCACACAAGATAGGCACTTCTGTCAGGGGAGCGCAGCCCCTGGTGGAAACCTCGGCCCTCAGGGCGGATTGCCGCTGGAACGGCGGAGGCTGGCGGGAAGATGGGGTTCGATGACCTGCAGCATCTGCGTGAAGATCCGGGGATTCGCCGCGACGATGTGTCCGGTCTCGAGAAAGTGTTCGTTCCCTTCCAGATCCCCGACGAGCCCGCCGGCTTCCTGCACGAGGAGGGCGCCCGCGGCCATGTCCCAGGGCGACAGACCGATTTCCCAGAAGCCGTCCATCCGGCCCGCCGCCACGTTCGCGAGATCGAGCGCTGCGGCACCCGGCCTGCGAATGCCTGCGGACTTGGGCATGAACTCCTTCAGCATGGCGACGTAGGCGTCGGTGTGATCGAACATCCGGAAGGGGAAGCCCGTGGCAAGAAGACAGTCGAGCAGCTTGTCGCGCCGCGAGACACGGATGCGGCGCTCGTTGAGGAACGCGCCGCGGCCCCGGGATGCGGTGAAGAGGTCGTTGCGGGTCGGGTCGTAGACGACGCCGTGGGTGAGCACGCCCTTGTGGGCCAGCGCGATGGACACGCAGTACACCGGAAAGCCATGCAGGAAATTGGTGGTGCCATCGAGCGGATCGATGATCCAGACGTACTCGGAGTCGCCGGCTGCGCCGCTTTCCTCCGCTAGAATCGCGTGGTCCGGATAGGCGCTCTTCAGCGTCTCGATGATGGCGTCTTCCGACGCGCGGTCGACCTCGGACACGAGATCGTTGAGCGACTTGTGGCGCACGGTGAGCGTGTCCAGGTTGTCGGAGGCGCGCTCGATGATGTTGCCGGCGCGCCTCGCAGCCTTGACCGCGATGTTGAGCATGGGGTGCATGGAGTCGCCTGAGCGGTGTCGGATTCGGAAAGCCCGCGATTCTAGCCCTTACCCTTCCTCAAGTCCTTATCTGACCCGATGACCCCGACCGACGCCGGCCGCCTGGCCAATGTCCGCATCGTTCTGTCGCACACCAGCCACCCTGGCAATATCGGCTCCACGGCCAGGGCCATGAAGACGATGGGCCTGCGCGACCTGGTGCTGGTGAACCCGCGGCGGTTTCCGGATCCCACGGCCGATGCCCTGAGCTCGAATGCCGTGGATGTGCTGGCGGGAGCCCGGGTGTGCAGCAGCCTCGAAGAAGCGCTCGAGGGGACGGTCCTGGCCGTGGCGGCGGTGGGCCATTCCTACGACGCCTCCCACGAACTGGTGACGAGCCGGGAAGCCGCCGCCCAGGCCATGGGGTGTGCCGGACAAGGGCAGGTGGCCTTCGTGTTCGGGACGGAGGCGAGCGGACTTACGGCCGATGAGGTGCGGGCCTGCAGCCTCTCGGCGATGATTCCGAGCAATCCGGAGTACTCGTCGCTCAATCTGGCGGCCGCCGTGCAGATCTTTGCCTACGAACTCCGGCTGGCGGCCGGCGCAGCGGTGCTCCCGGCCGTTCCGGACCCGGAACTCGCCTCTCACGAAGATATCGAACGATTGCACGTTCATCTCGAGTCCGTGCTGGCCGGGATCGGGTTCTTCGACCGCGACAATCCCAAGCGGCTGCTTCCGCGGTTGCGGCGCCTGGTGGCCCGCGCGCGACTCGAGCGGGAAGAAGTTCAGATTCTTCGAGGGATCCTGCGCGCGATCGAGTTGCTGCGGCGCAAGAATTCCTAGTGGCCGGAGGTGGTATCCCGAGGGGTTCCCCCACTCCGGAGTTCATGATTCCCCTAAAGTTTTCCGTCCCATCGTCGTTGTGGTTGATCGAAGTGCTTGCGTTCTTTTATACTTGAGCAAAACACTCAAGTAAAAAGGACATTTGCCCCGCGAGCGGGGCCGTTTGTCTTGAGAGGGAAAAATGCGACTCACCACGAAGGGACGTTTTGCCGTTACCGCGATGATCGATCTCGCCATGCGCGATGGGCAGGGTCCCGTCACCCTGGCCGAGATCAGCCAGCGTCAGAAGATCTCCCTGTCCTATCTGGAACAACTTTTCGGCAAATTGCGCCGCCAGTCGCTCGTGAACAGCACCCGCGGCCCCGGCGGAGGCTATACACTTGCCCGCCGTGCCGAGGACATGTCGGTGGCGGACATCATCCTGGCCGTCGACGAACCCATCGATGCCACGCAGTGCGGCGGGATGGAGAATTGCCAGGACGAGCAGAAGTGCCTCACGCACGACTTGTGGAGTGCTCTCAATACCCACATTTTCGATTACCTGAAGGACGTGAAACTGTCCAAGCTGGTGAACGATCAGCACGAGCGCATCGCCAAGGCGCGCACGGCGCCGCAGGCGGTGAGGGACGTTCCGGAAGTGCGCAGGCTTCCCCAGAGCGAGGCGATCGTCGCCACTCTGTAATTTTGCAGTTGCAGCAAGAGGTCAAGGAGCAGTGAGCATCCAGTTGACGGAAACGGCAGCCCGCCACATCCGCAAGTCCATTGTCGAGAAGCGGGGCGGCCTCGCCCTGCGTCTCGGCGTGAGACAGGTCGGGTGCGGGGGCCTGGCGTACACGTTCGATGGGGCAAGGGAACTGAGCGATCAGGATCGGCTTTTCGAGGCTCACGACGCGAAGGTGGTCGTTGCGGAGGAGGCGTTGCCGTTTCTGGATGGCGCCACGCTCGATTTCGTCCGCGACGGCTTCAAGGAGACTTTTCGCGTCGACAATCCCAACGCGAAATCGACTTGCGGCTGTGGCGAGAGCTTCGGCGTCTAGTGCCGGACGCTCACTTCGCCACACTGCAACGACGGAAGCGCATGAGATGAGCGCAGCTCTCAATCACCTGATCGATCAGCCCTACAAGCACGGGTTCGTCACCGACATCGAGTCGGACGTCGCCCCGAAGGGGCTGAACGAGGACATCATCCGGCTCATCTCCCGCAAGAAGAACGAGCCGGAGTGGCTGCTGGAATTCCGGCTGGCGGCATTCCGCCAGTGGTGCGGAATGACGGAACCGACGTGGCCCAACGTTCGCTATCCCAAGATCGATTTCCAGGACATCAGCTACTACGCGGCGCCCAAGCCCAGGAAGAAGCTGGAGTCCATGGACGAAGTCGACCCCGAGCTGAAGCGCACCTTCGAGAAACTCGGGGTGCCGATGCACGAGCAGGCCGCGCTGGCAGGCGTGGCCGTCGACGTGATCTTCGATTCCGTCTCGGTGACGACGACCTACAAGAAGAAGCTCGCCGACGTGGGCGTGATCTTCTGTTCGTTCTCCGAAGCCGTTCAGGAACATCCGGAACTCGTTCGCAAGTACCTGGGAACCGTGGTTCCTGCGGCCGACAATTTCTATGCAGCGCTCAACTCGGCGGTGTTCACCGACGGGTCGTTCTGCTTCATTCCGAAGGGCGTGAAGTGCCCGATGGAGCTCTCGACCTACTTCCGCATCAACACCCAGGAATCCGGCCAGTTCGAGCGGACGCTCATCGTGGCGGAGGAAGGCGCGGACGTGAGCTACCTGGAAGGCTGCACCGCGCCCAAGTTCGACACCAACCAGCTGCACGCCGCGGTGGTCGAACTGGTCGCGCTGGACAACGCCGACATCAAGTACTCGACGGTGCAGAACTGGTATGCCGGCGACGAGAACGGCGCCGGCGGCATCTACAACTTCGTGACCAAGCGCGGCCTGTGCAAGGGGGTGAACTCCAAGATCTCCTGGACCCAGGTGGAAACCGGCTCGGCGATCACGTGGAAGTACCCCTCGTGCGTCCTGCTGGGCGACAACTCCGTCGGCGAGTTCTACTCGGTGGCGCTCACCAACCACAAGCAGCAGGCCGATACCGGCACCAAGATGATCCACATTGGCCGCAACACCCGCAGCACGATCATCTCCAAGGGGATCTCGGCCGGCGAGTCGAACAACAGCTACCGCGGACTGGTGAAGATCGGCGCCGGCGCCCACGGGGCGCGGAATTACTCGCAGTGCGACTCCATGCTGATCGGTGACCGGTGCGGGGCGAATACCTTCCCTTACATCCAGGTGCAGAACCCGTCCGCCAAGGTCGAGCACGAGGCGACGACCTCGAAGATCGGCGAGGACCAGCTTTTTTATTTCTCGAGCCGCGGAATCGGCGCGGAGGAAGCCGTATCGATGATCATTAACGGCTTCGTGAAGGATGTCTTTACACAATTGCCCATGGAGTTTGCCGTCGAAGCCGGCCGGCTCCTGGGTCTGAAACTGGAAGGAAGCGTGGGATGACGACGCAACCGGGCACTGTCCTGCTGGAGGTTCGCGGGCTCGAAGCCGCCGTGGGTGGGGTGCAGATCCTGAACGGCATCGACCTCACGGTCAGAGCCGGTGAAGTGCACGCGATCATGGGCCCCAACGGCTCGGGGAAGAGCACGCTGTCCAAGGTGCTGGCCGGCCACCCCGCCTACGAGGTGCTGGGCGGCACGGCCGTCTTCTGCGGCAAGGATCTGTTCGCCATGGCGGCAGAGGAGCGCGCACAGGCCGGGTTTTTCCTGAGCTTCCAGTACCCCGTCGAGGTCCCAGGGGTGGCGAACGCCCAGTTTCTCAGGCTGGCGTACAACACGGTGCAGGGCGCGCGGGGCAAGGACGAACTGGATCCCCTCGAATTCGACGATTTCGTCCGCGAGAAGATGGGGATGCTCGAGATGGACCCGGCGTTCCTCGACCGGAGCGTGAACACCGGCTTCTCCGGCGGCGAGAAGAAGCGCAACGAAATCCTTCAGATGGCCTTGCTGGAGCCGCGACTCGCGTTTCTCGACGAGACGGACTCGGGACTCGATATCGACGCGCTCCGGGTGGTGGCGGGAGGCGTGAATCAGTTGCGTTCCGGCGAGAACGCCGTCGTGCTGGTCACCCACTATCAGCGGTTGCTCAATTACATCGTCCCGGACTTCGTGCACGTCATGGATGGCGGCCGGCTGGTCATGACCGGTGGCAAGGAGCTCGCTCTGGAACTCGAGGCCCGCGGCTACGACTGGATCCAGAAGCAGGCGGCCTGACGGACGATGGATGCGCTGCAGACCCGTTCGTTTCTGGACAACCTTCTCGGCAAGCCCGCGGCGGAGGGCCAGGACTGGCTGAAGGCACTGCGCTCGCGGGCGCTGGAGCGAGCCAACGTGCTGGCCGTTCCCTCGCCGCGTGACGAGGACTGGCGCTTTACCGATCTGACGCCGCTGTATCAGGCAAGCCTCGGCGCCCCCGCTGACGCGGGACCCGATCCCGACCGCGATTCGCTGGCGAGGTTTGCCGTGCCGGAAGCTTCGGCGACACTCGTCTTCGTGGACGGCCGGTATTGCGCGGGGCTGTCCTCGGTGCGTGCCGCATCCGGTCTGGTCATCGGCAATTTCTCGACCGTCGCCGTCGAATTCCCCGACAGCGTCGAACACTGGGTGGGAAACGCTGCTCCGTTCCTGCACGACCTGTTCACGGCCGTGAACACCGCGCGTCTGCGCGACGGCGCCGTGATTCACGCGGCCAGGGACGTGAGCGCCGGACCGGTACATTGCCTGTTCGTGGCTACGCGAAAGGACGTCGCCGTGCATCCGCGCTTGCTCGTGCGTGCAGACTCGGGTGCCGATGTGACGGTGATCGAGGATTACGTTTCGCTGCAGGATGGAGCGTATTGCGTGAACGCGGTGAGCGAAGTGTTCGTCGCCGCCCATGCGCGGGTGCGTCATGTGCGTCTGCAACGCGACTCGACACGGGCTTTTCACATGGCCAACACCGGCGTGTCCGTGGGGCGCGATGGCCGCTACTCCAACTGTTCCGTGGCGCTGGGCGCGCGCATCTCGCGGCACACGCTGAGTGTGGAACAGGCCGGGCCCGGCACCGAATTCGAGCTTGACGGTCTCGCGCTGATCGCGGGCCGACAACTGGCCGACACGCACTCGTTCGTGGATCACGCGCAGCCGAACGGCACCAGCCGGCAGCAGCACAAGTGCGTGGTATCGGGCGGAGCGCACGCCGTGTTCAACGGTCGAATTCTGGTACGGGAAGGCGCCCAGCAGACAAACTCCGCCCAGGAGAGCCGCAACCTGCTGCTGTCGGACAAGGCGCACGTGGACACCAAGCCGCAGCTCGAGATCTTCGCCGACGACGTGAAGTGCGCGCACGGCGCCGCGGTGGGACAGCTGGAGGCCGAGGAAGTCTTCTACCTGCGCAGCCGGGGACTGTCCGAAGCGGCGGCGCGCGGTCTGCTGACGTACGGATTTGCGGCTGACGTGGTGGACCGCATTCCGGTGCCGTCGCTGGTCGCCGCCTTGCACCGGACTATCGTGAATCAGACAGGAGGGCCCCAGCTGGGCTGACCCTCCGGTCGGCTTCGAGACTGGCAGGCAACGAGGAGTCGAATGAGCGCCACTGCATTGAAGGAACCGACTGCGACCGCGCAGGCGCCTTTCGACCCGGAGCAATACCGGGCCGATTTTCCGATCCTGTCCAACGTGCATCCGCACGGACATCGCCTCGTGTTCCTGGACAACGCTGCATCGAGCCAGATGCCGCGTCAGGTGATCGACCGTCTGGTCCACTACCAGACGCACGAGCACGCCAACATCCACCGGGGTGTGCACCTGCTGTCCGAACGCGCGACCGAGGCCTACGAGAACGCCCGCCGCAGCGTGCAGCGTTTCCTCAATGCTCGCGAGGAACGGGAGATCATCTTCACCACCGGATGCACGGAGGGGATCAACCTGGTGATGCACGGTTACGGCCGCAAGTTCCTCGGGCCCGGTGACGAGATCGTGGTCACGCAGATGGAGCATCACTCCAACATCGTGCCGTGGCAGATGCTGTGCGAGGAGAAGGGGACGCGACTGCGCGTGGCTCCCATCGACGATTGCGGCGAACTCGTGTTCGAGGAGTACGAGAAGCTCTTCAACGAGCGCACGAAGTTCGCAGCGGTGACGCACGTGTCCAACGCTCTGGGCACCATCACCCCGATCAAGCGGATGATCGATGTGGCGCACGCGCACGGCGTGCCGGTGCTGGTGGATGGCGCCCAGGCGGCTCCCCATCTGAGCGTGGACGTGCAGGCGCTCGACTGTGATTTCTACGCGTTCTCCGGACACAAGCTTTGCGGACCGACCGGCAGCGGCGCGTTGTACGGAAAGGCCAGGCTGCTGGAGAAGATGCAGCCGTTCAAGGGCGGCGGGGACATGATCCTGTCCGTCACCTTCGAAAAGACCACCTACAACACCATCCCGCACAAGTTCGAGGCGGGGACGCCGCCCATCGCCGCCATGATCGGGCTCGGCGCGGCCGTGGACTACCTCCAGGCGATCGGCCTCGACAGGATCGCGGCGCACGAGCACGCGTTGCTCGACTACGCTTCGCGGCGGCTCGTGGAGATTCCGGGCGTGCGGATCGTCGGCACGGCGCGCGAGAAGGCGGCCGTGGTGTCGTTCTACGTGGGGGACGTGCATCCCCACGACGTGGGCACGCTCCTCAACGAGGAAGGCGTGGCCGTGAGGACCGGGCACCACTGCGCGCAGCCGGTGATGCAACGCTTCGGCATTCCCGCCACGGCCCGCGCCTCCTTTGCCCTGTACAACACACTTGCGGAGGTGGATGCCCTCGTGGACGCCGTGCGCAAGGTGCAACAGCTGTTCGGTTGACCGCCGCCATGGACAGCAAGCAGCTCTACCAGGAGGTCATCCTCGATCACAACAAGAAGCCGCGCAACTATGGCTCACTGGCGGACGCCACCCATCGCTCGGAAGGGCTGAACCCGTTGTGCGGAGATCACATCTGGCTGCACCTGCATGTGAAGGACGGTGTCGTCGAGCGCGTGGCGTTCGAGGGCCAGTCGTGCGCCATCTGCAAGGCATCGGCCTCGATGATGACGACTGTCATCAAGGGACGGTCGGTGGCCGAGGCGGAGGCGCTCGTGGAGGAATTCCGCCAGATGACCACGGGGCAGCTCGATCCGGACAAGCAGCCCAATCATCTCGGGCGGCTCGCCGTGTTTCGCGGCGTCAAGGATCTGCCCTCGCGGGTCAAGTGTGCCATCCTGCCCTGGCACACCCTGCGTGCCGCGTTCGGCGAACGGCATACGGCCACGACGGAAGGGGAACATGATCCCGCGGCCGACAGGTGAGTGCGACATGCGTCCGGTGGACGGGATTCCCGGCGAGGCAGGTCAAGCCCGGCGAGCCCGGATGAACAGACAAGGAAAATCATTGCCGGCCGCGCCGGCAGGCCGCCGGAGAGCGGGAACCGCGATACCTCATGCCCAAGATCTCTGAAATCGAACCCACCCCCAATCCGAATGCACGCAAGTTCATTCTGAAGGAGCCCTTGAGCTGGGGCGTCGCGCATTCCTTCGACAGCGCCGCCGAGGCGGAAAGCGATCCGCTGGCCAGGGCGCTCTTCGGGATCGAGCACGTGACCAACGTGTTCTACGTCGACCACTGGATCACCGTGACGCAGGATGGATCGGCGGAGTGGGGGCCCCTCATGAAGGCGCTCGCCGTACCGATCCGGGAAGCCCCCGCGGCACAGGAACGTTCGGAGGCGCTGGCCGCCGCCGGTTCACCGCTGCTGGACCAGGAGCGCTATACGCCCGAGCAGCGCGAGAAACTGCAGCTCATCAGCGATCTGCTCGACGAACGGGTCCGCCCGTTCCTGCAGGGAGACGGCGGAGATCTCTTCATCGTGGGCCTCGAGGGGAACGAGCTTCACGTTCACTATCAGGGCGCGTGCGGCAGCTGCCCCAGTTCGCTGTCCGGGACGCTGGCCGGGATCGAGAGTCTCGTGCACCAGATCGACCCCGCGCTCGAAGTCGTTCCCGTCTGACCCGGTCGCCATGGAGTGGGTCGCCGTCTGTCCGGCCGCGGATCTTTCCTCCGGGGAACATCGAAACGTGGAAATCGATGGAACCCACGTGGTGGTCTTCAACCTGGAGGGCGAACTTTTTGCGCTCGAGGACGTCTGCACGCACGATGGGGGCCGTCTGACGGGGGGCTGCGTGGAAGGGGATCAGATCGTCTGCCCGCGTCACGGCGCGCGGTTCTCGATCCGGACGGGTGAAGCCCTCACGGCGCCGGCCTACGAGCCCACGGCCGTCTTTCCGGTGCGTGTGCGTGAGGGTGTGATCGAGACAAGGGACGACCGCTGGGATTGAGCCGGCGCCTTTTCCCCCTCAGAAGCTGCGTACCCGCTCGAGCTCGAAGATCTGACCGCCGCGGAGAATCACGGAGGTCGTGAACGGATCCGATGCTGTCGGGTAGTACGTCCAGACCTTGGACCCGACGGCCCCGTCGAAACTCTGGTAGTCCGGTGTGCCTGCACGCGAGAAGAGTTCCGCCTCCGTCATGCCGCGATCGAGGCGCGAAAATGTCTCGAAGCTCATTCCCCGCGCGCTGGGACGTGCTGCCGCCAGCCGCTCGGTGACGTCGCGATTCGCTCGCCACTCCCGGTCTTCACGCAAACGGTCGTTGCGCAGGCGGTCATACTGACACTGCACTGTCTGACAGGGACCCCGCCGCAGGTCCCCGGCAGCCGGTACCCGGGTTCGGATGCCCGTTGCCGTTCCTGCGGCCCCCGCGGGAGCGCGATCGCCATAGTTCACCCTGCCGTTGGCATCCGTCCAGCGGGCGACTTCTCCCCCTGACACCGGCTGAGACAGTGCAGCGATGGCAAGAAGTGCGCCGATCAACGAGCAGCCAAGCTGTCCCGGCGGCTCGCGCATCGGTTACCGGCCCCGCATCCGGATGGAGACCTGGGGTTCTCCGCGCGGCCCGTCGTGCGCCGGCCGCTGTACCGGCGGGTGGGGATTCACGATGACACCGTGGCGGCGATAGAAGATGGGCGTGTCGTGTCGCGGGACTTCCTGGGGTGGGGGCGCCTGGGCCGCCCGCGTGCGCTCGGCGCGTTCGGCCCGGGACTGCATGTCACGGCGCCATTCGGCTTCCCGGACAAGCCGGTCGTCGCGCATCCGTTCGTACTGGCAGCGGATGGTGTAGCAGCCCGCGGGCGGATCGACGGGATCGTTGCCCTGCAGCGCGATGGGAAGCCTCGATGCGTTGGCCGCAGCGGCCGGGCGCTCGCCGTAGTGGGTGACGCCGCGCTCGTCTACCCACTTGTAGACCTGGGCGAAAGCGCCCTGAGAAGCGATCAGCAAGGCGGCAAGACAGCACGAATGGCGAAGAAATCCGGGGCACATGCGTCCTCCGACCGATTCGGCCGGCGAAGATTCCTCGGCGACCCACGGGATGTCCCGCCTCGCCTCCACGCCATGATGCCGCAGGCGGAGGCGGCTGCAAAGTGCGGGGCCGCCGGGGGCGGCGATACCGCCGCTCGACCCCGGCGAATCCGCACGGTCAGTCCTTGAACGCCTCGATCTGGATGGCGATCTTCACTTCGTCGCTCACGGCGGGGACGTAAGCCTTCATTCCCCATTCGGAGCGCTTGATGGTGGTGGTCGCATTCGCGCCACACAGCGGCTTCTTGTTCATGGGGTGGTTGCCGCAGACGAAGGAGTCGATCGTCAGGGATACCGGCTTGGTGACGCCCAGCAATGTCAGGTCGCCATCCGCACCCACCAGCTTGTCGCCGCTGAAACGCAGATTGGACGCCTTGAACATCATGGTGGGGAACTTGGCGACGTTGAAGAAATCCTCACCGCGCAAATGATCGTCACGCTTGGCAAGACCGGTGCTGATCGAGGCCGTGTCGATGGTGATGTCGATGCTGCCGCTCCTGGCGGCAGCATCGAGGGTGATCTTGCCCTGGGACTTCTCGAAGGAACCGCGGGTGGTGGAGAAGCCCAGGTGGTTGATCTCGAAGGACGGATAGGTGTGGGTGGGGTCGGCCGTGTACGAATCGGCGGCGAAAGCGGGTGCCGCAAGGGCAAGCGAGGTGGCGGCAGCGACGAGCGCGAGTTTCATGTAGTTCTCCAGGGATTGACGGTGGTGCAGCGGGCGGCCGGTGTTCGGGCCGCGATTCGTGAGACTCGCGGCGGGAGGGGTCGAGAGTCCCGGATTTCGTTGCCAAGGCTCAGTCGCGGAACGCTTCCACGGCCATCGTCAGACGCACGTCGTCGCCCGTGCCGGGCAGCCCCTTGGTGAGGCCGAACTCCGAGCGCTTGAACGTCGCCGACGCCATGCCGCCGCAGACGAACTTCTTGTTGATGGGATGGGTGATGCAATTGAATCCCGTCAGCGTCACCTTGACCGGTTTGGTCACGCCCAGAAGAGTGAACTCGCCCTCGGCTCCGGCCACCTTGTCGCCGTCGAAGAGCACCGTCGTGGACTTGAAGGTCATGGTGGGAAACTTCTCGACGTTGAAGTAATCCTCGCCGCGCATCTGCTCGTCCCACTTGTCGATGCCCATGTCGATGGACGCGGCGTCGATGGTGAGATCCACCGAGCCCTGCCTGGCCTCGCGGTCGATGGTGATCTTGCCGGTGGCCTTGTTGAACCGGCCCATCTGCAGGGACAGTCCGAGATGATTGATGTGGAAGGAAGGAAGCTGTGCCGCGAATCGAGCGTGAAGGATTCGGGCGCGGCCTGGACGGCGGTCGCGAGTGCCGTGGCCAGAAGCGTCGCGAGCGGGCGGATGATCATGCGAAGGTTCTCCTCGGAATGTGCGGCACGGCGATCGACCGGATCACTTGCCGGTGGTCGTGAACTTGAAACGGACCTGCACCTCGTAGGCGACCGTCTCGGGGTCGTTCCACGGGCCGTCCCCGATGCCGAAATCGCTGCGGTTCATGAGAAAGCTGCCTTCGAAGACCTGACCGCTTCCGGCGGGCTTGACGGTGAAGGGCGTCGTGACGGTCTTGCTCTTGCCCTTGATCGTCATGGTGCCCGTCAATTCGTAACGGTTGGGGCCCAGGGCTTTCACGGACGTGGAGGCGAAGGTCGCCTTCGGAAAGCGGGCTGCGTCGAACCATGCCTTGCGCACGACCTCGCCATTGGCTTCCTCGCTGCCCGCATCGATGCTGGCGATGTCCACGTCCAGTGAGGCCTTGGACGCTTCCGGCTTCCTGGCATCGAAATCGAGCTGAACGCTGAATCTGCGGAAGCGTCCTTCGACCGGCACGCCCATCTGCTTGGAGACGAAGGCCACTTCGCTCCTGGCCGGTTCCACGCTCAACGGTGCAGCGGTGGAGACGAGGGGTGCCGCGGCGGCCACGATGGCGAATGCGCAGGCAGAATCACGGGACAAGCGGAAGGCCGGGTGCATCTGGGAGGAGCGGAATTGATTCATCGTGAGTTCGTGTGGTCCTGTCTCAGTGGGGGAACAGAAGCATGGATCGAAGCACGGAATCGCGGTCGACCCAGTGATGCTTCAACGCGGCTGCAACATGGACGACGACAAGAGCCAGCATCAGATAGTTCAAGCTCTCGTGCCAGTCGAGCAGCACTTCGGCCAGGAGCAGATCCTTGGACAGCAGATCGGGGATGGGCCAGCGGGCGAAGTACACCGTCTGGAATCCCTTGGCCGAACTGAACAGCCAGCCCGTCAGAGGCACGGCCAGGGTGAGCAGGTACAGCAGCGCGTGCGAGACCCCCGAGGCTGCGCGCTGCCACGCGGGCATGCCCGGCGGCAAAGGCGGTGGGCGATGGGTGATCCGCCAGAGGATCCGGAGCAGCACCAGCGCGAAGATCGTGACGCCGGCCCACTTGTGATAGGAGTACAGCTTGAGTTTGATCGGCCCTGCGGACAGGGGCAGGTCCGCCATGTACAGCCCGAGGGCGAGGTTGGCGAGGATCGCCAGCGCGATCGCCCAATGGAGGACGATGGCGACGGCGGTGTAGCGGCGCGCGGCAGCCATCTCAGGACACCCGCCGCGAGGCCGCGATCATGCGGGACTTGGGGGTCGACCGGCCCGACGGGATGTCGTCCACCACCATGCGGGACGTGAGCCGGTCGAGATAACTCTCGAGCCGTTCCAGTTCGCTTCCCTTCAATGCACCGAAGGCGCGCCGCAGATGCTCGACGTGCGGCGGAAACACCTCGGCAAAGAGCGCCTGGCCAGCGGGAGTGAGGCTCACGAATACCCCCCGCCGGTCGCCTTCGCACGTCACACGGGAAAGCAGGCCACGGGCCTCGAGTCGATCCAGCACGCCCGTGAGGGTGCCCTTGGTGATGAGGGTCCGCTCGCCCAGTTCCTTGCAGAGCAGGCCCGGCTGGTTTCCCAGGGTGGCGATCACGTCGAACTGCGCTGGCGTGAGTCCGGTCGTGCGCAGGTGGGCATCCGAATAGGCCTCGAAGGCCTGGAAGCACATGGCAAGGCGCCGCAGGGTTCTGAGAAATCGGTCGGGCATTGTTCGGGACAGTCGTGCAGGGCGGGCGCAGAATAGTTCGCGTTAGAACCAAAAGTCAACGCATGGTTCCTCCACGGGGGAACGCGGGATGTGGTGGTCGGGGCGACAGGGAGAGGCGGCCCTTCCCGGGCCGTTCGTCAGAATCTGAGGACGAGATTGAGCGACAGGTCGTCGAAGTTGAACTCGCCCACCGTCGCGGCATCGCCCACCTTCTGGAACCGCTGATACTCCAGGCGCAGCCCGCCCTGCGGCATGAAGAACCAGGTGACGCCGATGCCCGCCGTGGGTGCGAAGCCTGCGTCGGTCACGTTGGTGGCGGTGGAGAAGAACCGGTCCGCCTTGAGATCCCACCGGGCCACGCCTGCCTTGGCGTGCAGTTCGAATGCATTGCCCAGCGGCAAAAAGCCCACTGCGCTGAGACCGACGGCGTAGCCGTCGCGCTCGCCGCTGATCGCCGTTCCGCTCAGCGTCCCGACCGTGCGTGTCTTGCCGAAGTTCGTGTAACCCAGTTCGATGCCGAAATGCTGCTGTACCTTGTGGGCCCCGAAGATCCGGAACGACGTGTCGGAATCGTCGCAGGTCCCCGCGAAATTGACGGCCGAAGCGGAATTGCAGCTGTTCCGGGCCTTGGCCAGCCCGGTGCCCAGACCGAAGTAGTCCTCGTAATAGCGTGGCTGGGCGGCCTGGGCCCCGGTGGCGGAAACCAGCGCTGCGGCAAGCAGATACTTCGCGATCGAAGGCATGGGGAGCGTCTCCTGTCGTGCGGGCAGCGGCCCGCATCAAGGGGCATTATCGCAATGCCGCCGCAGGCTTCTCAACCCGGGGGATGACAACGGGGTGCGTGCTAAACTCGATCGAACCAGGATGGTGCCATGGCCGAAGACAGCGACCTCGAACGAACCGAACCAGCATCACAGCGACGGCTCGACGAGGCCCGCAGCCGTGGCCAGATTCCACGATCCCCCGAACTGGCGACATTCTCCATCCTGCGTGCCGGCGGGGCCGCGATCATGACGCTGGGCGGCGGGCTGGTGGGGAGTCTCCAGTCCGTCATGGTTCACGGCCTGACCCTCGACCGCGCCGCCGCTTTCCGCCTGGATGTCATGACCGCCCGCCTGCGCGAAGCCGGCGAGCATGCGCTCATGAGCTTTCTCCCGTATCTCGCCATTCTCATGCTGGTGGCTCTGCTGGCGCCCATGCTCGTGAGCGGATGGGTCTTCACCTTCGAGTCGGTGGCGCCGCAGTTCAAGCGGATCAATCCGGCTGCGGGACTGGGGCGGATGTTCTCCACTCACGGCCTGGTGGAACTCGGCAAGGCCGTCATCAAGTCGCTGGTCGTGGGCGGAATCGCGACGCTGGTCGTCATGAACGAGCTCGATGCCATCCTGGGGCTGGCTGCGGAACCACTGGACGTGGCCGCCGGCCACCTCGGGCAGTTGCTTCTGGTGACCTTCCTGTGGGTGGTCGGAGGCATGGCGCTGGTGGTGGCGGTGGATGTGCCGTTCCAGATCTGGGAACACCACCGCCAGTTGCGAATGACCAAGGAAGAAGTCAGGCAGGAATACAAGGAGACCGAGGGCGATCCGCAGTTGAAGGCGCGGATCCGTCAGTTGCAGCGTGAGCAGGCCCGGCGGCGGATGATGGCGGAGGTGCCCAAGGCCGACGTGGTGGTCACCAACCCGACGCACTTCGCCGTGGCGCTGCGCTACCGCGAGGGCAGCATGCGGGCGCCGATGGTCGTGGCCAAGGGATCGGACAAGGTCGCGGAGCGCATCATCGAACTGGCCCGCGACAATGCCGTACCGGTGCTGCGCGCCGCGCCTCTTGCGCGCGCGCTTCACGCCCACGGCGATCTGGGACGGGAGATCCCCGCCGCGTTGTACACGGCAGTGGCCGAAGTGCTCGCCTACGTGTATCAGCTCACACGCTACGAGCGGAGCGGAGGCGACGAGCCGGTGGCGCCCACCGCGATCGCGGTGCCTCCGGAACTGGACCCCGCCATCGGCGGCGACGAGGCGTAACCGATGGCAGAGGCCTCGACCGCCGCAGCCCGGCCGCCCGGCCGGCTGCCCCTGAACACCCTTGCGGGTCCGATCCTCATCCTGCTCGTGCTGGGCATGATGACGCTGCCTCTGCCCACGATCCTGCTGGACATGCTGTTCACGTTCAACATCGCGATGTCGATGATTGTGCTGCTGGCGGCCCTGTTCTCGCTCAAGCCGCTCGACTTCTCGGTGTTTCCGACGGTCCTGCTGGTGACGACGCTGCTGCGGTTGTCGCTCAACGTCGCCTCCACGCGCGTAGTGCTGCTGGAAGGGCACACGGGACCCGGGAGCGGCAGGGCACGTCATCGAGGCCTTCGGCAATTTCCTCGTCGGTGGCAACTACGCGGTGGGCATCGTCGTGTTCGTGATCCTGGTGGTGATCAACTTCGTCGTGATCACCAAGGGCGCCGGCCGCATCGCGGAAGTCTCCGCCCGGTTCACCCTGGATGCGATGCCGGGCAAGCAGATGGCGATCGATGCCGACCTCAACGCCGGACTCATCGGGGAGGAGGAGGCACGCAAACGCCGGGCGGTGGTGGCCCAGGAGGCGGATTTCTACGGTTCCATGGACGGTGCCAGCAAGTTCGTCCGCGGGGATGCCATCGCCGGGATCATCATCACCATCATCAACGTGCTGGGCGGGCTTGCCGTGGGCGTGATCCAGCACGACCTGGATTTCGCGACCGCCGCCCAGAACTACACGCTGCTCACGATCGGCGACGGGCTGGTGGCCCAGATCCCGTCCCTCATCATCTCCACGGCCGCAGGCGTGGTCGTGAGCCGAGTAGCGACGGACGAGGATCTGTCGCAGCAGTTCATGACGCAGATGTTCATGCGTCCGCAGATCCTCTACATCACCGCTTCCGTCCTGCTGTTGCTGGGCATCATCCCGGGCATGCCGCACGTGGCCTTCCTCTTCATGGCATCGGTGCTTGCCGGAGTGGGTTATCTGTCCGACCAGCGCGCCAGGAAGGCGCCGCCGCCACCGCCGCCACCGCCTCCGGCCCCGGAATCGGTGGAGGTCGGCTGGGAGGATGTCGGCACAGTCGACGTCCTGGGCCTGGAGGTGGGCTACCGGCTGATTCCGCTCGTGGACAAGGCGCAGGATGGCGATCTGCTGCGGCGCATTCGCGGCATCCGCAAGAAGATCGCGCAGGAGATGGGTTTTCTGGTCCCGGCCGTTCACATCCGCGACAGCCTGGAACTGAAGCCCAACGGGTACCGCATCACGCTGAAGGGCGTCGAGGCGGGAACCGGGGAGGTTCTGGTCGGCCAGTTCCTGGCGATCAATCCGGGACGGGCATTGGGGTCGCTCCAGGGCGCGCCGACACGGGATCCCGCGTTCGGCCTGCCGGCCGTCTGGGTGGACCAGGCGAACCGGGAGCAGGCCATCACCATGGGCTACACGGTCGTGGATGCCGGCACGGTGATCGCGACGCACATCTCGAGCATCGTGCAGGGGCACGCGGCGGAACTTCTCGGTCGCGAAGAGGTGCAGGCGCTGCTGGATCACCTGACCAAGGAAGCGCCGAAGCTCGTCGAGGATATCGTGCCCAAGGTCGTGCCGGTGGGCGTTCTTCACAAGGTGCTGCAGAGCCTGCTTGCCGAAGGCGTCCACATCCGGGACATGCGCTCGATCCTCGAGACACTGGCCGAGCACTATCCGAAACAACAGGACCCGGAAGAGCTGACGGCAGCGGTAAGGGTCACATTGTCGCGTGCTATCATCCATTCGATCGCACCGGGTACTGGCGACGTTCAAGTGATCGCCCTCGACCCGCAACTCGAACAGATCCTGTTGCAGGCCGCGCAATCGAAAACAGGCGACAGCGCGGGCTTGGAACCCAATCTCGCGGAGAACCTGTTGAAGCAGGCAGCGAAGCTCGTGCAGGAACAGGAAGCCTCCGGCCGCGCAGCCGTTCTGATGGTCCCCGCACCGATCCGCAGTCTGCTGTCACGCTTCCTGCGCCGATCCGCGCCCCAGCTGCGCGTCATATCCCACGCAGAGGTTCCCGACAGCCGCGTCATCAAGGTGATTGCGGTCCTCGGAGGCCGCGCGTGATGCGGCCCTCTCCCGTTCCGGCGCGCGATCCGAACCATGGTCGTTAGGAAGTTCTTCGCAGCCAACACGCGGGAAGCCCTGCGCCTCGTGCGCGAGGCGCTGGGCGCCGATGCGCTGATCCTGGCCAATCGGACCATGCCGGGCGGCGTGGAAATCATGGCGGTCGCCGAACACGAAGTCGCGTCGGTGGCCGCTCCGGTCAAAGGCGACGGACTCGCAGCGGCTCCACCTGCGCCGAAACCGGACTCGCCGAGGCCGGCCATGGAGACCGGGTTCGCGCAGGAACTGCTCGACGAAGTCCGGCACCTGCGCGGCATGGTGGAAGGGCAGCTCGCAGGGTTCGCGTGGCGGGAAATGGCGACCGCATCCCCGGTGCAGGCGGAACTCATGAAGGAACTGCTCATGCGCGGATTCGGCGCCGGCTTCGCCCGCGCCGTCGCTTCGCGCATGCCGCCTGGCGAATCGCTCACGCGGGCGTTGCGCTGGGTAAAAGGCGTTCTCTCCAACAGCCTTCGATGCGTGCCGGCCGGTGAGGACATCGTCTCCACGGGCGGCGTGTACGCGCTGGTGGGGCCCACGGGAGTCGGCAAGACCACCACGGTCGCCAAGATCGCCGCCAGTTGCACGCTGCAGCACGGTCCTTCCCAGGTGGCGCTGGTCACCACGGATACCTACCGGATCGGGGCCGTGGACCAGTTGCGCATCTACGGCAAGATTCTCGGCATTCCGGTCTATGCGGCGAAGGACGGTGACGATCTCAAGGTCACGCTCGCGGAACTGCACGGGCGCAAGCTCGTGCTCATCGACACGGTGGGCATGAGCCAGCGGGATCGGCGCGTGTCCGAGCAGGTGGCCATGCTCACCGGCCACGGCAAGCCGGTTGCAAGGCTCCTGCTGCTGAGTGCCGTCGCCCAGGGCGATTCGCTCGAGGACGTGCTGCGAAACTACCAGGGCGAGGGACTGAGCGGCTGCATTCTCACCAAGGTGGACGAAGCGATCTCGCTGGGCGGCGCCATCGACGTGCTCATCCGTTCCGGCCTGCCGTTGCACTATGTGGCCAATGGACAGCGGGTTCCGGAGGACCTGCATCTCGCGAACAGTCTTTACCTGATCGAGCGCGCATTCAGGGCCGAGAGCCGCGGCAGCGGTTTCCGGCCTGCCGCGGAAGAGATACCGCTGGTCCTCGCAGCACGGGCGGCCACGGTGTCGGCGATGCCGGAAGCCTGACGAAGCATGTCCATCGTCATCCCGGATCAGGCCGCCGGCCTTCGCAGGATGTTCTCCCGCGGCCTGGTCCGCACCGTCACCGTCACATCCGGAAATGCGGAATCCGGCCGTTCGTCTGTCGTGGCCGATCTCGCCGTGGCACTTGCCCGGCGGGGCCAGAACGCCTGCGTGGGCGAGCAGGGCGACTCGAGCCAGGGAGCCGCGGCACGCCTGGGTCTCACGCTGCGGCACGACCTCGCCGATTTCATTCGCCGCGACCGCCGCATCGAGGACATCCTGCTGCATGGGCCTGAAGGCGTGCGGTTCTTCGGGGCGGCCTGGGCCGGCAGGCTGCTGGGCATGCTGCCCCAGGACGAGGAGACACGGCTGACCGATGCCCTCTCACGGCTGGACCCGCCGGTGGACTTCCTCCTTCTCGATTCTCCCGCGCCCGCACGGGACGACGTCGCGCCGTGGGCTGCGGCCTCGTCCGAGATCGTCGTGGTCGTCTCCGCGGCGGCGGACGGAATCACCGACGCGTACGGACTGATCAAGCGTTTGTCGCAGGCGATCGCGCGCCGGAGGTTCCATGCCGTCGTCACGCGGGCCGGAGACGAGGACCACGCCCGGACGGTGCATGCCAACCTCGCGGCCACCGCCGAGCGGTTTCTGGGTGTCACCGTTGCGTGGCTGGGCTGGATGCCGCCCGATCCGGACATGTCGAAGGCATTGCGCTTGCATCAGGCGGTATCATGCGCGTTTCCCATGTCACGTTCCGCTGCAGCGATCGGCGCGGTCGCCGACACCCTGCTCACCTGGCCGTACGCCGGGGAAGACGGTCTCGATGGCTTCGTTCACCGGCTCGTCCAGGCGAGCCGAACGTCGCTGTCTGCAAATGTTCGAGCTAACTGATGGTCAATGCCACTTCCATAGCCAATCGCGATGTAGATGCCATCGTCAACGAGCTGGCGCCGCTCGTGAAGCGCATCGCTTACCATTTCATGGCAAAACTGCCGGCCAGCGTCGAAGTGGACGATCTCATCCAGGCGGGTCTGATCGGGCTTCTCGACGCCGCCAAGAACTTCGACGACACGCAGGGCGCCCAGTTCGAGACCTACGCGATCCAGCGGATCCGCGGGTCCATCCTCGACGAACTCCGTCAGGCCGACTGGCTGCCGCGAAACGTCCGCAAGAACCTGCGCAAGATCGAGACGGCCATGGCCCACCTCGAACAGGAACTCGGACGGATCCCGAAGGAAAGCGAACTTGCCCAGCGGATGGAGATCCCGCTCGAGGACTACCAGCAGATGCTGCTGGACGCACGGGAGCTACCAGCTGCTGCACTACGAGGACTTCCAGGAGTCGGAAGAAGGTGATTTCTTCGATTCGTTCGTCCAGGACGGTCAGCGCGGTCCTCTCGACGTGCTGGAAGACCAGGGCTTCCGGCGCCATCTCATCCAGGCGATCAGCGCACTGCCCGAGCGCGAGAAGCTCGTCATGGGTCTGTACTACGAACAGGAAATGAACCTCAAGGAAATCGGCGAGATTCTCGGGGTCAGCGAATCCCGCGTGTGCCAGCTTCACAGCCAGGCTGTGGCGCGGTTGCGTTCACGGATGAAGACGTGGACTGCCAAGTGATCTCGACCTCATCGCGCTGACCTCATCGCGCTGACCGGGGAGCCGGTCGGCCCGCCGGATGAGTGCCATTCCGGCGCCATCCTCATGCAGGTGTCCTGAAGCCGTCGCCCCCGAATCTCAAGTCGGGGCACCCCCACGCCGTAAAGGGATGCAGGTCCGGTCTCCGGGCCGTCCTTCCGCCATCCCGTATTCATGGACATCCTGAGCCTGCTGGGCCTATTCATCGCCATCGGCGCCGTCATCGGCGGTCAGTGGCTCGAAGGCGGTCACCTCGCGTCCCTTCTGCAGGCCACGGCGTTCTTCATCGTCATCGGCGGCACTCTGG
This sequence comes from Betaproteobacteria bacterium, assembly GCA_016713305.1. Lineage (NCBI taxonomy): Bacteria > Pseudomonadati > Pseudomonadota > Betaproteobacteria > Betaproteobacteria bacterium. The sequence continues at coordinate 66,368 of JADJPK010000007.1, forward strand.
GTGCCGTCCTCCTGCAGAGCCGGCTGCCCGTGTTCGCTCAGGGCGTCCGGATGGCCAGGTGGGTGTTCCAGCCACCCCCCTGCGACTACCGCGGCCTGATATCCCGAGTGATCCACTGGAGCAATGTCGCCCGCCGCGGCGGTCTTCTGGCACTGGAACCGCAGGTCCGGATCGAGAAGGCGGAATACGAGCGCAAGGGACTGCAGCTCCTGATCGATGGAGCGGATCCGGTGATGCTGCGCGAAATCCTGGAGCGCGACATCGACACCCACGAGGATACGCAACTAGCCGCCGTCCGCATCTGGGAAGCCGCCGCAGGCTATGCGCCCACCATCGGCATTCTCGGTGCCGTCCTGGGCCTCATCCACGTGATGGAGAATCTCACCGACCCGACCAAGCTCGGTGCGGGCATTGCCGTCGCCTTCGTCGCGACGATCTACGGCGTAGGCGCGGCCAACCTTCTGTTCCTTCCCGTGGCGAACAAGCTGAAATCGCTGGTCGCCCGGGAGGTCAAGAGACGCGAGATGCTCATCGACGGGCTGGTCTGCGTCGCCAACGGCGAGAACCCCAGGATCATCCAGGGCAAGCTCGAGGGCTATCTCGCGGAGGGGGATTGATGCGGTCGGTACGCCGGGCACCCTCACAGTTCCCCGGCGGCAGGTTCGGACCGCCATCCTGCGGCGCAGGGTGACGAGGCGTGGCGCGGCGCAAACGCAGGGAGAACCCCGAGAACCAGGACCGCTGGGTGGTCTCCTATGCCGACCTTGTCACTCTGCTGCTCGCTTTCTTCGTCGTCATGTACTCCATCTCGTCGGTCAACGAAGGCCGTTACCGCGAGGTCTCGGAGGCTCTGGTGCAGGCATTCCAGACGGTGGAGAAGAAGCCCACGCCCAGCGTCGTGCCGCCCCCCATCGATCATCAGTATCCCCGGATGCGGGAGCGCCAGATGCGCATGCAGGGCATGGCCAACGACCTGCGGACCGTGCTCGACTCGCTCATGAAGACCGGCCAGGTCCGCATCACCGAGAACGCCCGAGGCATCGCGGTGGAGATCAACGCCAGCGTCCTCTTCGCATCGGGTCAGGCAGAACTCAATGAGGCGTCAGCGCGGTCCCTGGAGGCCGTGGGACAGGTTCTCGCCCGGGCCCCGAATTCCATCGAGGTGGAGGGGCACACGGACAACAGCCCCATCAACAGCCCCGTGTTTCCGTCCAACTGGGAACTGTCGGCAGCTCGGGCGAGCAGGGTCGTCCGGCTGTTTGCCCAGGCCGGAGTGGCTCCCGAGCGGATGGGCGCGATTGGCTACGGCGAATATCGCGACGTCGACACCAATGACACCCCGGAAGGACGAAATCGGAATCGAAGGGTGACGGTCGTGATTCTCCCGATGGACGATCCATCCGCCGAATCGACAAACTCGCCGTCGGTGGCGCCGGCAGAGTGAGTTCGAGGAGAACCGGGTGTGGGGAAAAGCAGGTGTTGGGGGAACAGCGAACGCGGCGAAGGACCGCCTGACCGGCCTGCCGGTTATGCGAGTCCGAGGGCGCGGCTGCGCCCGCCGTCGAAGTCGGGCGCGCCGTCAGGGCCGTAGAGCGTGGATTGCTGCATGGCCGACCGCAGGGCGGTCAGCGCGGACTGATTGAACCGCAGGCGCGATTCGATGAGCACGCCGTTGGACTTGTTGAGATCGCGGGCCTCTCCTGCCTTTGCCAGCAGTTCGGCCCAGGTCCGGGACAGCCTGGAATGATCGTTGCCCCCGTGGACGATGAGCCATTCCGTCATGCCCACGCGGTCGGGAGAGAATCCCTCGTCTGCGAGCGTGGCCCGTCGAGCCGTGCCCACGAGCGACAAATTCTCCACCAGCGAAGACTTGGTTTCGGCGAGTTGCAGGACTTCGTCCACATCGCCGCGGAGCAGGGCGGAACTCTCCGCCCGGAGTGTCTCGAGAAACCGGGCGAAGGCGTCGCGTTCGGCAAACAGGGCGTCGATGAAAACTTGGCGGTTGGGCATCGTCGTCTGCGTTCGCAACTCGTTCGCGCGGGCCGCTCAACCCTTCTGGCTGAGCAGATACTCCTTGACCGTGGCGATCAGCTTGTCTGCAACCACTTCCGAATTGACGCTGAAGCGCCCTTCGGAAATTGCCTGCTTGATCGCATCGACTCTTGCGGAGTCGACGACGCTCACGTCCGAGAGCTTGCTCTCGAGCGCCTGCAGTTGCGACGACAGCGGGCTCACGGAGACGGTGTCTCCAGATCCCTTGCTGGTGGGTTGAGGCGTTACCGGCGCTTTTCCGCCGCTCACGTCCTGGGGACCCGTCACGCCCTGGGCCCTGCTCACCGGATTGTTGATCTTCACGTTTGACCTCTATTTGCTAGAAAGGCCCTCTCAGCCTTCCGGACCTGTTATCGGCAAGCCTTCTGGAAAACTTTAGCGGGTCTCCCGGCGGGCCATTCATGCATGGGCAGTCAGTATAGCAATCGGAAAACCCGGGTCCATGTGAGTGTTCGCATAAGTCGAATGACCTCCCGGACGAATCATCGGACCTCCACTTCTCCGGGCGCCGTCACGGTCCCCTTCAAGGCCTTTCCCGAGGCGCTGCGCACCTGCACCGACTCGCCCAGGCCGGCGGCGTGAAGGGCCCGTCCTTCGCTGCGAACGACGATTCCATTGCTGCGGTAGACGATGGAGACGTTCTGTCCGGCCGCGACGATGGCCTTGCCTCGCAGCATGTCCCCCCGCAGTGCCTGGCCTGCGCTCACCCCCAATCTGGGCACCTTGCCAATGGCATCGTCGACGGATGACAGCACGCCGGCGGAAAGCTTCGTGAGATCGGAATCCCGCTCGACGACATCGGTGGCGCCGATCGGCTGGCCGGCGACCAGGGGCCTCGCCGAGTAGACGGCGGGACCGAAGACCTGCACCTGCACGGGTACGAGCACAGACCACGAATCGGGCCCCTGGCAGCGGATGCCCACCTGAGTCCGGCCCCATAGCCGGGTACCGGGCGGCGTGAACGTCTCGAGCGATTCGCAGGCCGGCAGCCTGACACGGCTATCCATCGCCGGCACGTCGATGACGACGCGGCCCGGCAGATCGGCCGTTCCCTGGCGGGCGGCCGTCTCGGCGATCCGTCTCAGGGCAGCCAGATCCTGAACGTCCGCCGCCGCATGGACCGTGGACGCGAAGGCCGTGCAGGCCACCGCGGCCGCGAGGCGCCGTGCAACGCGCGCTGTCATTTGAAGGTCCTTTTCCTGTTCCAGTGGCAAGTTGCGGAGGATAATTCAAGTGCTTTGCGCGCGAAGCCGATACTGGGCCGAAGCCAGCACCGTCGACAAGAATCCATGGCCGAAGCCGACAATCCCACCGTCATCGCCCGCGAGACCCTTCGGGTCCTCGCGACCCGCCGTCTCGCGCCGACACCGGAGAACTACCGGAAGATCTACGCCGAGATCGGCGGCCAGGCCGCCAGCGAGCCGCTGGCAACCGACCGGCTGCTCTCGGTCGTCGCGCCGCTGAGCGCGCGACACCCCGACGATCAGTCGCTGGGGGCACTGGTGAAATCGCTCCAGACCGGCGACGCCGAAGGGACCGCGGCAGCCCTGCAGGCGTTCTGTGCCCGCGGGTCGCGCACGGGCGGCAGCCAGCTGGGCACCGTCTTCCGCGAGACGCTCCGTCAGATCGATGCCGCGCATCGCGGTTGGACGGTCGCACGCAAGCGCGACGGGGTGGATCGTGTCCTTGGGGCGGCGCCCAGCGACGAGGCACTCGCGGTGCGTCTGCAGAATCTCGTGCGCAGCTGGCAGGAGAACCCGGCCGGTGCGCTGCCATTGCCGGATGCGCCGCCCGCCGATGGTCTCGAGCGTGTCCCGGCTGCCGCGACCTTTCCCGTGGACCCGGCCCTTTCGCAGGCGCGCGAGCTCCTGGCCGCCACACTGGAAAACGGCCTCGCTCCCCGGCTCGAGCGCTATTCCGACGTCTACTCCGAACTGTTCCAGATCGCCTGGCGGATCCGCGAGGCGGAATTGCCGGATGACTGGAACCGCGTGGGGCAGCAGCTCAAGCAATACTGGCTCAAGGTCGAACTGCGCGTGGAGCCGGACGAGGAACTCATCGACAACCTGATGCGGCTGCTTGCCCTCGTGGTGGACAACCTGGACGAACTGGTCGAGGATGACCAGTGGGTGCAGGGGCAGGTGGCCGTCCTCCGCGAACTCATCAGCAAGCCGGTGGATTTGCGCGCGGTGCGCGAAGCCGAGCGCGGCTTCAAGGAAGTCATCTTCAAGCAGTCCCAGCTCAAGTCGAGCCTCTCGGATGCGAAGTCGACGCTGAAGAGCCTGCTATCGGTGTTCATCGAACGGCTCGGAGAAGTCACCGGCACCACGGTGGAATACCACCAGAAGATCGAGCGCTATTCCGAGCGCATCGCGTCGACCGAGAGCATCGACAGCCTCAAGACGATCGTCGAGGAACTCATGCTGGATACCCGCAGCATGCAGGTCGACATGCTTCGTTCCCGGGACGATCTGCTGGCGGCGCGCCAGCAGGCCGAACTTGCCAGCCGGCGAGTGCGCCAGCTCGAGACCGAACTCGAGCAGGTGAGCGAGAAGGTTCGGGAGGATCAGCTCACGGGGACCCTGAATCGTCGCGGATTGGACGATGCCATGACGCGGGAGATCGCTCGCGCCCAGCGCACCGGCAAGCCGATGTGCATCGCGTTGCTCGATCTGGACAACTTCAAGCGTCTCAACGACACCTACGGTCACTCTGCCGGCGATGCAGCGCTCGTGCATCTGGCGCGCGTCATTCGCCGGACCGTGAGACCCACCGACCTCATCGCCCGCTTTGGTGGAGAGGAGTTCGTCATCATCCTGTCCGAAACGGATCTCGACAACGCCCTCGCCATCACGACGCGGCTGCAGCGCGAACTCACGAAACGGTTCTTCCTCCACGACAACGAACGCGTGCTCATCACCTTCAGTGCCGGCGTGGCCCAGTACGTGAAGGGAGAGACGGACGAGGCGTTCCTGGAGAGGGCCGACCGTGCCATGTACGAGGCCAAGCACCAGGGCAAGAACCGAGTCGTTCCTGCGAACTGAGCCCGCTGTCGGCCTGCTTCGCGACTCCGCACGTCGCATCCATCCGCTATCGCAGACGGAAGCCTGCTCCGGCTGGCGTCGCCCGACCGTGCCATGTACGAGGCCAAGCACCAAGGGAAGAACCGGGTCGTTCCTGCGATCTGAGTCCGCTGTCGGCCCGCTTCGCGACTCCGCACGTCGCATCCATCCGCTATCGCGGACGGAAGCCTGCTCCGGCTGCGCGCTCGCCCGACCGTGCCATGTACGAGGCCAGGCACCAGGGCAAGAACCGAGTCGTTCCTGCGAACTGAGCCCGCTGTCGGCCCGCTTCGGGACTCCGCACGTCGCATCCATCGGCTTCGCCGACGGAAGCCTGCTCCGGCTGCGCGCTCGCCCGACCGTGCCATGTACGAAGCCAAGCACCAGGGCAAGAACCGAGTCGTTCCTGCGAACTGAGCCCGCTGTCGGCCCGCTTCGCGACTCCGCACGTCGCATCCATCCTGTCGCGGACGGAAGCCTGCTCCGGCTGCGCGCTCGCCGACCGTGCCATGTACGAGGCCAGGCACCAGGGCAGAACGCTCCTGCGAACTGAGCCCGCTGTCGGCCCGCTTCGCGACTCCGCACGTCGCATCCATCCGCTATCGCGGACGGAAGCCTGCTCCGGCTGCGCGCTCGCCCGACCGTGCCATGTACGAGGCCAGGCACCAGGGCAAGAACCGGGTCGTTCCTGCCGCCTGAGCTTCGTGTCGGCCTGCTCCGCGACTCCGCACGTCGCATCCATCGGCTTCGCCGACGGAAGCCTGCTCCGGCTGCGCGCTCGCCCGACCGTGCCATGTACGAGGCCAGGCACCAGGGCAAGAACCGGGTCGTTCCTGCCGCCTGAGCTTCGTGTCGGCCTGCTTCGCGACTCCGCACGTCGCATCCATCGGCTTCGCCGACGGAAGCCTGCTCCGGCTGCGCGCTTGCCCGACCGTGCCATGTACGAGGCCAAGCGCCAGGGCAAGAACCGGGTCGTTCCTGCGAACTGAGCCCGCTGTCGGCCCGCTTCGCGACTCCGCACGTCGCATCCATCGGCTTCGCCGACGGAAGCCTGCTCCGGCTGCGCGCTTGCCCGACCGTGCCATGTACGAGGCCAAGCACCAAGGGAAGAACCGGGTCGTTCCTGCGGCCTGAGCTTCGTGTCGGCCCGCGTCGCGACTCCGCACTTCGCATCCATCGGCTTCGCCGACGGAAGCCTGCTCCGGCTGCGCGCTCGCCCGTTTCCATCGCTCGTGTTGCCTTGCAGCATCGATCGTGTGCCGGTGCCGCCGCCCGATGCAAGTACACTTCCCTTCGAGTCATCTGCGGCACGAAGTACATGAGCATCCCGGAATCCTCCCCCCGCGCCCTGTTCCCGAGCATCGCCAGCAAGCTGGTGGGGATCCTCGTGGCGGCACTCGTCTTCGGGCTGGTGGCCATCGGGCTCACTCTGCTGCAGTCGTGGAAGCTCGAAGGCGGAGCTGCCGCGATCAACGACATGGGCAGCCAGCGGATGAGGTCCTACCGGATCGGCATGCTGCTCTCCGAATACGCGCACACCGGCAGGACACTGGCGCAGCGCCAGGCGATCGAGGCGGAACTCGCGCAGTTCGACTCCGTGCTTGCCACCATCAAGCGAGGAGATCCCTCGCGCCCCCTGTTCCTCCCCAAGGCCACCGGAATCGCGGAAAGGCTGGCAGTGGTGGAGTCGCGGTGGCAGGAGAGCGTCCTCCCTGCGGTTCAGGGCGCGCTTGCTTCTCCATCGGCAGCTTCTCCGCCGACGGCCGCCCTCGCTGGCGAGATCACCCGGTTCGTCGCTTCCATCGACGATCTCGTGCATGCCATCGAGCAGGAGAACGCCGATGCGACGAGCTGGCTCCGCTCGCTGCAGTTCGGACTGATCGCGGTGGCCGTGATCGGCACGGTGACGCTCATCTATCTCATGTTTCTTCTGGTGATCCGTCCGGTGACGGCCTTGTGCGCTGGCATCCAGCAGATCCAGGCGGAAGATTTTTCCGCTCGCGTCCCGGTGGAGAGCCGTGACGAGTTCGGGACGGTGGCGAAGGCGTTCAATGCCATGGCGGCCCACCTCGAGAACCTCTACACGACTCTCGAGGCGCGAGTGAAGGACAAGACGCGCCTGCTCGAGGCGCAGAATCAGGAACTCTCCACGCTCTATTCCGTGACAACGGCGCTGGGCGATGGCAACGATACCGAGGACCTCTGCCGGCGGTTCCTTCAGCAACTCATGAAGAGCTACGGCGCCCAGGCCGGGGCGGTCAGGTTCAACAACGAGCGATCCGGGTCTGTCCGTCGCGGTATCGGAAGGGCTGCCCGCTCCGTTCGTGCAGGGGGAGACATGCGCTCACGCCGCCTTGTGCGACTGCGGCGAGGCCAACCGTTCTGCGGAAGCGATCTCGGTGGATCTTTCCGCGCCCCAGGGAACCCGTGCCTGCGCGACGGCGGGATTCCGGACAGTGGGCGTGTTCCCCATCCGGCTGTCGGGCCGCGCGATCGGCGTCTTCAATCTGTTCTTCGGGCGGGTCCGCAGCTTCGAGGAGCGCGACATCCGCCTGCTCGAAATGGTCGGCCAGCATCTCGGTGCGGCGCTGGAGAACGAAAGACTGCGGTCGGCAGCCCGCGAACTCGCGGTGAGCGAGGAGCGCAATCACATCGCCCGGGAACTGCATGATTCCATCGCGCAGTCGCTTGCCTTCCTCAATCTGCAGGCGCAGATGCTGGACGATTCGTTGCAGCGCGGGCACGTGGACTCGGCACGGCAGGAGGTGAAGCAGATGCGCGACGGCGTGCAGGAGTGCTACGACGACGTGCGCGAACTGCTGGTGCACTTCCGCGCGCGAGTGAGCGATGCGGAACTCGCCGCCGGACTGCGGCAGGCCGCCGAGCGTTTCGAGGGACAGACCGGAATCGCGACGAGCTTCGAGGAGTCGGGCGAGGGCGTGGAGCCGCCACCCGAAGCCCAGATCCAGATTCTCCATGTCATCCAGGAGTCGCTGTCCAACATCCGCAAGCACGCCTTGGCGCACCATGTGCACGTCCGCATGGAACGCGGTCCGGTGTACCGGTTCTCGGTGGCGGACGACGGCATCGGCTTCGCAACGGGCAATGGCACCGATGGCGGAACGCACGTGGGCCTCCAGATCATGCGCGAGCGTGCCCATCGTGTCGGCGGCAGCGTGGAGGTGGCTTCCGTACCGGGCCGCGGCACGACGGTCACGCTCAGTCTGCCGGTGTTGTCGAGGCAGGTGGCATGACCCCGATCCGCGTGCTGCTGATCGACGATCATGCGCTGTTCCGCGGGGGCGTGCGCATGGTGCTTTCCCGCCAGCCGGGATTCGAGGTGGTGGGCGAAGCGTCCGATGCGCTGGACGGCATCAAGAGAGCGCATCAGCTCCTCCCCCACGCGGTCCTTCTGGACCTGCACATGCCGGGCATGTCGGGCAAGGAGGCACTCAAGGTGCTGGTGGAAGAACTGCCGCAGGTGTGCGTGATCATGCTGACGGTGTCGGAGGACGCCGAGGATCTCCTCGACTGCCTCCGGGCCGGCGCGAGCGGCTACCTGCTCAAGAACGTGAATGTGGACGCGTTCGCCGACGCGATCCAGCGCGCCGTGCGCGGGGATTCGGTTGTTTCTCCCGAGATGACCGGCAAGCTGGTCCGGGGCGTGAAGGACATGGCGACGGCATCGCCTTCTCCGCTTGCCGTGCTGAGCCAGCGGGAACGTGAAATCCTCGGCTATCTCGCGAAGGGTGCCGCCAACAAGGAGATCGCGCGCTCGCTCGACCTCGCCGAAAGCACGGTCAAGATCCACGTGCAGTCGATCCTGCGCAAGCTCAAGCTCCAGAGCCGGGTGCAGGCCGCCGTCTTCGCCGTGGAACACGGTCTGTCCGGTTCCTGAACGGGACCGTCCCCGGACCGGGGCGTGGTTCGAATGCGTTGATCGATCCGATTTACGCGCTCACCGGATGCCGGTAGCCTTGAAGCTTCCTGTCACCGGTATGCGACAAGTGCCTTTGGAACGTACCCGCAGTCGCCAGTCCTTGCGCGCATTGACCTTTTCCTTGCCGCCGCGGGCCGTTTCCGCGCCACCATCGGCCAGGTTGCGGGTCTGTCGCGTGGCGCCCGGCGCAGCCCGATCCGGTGCTGTTCGTTCGAACTGGAACGGAGCCCCGTGTCGTGGCCGCTGAGCGGACTCAGCTCGAAGCGGGCGATCTGGTCGCCGGCGAGTCCCTTCCCCTGGATGTGTACACGCGCACGGGCGTGCTCCTGCTGGCCCGGGGGCAGGTCGTGCTGACGGAGCGGCAGCTGGCGCGTCTGCTCGAGGAAGGCATCTGGGGCGAGGCGGAGACGGTGGCCCGCCTGCGCGAGGAGCGTGGAGGTGACGCAGCACAGACGGCGGATTGGAGGAAGGTATCGGTCTTCCACGAACTCGAAACGCTCCGGAACGATCTTGGGGCGCTCTTCGGTTCCGGCAACGACGCGGGGTTGCCCGGCGGCCTTGCCGACTGCGCCATGCGGCTGCGCCGGGCGGTGTCCCTGGATGTGGATGCCGCCATCGCGAGCATCCAGTGGCTGCGGACTTCGCCCTATGCCATCCGGCAGTCGGTCAATGTGGCCGTTCTGTCCGAGGTGCTTCTGGGCGATCTCGAAGTTCCGGACGACGTGCGCACGGCCACCGCGGCTGCCGCACTCGCCATGAACCTCTCGATCGTGGAGGTCCAGGAAGCGCTGTTCTTCCGGCAGGCCATGACCCCTGAGGAGAAATCGCAGATCGCCCGGCATCCCCAGGCCGCGGTGGACCGCCTGACCGCGGCAGGCGTCGACGACGCGGTACTCCTGCAGGCCGTTCTGGAACATCACGAGGCCCACGACGGCACGGGATATCCACGCAAGCTTGCGGGCGACGCGATCGGCCTCCCGGCCCGCGTGATCTCCGTGGCGGACAAGTTCTGCGCGACCGTGAGCGAGCGCGCCTACCGCACAGCCGTGCCATGCAGCATCGCTTTGCGCAAGCTGCTCACCGACGCCGGTCCGACCATGGATACGCAGGTGGCCGCACGGCTCGCGCGCGCCGTCGGCATCTATCCTCCCGGGACGGTCGTGCGGCTCAAGAACGGCGAGACGGCCATGGCCGTCAAGCGGACGCTCGATCCGCAGGCGCCAGTCGTGCGGCTGGTGCGTTCCCGCGACGGCGTCCTCACCTCCACCTACTCCAAGCGGCTCACCAGCAAGCTCGCGTTTGCCGTGACCGAGGAAGCGGGGCGCTCCGCATTGCCGGAAGGGTTCGACGCCCTGCAGCTCTGGAACCCGGCGCTTGAACGAGGCGAGGACTGAAAGCCCTGCGTCCGCGAGTTCCGGTTCTGCCCGTTGCGGCGTGCCCGCCGAAGTCGCAGTACTCCAAGCGCCGCCCCCTTTTGCTCTATACCTCCGTCCCGCCCCGCGCGCCTGAGGCGCCGGACCGGCTCTGGCGGCGCACCCCGGCACGGGTACGCCGGTTGCGGGGCTCCTGCCACGGCTTTCGTGTGGCGCCGGACTTGATAGTTCAAAAGTACTAGCTCCGCTCCGCCTTCCGACGCGTGTCTTCTGTTCCTCCGGCGAATGCCGGTGCCGGCGTTCGCTCCGTAAATTGCGTGCATGACAAGCGGAGGAAAAGCACAGTGAGCACGCAGGTAACGCGGCAGACATCGGTACTGGTGGCAAGCACGATCGCGTTCACCATCTGCTTCGCCGTCTGGATGATGTTCGCGGTCATCGGCATTCCCATCAAGAAGACGCTGGGTCTCAACGCAACGCAATTCGGTCTGCTGACGGCCACGCCGGTCCTGACGGGCTCCCTGGTCCGCGTGCCCCTGGGCATGTGGACGGACAGGTTCGGGGGCCGCGTGGTGTTCTTCGCGCTCATGCTGGCCACCGTCGTGCCGATCTGGCTCATCTCCTACGCCACGGAGTTCTGGCACTTCCTGGTCCTGGGCCTCTTCGTCGGCGTGGCCGGCGGTTCGTTCTCGGTGGGAACGCCTTACGTCGCACGCTGGTTCAAGAAGGAACGGCAGGGGCTCGCCATGGGCGTGTTCGGCGCCGGCAACTCGGGCGCGGCCGTCACCAAGTTCGTGGCGCCGGCCATCGTGGTCGCCGCCGGCTGGACCATGGTGCCGCGTGTCTACGCCATCGCGATGGCGGTCACGGCCGTCCTCTTCTGGATCTTCACGCACTCCGATCCCGCGCACCGTGTCGATGCCACGGTCACATGGCGCCAGCAGCTTGCAGTTCTCAGGGATCCGCGGGTTTGGAAGTACTGCCAGTACTACTCGATCGTCTTCGGCGGTTATGTCGCGCTCTCGTTGTGGATGGTCCAGTACTACCTCAACGAATACGGCTTCGACATCCGCATCGCCGCATTGCTCGCCGCCTGTTTCTCGCTTCCCGGCGGCGTGCTGCGCGCGCTGGGCGGGTGGATGTCGGACAAGTGGGGCGCGCACATGGTCACCTGGTGGGTGCTGTGGGTGAGCTGGATCTGCCTGTTCCTTCTTTCCTACCCGCAGACCGACTTCACCATCCAGACCGTGCAGGGTCCCCGCACGTTCCACGTCGGACTGGGCCCCTGGGGCTTCACCGCCATCATGTTCGTCATGGGCATGGCGTGGGCCTTCGGCAAGGCCTCCGTCTTCAAGTACATCTCCGACGACTTCCCCGGAAACATCGGCGTGGTGTCCGGCGTGGTCGGCCTGGCCGGCGGGCTCGGCGGATTCCTCCTTCCCATCCTGTTCGGTGCGCTGCTGGATCTCACGGGCGTGCGGACGAGCTGCTTCATGTTGATGTACGGCGTCGTGTGGGTCTCCCTCATCTGGATGTACTTCACAGAGGTCCGGCGTCTCGAAGTCATCGGGCCCCGCGCGGCCTGAAGGAACGCCGAACCGTCTCGCCACGACGCAATTTCCAGGAGAACACCATGACAACCCAAGTCTTGAACCAAGGCCGGCGCTCCCGCGTGCTGACCATCTGGACGCCCGAGGACAAGCAGTTCTGGGAACGCCAGGGTCAGGCCATCGCCAATGCCAATCTATGGATCTCCATCCCGGCGCTGTTTCTCGCCTTCGCCGTATGGCAGCTCTGGAGCGTGGTGGCCGTCAACCTCAACGGGCTCGGCTTCCGGTTCACGACCAACCAGCTCTTCTGGCTGGCCGCGGCACCGGCGCTTTCCGGCGCGACGCTGCGCATCTTCTATTCCTTCATGGTGCCCGTGTTCGGCGGCCGCCGGTGGACGGCGCTGTCGACGGCGTCGCTGCTCTTTCCGGCCGGGGGGATAGGCGTGGCGGTGCAGGATCCGACGACCAGCTATCCGACGATGCTGGGCCTCGCGCTCCTGTGCAGACTGGGCGGAGGCAATTTCTCCTCCAGCATGGCGAACATCAGCTTCTTCTTTCCCAAGGAACGCAAGGGTTCCGCCCTCGGCCTCAACGCCGGCCTGGGGAACCTGGGCGTCTCGTCGGTCCAGTTTCTCGCGCCCATCGTGATCACCATGCCGATCTTCGGCTTCATCGGCGGCGCCTCCCAGTTCATCACGGCCAAGACCGGCCAGCCGGTCGAGGTGTGGGCGCAGAACGCAGCCTTCATCTGGGTTCCGTTCATCGCGCTGGCGGCCGCGGCAGCCTGGTTCGGCATGAACGACATCGCCGACGCCAGGGCGTCGTTCGCCGACCAGGCGGTGATATTCAAGCGCAAGCACAACTGGCTGATGTGCCTGCTCTATCTCGGCACCTTCGGCTCGTTCATCGGTTACGCCGCCGGTTTCCCGCTGCTCATCAAGTCACAGTTCCCGGCGGTGAATCCGCTGCATTTCGCGTGGATGGGACCTCTGGTCGGAGCAGTCGTGAGGCCCTTCGGCGGATGGTTGTCCGACAAGCTGGGCGGCGCGCAAGTGACCCTGTGGAACTTCGTGGCCATGACCGCAGGGGTCGTCGGAGTCCTGTTCTATCTTCCGGTTCAGGGTCAGGGCGGCAACTTCACGGGCTTCCTGATCATGTTCATGCTGCTGTTCCTCACCACGGGCATCGGCAACGGTTCGACCTTCCGCATGATCCCGATCATCTTCCTCACGGAGCATCTGCGCGCCTCGGGCAACCGCGATGGCGCCCAGCGTGAAAAGGCCGTCAAGGAAGGCAACAAGGAAGCGGCGGCGGTTCTGGGTTTCGCCGGTGCCGTCGGCGCCTACGGCGGATTCTTCATTCCCAAGAGCTACGGCACGTCGATCGCGATGACGGGCAGTCCGGCCGCGGCCCTCTACTGCTTCATCGGCTTCTACGTGACGTGCGTGCTCGTCACGTGGTGGCAGTACGCGCGCCGCAACGCGCCGATGCCCTGCTGATCGGGCACGGCCTCCTTCTTTCGCATGCCAGGACACAACAAGACAAGCACCGCGGGCAGACCCCATCCCGTCATTCCCGCCGACCTCCAGGAGCACTGAATGAGCCATTTTCTCGACCGTCTGCTTTTCTTCACCGAGACCCCGGAGGAGTTCTCCGAGGGGCACGGCATGGTCACGCGCGAAGATCGCACGTGGGAGGACGGCTACCGCAAGCGGTGGCAGCACGACAAGATCGTCCGTTCCACGCACGGAACGAACTGCACGGGCTCGTGCAGCTGGAAGATCTACGTGAAGGGCGGCGTGGTCACCTGGGAGACGCAGCAGACGGACTACCCGCGCACGCGGCCCGACATGCCCAACCACGAGCCGCGCGGCTGCGCGCGCGGCGCGTCGTACTCCTGGTACCTCTATAGCGCAAACCGCATCAAGTATCCGATGGTGCGCGGCCGGCTCATACGTCTGTGGCGCGAGGCGCGCAGGAACCTGGGGCCGGTTCAGGCGTGGACGTCCATCGTGGAAGATCAGGAGCGCGCGCGTTCGTACAAGTCCATCCGCGGGCAGGGCGGCTTCGTCCGTTCCAACTGGGACGAAGTGCAGGAGATCATCGCTGCGGCCAACGTCTACACGATCCGCAAGTACGGACCGGACCGCATCGTGGGGTTCTCGCCCATCCCCGCCATGTCCATGGTGTCCTACGCGGCAGGTTCGAGATACCTGAGCCTGATCGGCGGCGTGTGCATGAGCTTCTACGACTGGTATTGCGATCTGCCGCCGTCGAGCCCGCAGACCTGGGGCGAACAGACGGACGTTCCCGAGTCGGCCGACTGGTACAACTCCACGTTCCTCATCGCGTGGGGTTCGAACGTACCGCAGACGCGCACACCCGACGCGCACTTCTTCACGGAAGTCCGCTACAAGGGCGCCAAGGTGGTGGCGGTCACGCCCGACTACGCGGAGGTCTCCAAGCTGGCCGACCTGTGGCTGCATCCGAAGCAGGGCACCGATGCGGCACTGGCCATGGCGATGGGGCACGTGATCCTGCGTGAATTCCACCTGGACAGGAAGGCCGACTACTTCCAGGACTACTGCCGGCGCTACACCGACATGCCGCTGCTCGTGAAGCTGGTCGAGCGCGACGGACGACTGGTGCCGGACCGCTTCGTCCGCGCTTCGGACTTCTCCGACACCCTGGGACAGGCGAATCAGCCGGAATGGAAGACCGTGGGCTTCGACGAGCACACCGGCAAGGTCGTCGCGCCCAACGGTTCCATCGGATTCCGCTGGAACCAGAAGCCCGGCGAAGACCTGGGCAAGTGGAACATCGAGCAGCGCGACGGCGCGACCGGCGCCGACGTGAGGCTCAGCCTGTCGCTCATCGGTTCCGCCGACAGCATTGCGGCCGTCGCGTTCCCCTACTACGGCGGAATTTCCACGGCGCACTTCGCGGCGAACGATCAGGGAACGGACGTGCTCGTGCGCAACGTGCCGGTGAGGAAGCTGGCTCTGGTCGAAGGCGAGACACTCGTCGCCAGCGTGTTCGACCTCATGTGCGCCAACTATGGCCTCGACCGGGGACTGGGCGGGGGCAACGTTGCGTCGTCCTACGACCAGGACATTCCCTACACGCCTGCGTGGCAGGAACGCATCACCGGCGTCAAGGCCGAAGACGTGATCACGGTGGCGCGCCAGTTCGCCGACAACGCCGAGAAGACCGGCGGCAAGTCGATGGTGATCATTGGCGCGGCCATGAACCACTGGTACCACTCCGACATGAACTACCGGGGCGTGATCAATCTGCTGCTCATGTGCGGGTGCGTGGGCCAGTCCGGCGGCGGTTGGGCGCACTACGTGGGGCAGGAAAAGCTGCGCCCGCAGACCGGCTGGACGGCCCTGGCGTTCGCCCTGGACTGGCACCGCCCGTCCCGCCAGATGAACTCGACGTCCTTCTTCTACGCGCACACGGACCAATGGCGCTACGAGAAGCTGGATGTGGGTGAAATCCTGTCACCGCTGGCGGACCGCAAGGACTTCAAGGGATCGCTGATCGATTTCAACGTTCGCGCCGAACGCATGGGCTGGCTTCCGTCCGCTCCACAACTCGAGACGAACCCTATCCAGATATGCAAGGACGCGCAGGCGGCCGGAAAGGATGCGAAGGAATACGTCGTCGAGGCGCTGCAGTCGGGGAGCCTGCGGATGTCGTGCGAGGACCCGGACAATCCCGCGAACTTCCCGCGCAACATGTTCGTGTGGCGCTCCAACCTGTTGGGGAGCTCCGGCAAGGGACACGAGTACTTCCTCAAGCATCTGCTCGGGACCCGGCATGGCGTGCAGGGCAAGGACCTGGGCGTGGAAGGGGGGAGCAAGCCGGAGGAGGTGCGGTGGCGCGAGCAGGGGCCGGAAGGAAAGCTCGACCTGCTGGTCACGCTGGACTTCCGCATGTCGACGACCTGTCTGTACTCCGACATCGTGCTGCCCACGGCCACCTGGTACGAGAAGAACGATCTCAACACCTCCGACATGCATCCCTTCATCCACCCGCTCTCGGCGGCCGTGGATCCGGTGTGGGAAGCACGCAGCGACTGGGAGATCTACAAGGGAATCGCCCGCAAGTTCTCGGAGGTCGCTCAGGGACACCTGGGCGTGGAGAAGGAAGTGGTGCTCACCCCCCTGATGCACGACACGCCTGCCGAACTGGCGCAGCCGTTCGAGATGAACGACTGGCGCAAGGGCGACTGCCCTCTCGTGCCCGGGAAGACCGCGCCGGTCATCACCGTGGTGGAACGCGACTATCCGAACACCTACCGCAAGTTCACGGCGCTCGGTCCGCTCATGACGAAGGCGGGCAACGGCGGCAAGGGCATTTCGTGGAATACCGAGCACGAGGTCGACAATCTGCGCGCCCTCAACTATCCGGTCACGGAACCGAAGATCACGCAGGGCATGCCCCGGATCGAATCCGACATCGACGCCGCGGAGGTGATCCTGATGCTGGCACCCGAGACCAACGGCGAGGTCGCGGTGAGGGCGTGGGAGGCCCTGTCGAAGATCACGGGACGGGAGCACCTTCACCTGGCGATTCCGAAGGAGGACGAGAAGATCCGCTTCCGCGACGTGCAGGCCCAGCCGCGCAAGATCATCTCGTCGCCCACGTGGTCCGGCATCGAATCGGAGCGCGTGAGCTACAACGCCGGCTGGACGAACGTCCACGAGCTGATCCCCTGGCGCACACTCACCGGGCGTCAGCAGTTCTACCAGGACCACCGGTGGATGCTCGCCTTCGGCGAAGGTCTGTGCGCCTACCGTCCGCCCGTGGATCTCAAGGCGGTGGCACCGGTGGCGGGCAAGCGCGCCAACGGAAACCGCGAGGTGGTGCTCAACTTCATCACTCCGCACCAGAAGTGGGGCATCCACTCCACCTACACGGACAACCAGATCATGCTGACCCTGTCCCGCGGCGGACCGATCGTGTGGCTGTCGGAGACCGACGCGCGCAAGGCGGACATCGAGGACAACGACTGGATCGAGCTCTACAACGTGAACGGCGCCATCACGGCCCGCGCGGTGGTCTCCCAGCGCGTGAACGAGGGCATGTGCCTCATGTACCACGCGCAGGAAAAGATCGTGAACGTACCCGGTTCGGAGATCACGGGGACCCGCGGCGGCATCCACAACTCCGTCACGCGCTGCGTGCTCAAGCCCACCCACATGATCGGCGGCTACGCGCAGCTCTCCTACGGCTTCAACTACTACGGAACCATCGGCACCAACCGGGACGAGTTCGTGGTGGTGCGCAAGATGGCCAGGGTGGACTGGATGGACGAGGTCGCCTCGGGCGATCGGTGAGCAGGAGACACACATCATGAAAGTACGCGCACAGATCGGCATGGTCCTCAACCTGGACAAGTGCATCGGTTGCCACACCTGCTCGGTGACCTGCAAGAACGTGTGGACCAACCGGGAGGGCATGGAGTACGCCTGGTTCAACAACGTCGAGACCAAGCCTGGCATCGGCTATCCCAAGGACTGGGAAAACCAGGAACGCTGGAGCGGCGGCTGGGTTCGCAAGAGCAATGGCAGGATCGAACCGCGCATCGGCGGCAAGTGGCAGGTGCTGATGAAGATCTTCGCCAATCCGCACCTGCCCCAGATCGACGACTACTACGAGCCCTTCACGTTCGACTACCAGCACCTGCACACCGCTCCGGAGATGAAGGCGCCCCCGGTGGCCAGGCCGCGCAGTCTCATCACGGGACAGCGGATGGAGAAGATCGAGTGGGGGCCGAACTGGGAGGAGATTCTCGGCGGCGAGTTCGACAAGCGCTCGCGTGACGCGAACTTCGAGAACGTCCAGAAGGAGATCTACGGGCAGTTCGAGAACACGTTCATGATGTATCTGCCGCGTCTGTGCGAGCACTGCCTGAACCCGGCGTGCGTCGCGGCGTGCCCGTCGGGCTCCATCTACAAGCGCGAGGAGGATGGCATCGTCCTCATCGACCAGGACAAGTGCCGCGGCTGGCGCATGTGCGTGTCGGCCTGCCCGTACAAGAAGATCTACTACAACTGGCAAAGCGGCAAGGCCGAGAAGTGCATCTTCTGCTATCCGCGCATCGAGGCCGGCCAACCCACCGTGTGCTCGGAGACCTGTGTCGGACGCATCCGCTACCTGGGCGTCCTGCTGTACGACGCGGACCGCATCGAGCAGGCGGCCGCGTGCAGCGATCCCCGCGACCTCTACAAGGCGCAACTGGGGATCTTCCTGGATCCCCATGCCGAGGAAGTGATCGAGCAGGCACGGCGCGACGGCGTTCCCGAGGCCTGGCTCACCGCCGCGAGAAGTTCGCCGGTCTACAAGATGGCGATGGAGTGGAAGATCGCCCTGCCCCTGCACCCGGAATACCGCACGCTTCCCATGGTGTGGTACGTGCCGCCCCTGTCCCCGATCACCTCGGCGGCGCAGAGCGGCCAGATGGGCACGTTCGGGTCGCTTCCGGACGTGCGCAGCCTGCGCATTCCGCTGCAGTACCTCGCGAACATGCTCACCGCCGGCGACGAGAAACCGGTGGCCGACGCCCTGGAACGCATGCTGGCCATGCGCGCCTACATGCGGGACCGCCACGTCGAGAACCGGGAGAACCCGGAAGTCCTGAAGCAGGCGGGTCTCACGGCAGCCGAGGTGGAAGACATGTACCGCTACCTCGCCATCGCGAACTACGAGGACCGCTTCGTCATTCCCACGACGCACCGCGAGTATGCGGAGAACACATTCGATCTGCGCGGCGGATGCGGCTTCTCGTTCGGCAACGGCTGCTCGGACGGCGTGTCCGAGCCGAGCCTGTTCGGTGGCAAATCCAAGAAGAAGTTCATCCCCCTCACGGCGAAGTGAAGGCCACGGAGACAGACGACATGAAGACATTCAAGGTTCTGGGCAGCCTGCTCGACTATCCCTCCGAGGCGCTGGTCGAGGCGCTTCCCGATCTCCACGCCGTGATGGTGGATGAAGGCCTGGTGGGTTCCGGCGGCCGGCGTGCGCTCAAGGTGCTCATGCAGGAGATGGCCGGGTCGGATCCGCTCGACCTGGAGGAGCAGTACGTCGCCGTGTTCGACCGCAACCGGTCGGTCTCGTTGCACCTGTTCGAGCACGTGCATGGCGATTCGCGCGATCGCGGGCAGGCGATGGTGGATCTGCGCCAGGTGTACGAGAAGGGCGGGTTCTTCCTGGCGCCTTCGGAACTGCCCGACTACCTGCCGGCGATGCTGGAATACCTGAGCCGCCGGCCGGTGAAGGAAGCGCGGGAAATGCTCTCGGACTGCGCCCACATCCTCCGGTCCGTGGGAACGCATTTGCGGGACCGGGGCAGCGCCTATCACGCGGTCTTCACCGCCCTCCTGGATGTGGCCGGGGAGGAAGGGCTCGGCCGTCCGGGCGAACCGGCTGCGGTCGACTCGGAAGCCGAACGGGAAGCGATGGATGCGCTGTGGGCGGAACAACCGGCGTTCGGTCCGGGCACGGCCGACGCGTCCTGCAGCGCCGCCGCATCCGGGCGGGGCTGCGGTACGGGCTGGAACGGATCACCGGCGCTGCGGGACTCGCCTCGCGCAGCCTGAGTCAAAGGAGACTGGAATGGACATCGACCACTATCTGCATCAGTTCCTGTTCGGCATCTACCCCTATGTCTGCCTGGGCGTCTTCTTCGTCGGATGCCTCCTGCGCTTCGACCGCGAGCAGTACACGTGGAAGAGCGACTCCTCGCAACTGCTGAGGCGCGGTCAGCTCCGGCTGGGATCCAACCTGTTCCACGTCGGGGTGCTGTTCCTGCTGTTCGGGCATTTCTTCGGGATGCTCACGCCGCACTGGGTCTACGAGCATTTCGTGTCCGCCGGCGACAAGCAGTTGCTGGCCATGGTCTCGGGCGGTCTGGCCGGAGTCGCCGCGTTCGTCGGGCTGACCATACTGCTGCATCGCAGACTGTCCGACCCCCGGATCCGGGCCACCAGCCGACGTTCGGACATCGCCATCGCGGTGATTCTCTGGGTGCAGTTGCTGCTCGGCCTGGCGACGCTGCCGTTCTCCGCGCAGCACCTGGACGGAAGCATGATGGTGCGGCTGGCGGCCTGGGCCCAGCACATCGTCACCTTCCGCAGCGGGGCGGCCGACCTCATCGCGGAGGCGGGGTGGGTCTTCAAGCTCCACATGTTCCTGGGACTCACCATCTTCCTCGTGTTTCCCTTCACCCGCATGGTGCACATCTGGAGCGGATTCGGTGCGCTCGCCTACGCGCTGCGCCCGTACCAGATCGTGCGGACGCGTGGACGTTCACCGATGAGGAGGGCCGGCTGATGAACGCCATCGAAACCGCAGACAGCCCGCTGCGAAGCATCCGCTCGCTGCTGCTGGAGCGAGCCGACGCGCTGGGCCTTGAGGGTGACTCGGACGACGGCCGCATCGAGGCCCTGCTCGATCGTGAGGTCACCGTTCCGCAGCCGACCGAGGCGGAGTGCCAGCGGCACTACGAACGCAACGTCGCGGAGTTCACTGCCGACGAACTTGTGGAGGCCGCGCACATTCTCTTCGCCGTGACACCCGGTGTGGACGTGCGTGCGCTTCTCCACCAGGCCGAGAACACGCTGCTGCGGGTGCGCGAGGAGCCGGGAACGTTCGAGCAGGCGGCCGAGCAGCTGTCGAACTGTCCGTCCGGGAAGCAGGGGGGGCGGCTCGGACAGATCGGCAGGAACGATGTCGTTCCCGAACTCCGGGACGTGCTCTTCGATCCGGAGATCGAGGGCATTGCGCCGCGCCTCGTCCGTTCGCGTTACGGTCTGCATGTCGTCCGGATCGACCATCGCGTGCCGGGCCGGAAGGTGCCGTTCGAGGAAGTCCGTGGCTCCATCGAGGCACAGCTCACGGGCCTCGCCTGGGAGACGGCGGCGCGGCAGTACGTCGAAATGCTTCGCCGCGGAACGCAGGGCACGCTCGGCGTGGACGTCTCTCCGCTGGTGCAGTGACGCGTGAACGATCTCGCCATCGCCCGGGCCCTGCACGTCATCGCCGTCATTCTCTGGATCGGCGGCGTGGCGATGGTGACGACCGTGCTGCTGCCGGCAACACGCCGTCTCGTGGAGGAACGGCGCCGGGTCGCCTTCTTCGAGGCGCTGGAAGGGCGGTTCGCGGCGCAGTCGAGGCTCACGACACTCCTGGCCGGGGCGTCCGGCCTGTACCTGGTCATCGAGCTCGACCTGTGGCCGCGGTTCTTCCTGCCCCGGTTCTGGTGGATGCACGCCATGGTCGCCATCTGGGTCCTGTTCAGCCTCATGCTGTTCGTCCTGGAGCCGCTGTGGCTGCATCGCTGGTTCCAGCATCGCGCGGCGACGCGGCCCGGGGCGACCTTCGATCTGATCGGCCGGCTTCACTGGGTGCTGCTGCTGCTGTCTCTGGCAACGACCGGGGGAGCCGTCCTTGGCGTCCATGGCGGGTTCTAGAGCCATGGCCGGCGAGCGCGACTGCGCGCGCAGCCTGATGCAGGCGGTGGCCGTGAACGAGGAGATCAAGCGCATCGTCCGGACTGCCTTCAGCGTCAATCTCATGGCGCTCAACGCGATCTTCCTTGCGCGGCGCGCCGGCTCCAGCGCTCTCGGATTTCGCGTGCTGTCGGGAGAACTGCGCGACTTCATCCATCAGCTGCAACACGCCATGGAGCGCCTGCGCACCCTGACGGCGGAGATCGTGCGCGCAGTGACCGAGGATGCCTCGCGCACCCGTATCGAACAGACCCTGATGCGCGCCAGATCGCTCACCGGCCCCGAATCACCTGGCGGGCTTGCTCGTCTCGAGCGGGCATTGGCGGAGCACGCCAAGGACGCAGAGCGCCGGCGCCGCGCACTGGCGGGCACCCGGCGGTCCTTCGCCCAGACGCTCTCCGAGGCCGAGACGCTGGCCCAGTTCGGCGCCGTTCTCGCCCGCACCTCGCGGATCGAGGCCGCCTACGGAGGCCCTCACGCGGCGTCACTGTCCCAGGTGGCGGAAGAGTTCGGCGCCACCGTGCAGCAGATCATCGACTCCATCGACACACTCAAGCGCCACGCGCGGGAGGCGGAACAGTGAAGACCTGCCACGTGATCCACCAGGACGGCAAGCATCGCTGGCTGGTCGTCGCGAGAGATCCGGCCCGGCCGGACTACGTGATCGACACGAACGAATATCTGGTGCTGAACGGCGACGCGGGCCTGCTGTGCGATCCGGGCGGGTCCGAGATCTTTCCCGAGGTGTTCTCGGCCATCAGCGCGCAAGTGGATCCGACCTGCATCCGCGAGATCTTCGCCTCGCATCAGGACCCCGACATCATCTCTTCCCTGGCGCTCTGGCTTCAGTGCAACCCCGCGCTGCGCTGCCACGTCAGCTGGCTGTGGTGCGGCTTCATTCCGCACTTCGGCGGTGCCGCAGATACCTTCCTGCCCATTCCTGATGCGGGCAAACAGATATCGCTCGAAGGACTGACGCTGGAAGCGATTCCCGCGCACTACCTGCATTCGTCGGGCAACCATCATCTGTACGACCCCAAGGCGCGCATTCTCTTCTCGGGCGACGTCGGCGCAGCGCTGCTCCCGCCGGACGAGTCTGGCCTGTATGTCGAGGACTTCGATTCGCACATCCGGCACGCCGAGAAGTTTCACCGGCGCTGGATGGGGTCGGCCAGGGCCAGAGACCAGTGGTGCGAACGCGTGTCGTCGATGGAGATCGACATGCTGTGTCCTCAGCACGGGGCCATCTACCGTGGCAGAAGCGTGGGGCGTTTCATCGAGTGGTTCGCGGCGCTGGACGTCGGCGTGCTGGACGACTGAACCGCATGGACGCCTATGGCACCGTGAAGATCGTGCACATGTGCTGTGCCGCCATCAGCTACGCCCTGTTCGTGACGCGCGGGATCTGGCGCTTCACCGGTTCGCCGATGAGCGGCCGGCGATGGGTGCGGGTGGTACCGCATGCCGTCGATTCGGTGCTGCTGCTGTCAGCCGTGTACCTGGCGAGCCACTGGTTCGTCGTGCCTGCGATGCATGGCTTTCTTGCGGCCAAGCTGTCGCTTCTTGTCGCTTACATCGCTCTGGGCATGGCCGCCTTCCGCTGGGCACGGCCGACGCGGATCCGCGTCGCCGCATGGATCGGTGCACAGGCAGTGTTTCTTTACATCGTGGGCGTGGCCGTCACCAAGAGCGCCGTGCTCGCGCCACTCTGGAGAGCAGGATGACAATTCGAACGAGCGCAGCCTTCTGCGCATTCGCTTTGGCCACGGGGTCGGGGATGTGCCGGTCGTGCTGGCTGCGGACGCCGCTCCACCGTCAGCTTCGAGCCTGAACGAAGCACTGACCGGCGGCAAGCTGACCTTCAATCTGCGGCCCCGCTACGAACACGTGGAACAGGACGGCAAGACGGACAATGCCGATGCTTTCACCAACCGGACGCTGCTCGGCTGGCGCACGCTGCCGTACCAGGGATTCAGCCTCTACGCGGAGGCCATCAACGTCGCGCGCATCGGCGACCAGAACTACAACGACACCCCGCTGGCCTCCGCCGTGTATCCCACGGTGGCGGACCCCGAGAACACCGACGTCAACCAGCTGTACCTCGACTACACCGGTCTGCCGCAGACGAAGATCCGCGTGGGACGCATGTCGCTCAAGCTGGACAACGTCCGCTACATCGGCAACGTGGAGTTCCGGCAGGTGATGCAGGTCTTCAACGGGCCCTCGTCGAGAACCGCTCGCTCCCCGACCTGGAACTGCAATACGCGCACTTCGAACGGGTCAAGAACATCTACGCGCTGCAACGGCAGACGCGCATCGATCTGTTCCGCGCCGCCTGGACCTACAGGCCCGACAACCAGCTGGTGGCCTTCGCCTATCTGCAGGACCAGCCGAACACCGGTCAGGCGACGGGCTTTGCCGACAACTCGAACCGCATCGTGGGGGTGCGCGCGAACGGGGCGTGGCCGCTGTCTCCCGCCTACAAGGCCCTGTACACGGCGGAGTATGCCAAGCAGGACAGTTACGCAGACGGGGACAACCGGATCGACGCCTCGTACTGGCGACTCGGCGGGGGAGTCCAGCGGGACAAGCTGTTCGTCCGTTTCGATCACGAGCATCTGGGCAGCAACAACGGCCTCTACGCCTTTCAGACGCCCCTGGGGACGAACCACCTGTTCCAGGGCTGGGCGGACCAGTTCCTGCCACCCCGGCGCAGGGGATCCGCGATTCGTTCGTGTCCGGCGGAGCCACGATCGCCGGCGTTCAGGTCTACACCGAGTATCACGATCTGCGCTCGGACGTGGGGGGGATCCGCTATGGCAGCGAGTGGGATCTTGGGGTCACGTACGCATTCACGAAACAGTTCACGGGCAAGTTCGAGTTTGGCCGGTTCGACGAGGACGACGTGCTGACCCCGGCAGGTGCCCGCAAGCGGGATACGACCAAGCTGTGGGTGACGGCGATCTACAACTGGTGAACTGCCGACGAAGGGGCTGGCCGGAAAAGAAAGGCCCGGGCGCCATGGCCCGGGCACGCAAGACAAGACCCCGGAGGAGAGAGCGATCAAGGTGGGGCTTGTGACAGGATCACCCGCATCAGCATGCCGGAACATCCGTGATGCATCTGTGTTGCGGGAATCGAGCTGAGGCGATTAGAGCACAGGTACGTCCGTGATGCAAACGTGTTGCACGAAGCGCGGGTCGAGGCGGCTTCGTGTCACCGGGCAGCGACAGGCCCGGAAGACTTCCTCGAATGGGTTTCCCGCTCTACCGGTGCGGTACCGTGGGCGGTGTCGGGTCACCGGGTCTGCCACCCGGGAGTCCGGACGCCGACCGGGCGCGGGTGGCCACGAATCGCGCATTCCCAGGCTTTGCTTTCGGCGCCGCCTGGCCGGGACGGGCCCGGCTCACGCGGACGCCTGATAGACCGGGACGACGTAAGGGCCTTCCGGAATCACGGCGACGTGGGGATCGCCGGTTTCGCGGATGCTGCGCGCGACCGCGTCGTCCACCGCGTCGATCATGTCGACGCCCGTGAGGGGCCTGTCCTGGGGCCCGAGCTTGCCGGCATAGAGCCGCACCCGACCCACCCGCATCGGCTTCACCTGCATCTGGGTCTGCCATTCGTCGATGTCGGCGTGGCTCTTGACCGAGATTGCGGAGAGGAATCCATCCGGACCCAGACCGATGAGGCGCTTCTGCGCTTCGACGTATTCGGACGATCCCATGCCTTCGGAGCACTCCGATGCGATGATGAGATTGCCGCCGGGAGCGAGAATGTCCAGAGGCGCCACCATGCCCTTCACCGTCTGGTAGTACGTCTTGTCCAGAGGATAGCCTGCGGCGCTGGTGACCACGGTGCCGAAGCGCCGGTTCACCGGAACCCGGGCATAGCGGCCGATGAACTCCACCGCTTCCAGGTGGCTCGCGACGACCTCCCCGAAATTGACGAAGGAAAGGCGGCGATGCTCGTCCAGCACGGTGTTGACTGCGAACACTTCACCGACCATGCCGACGATCGCAAGCTGCTCCCGGTGCAGCGGATTGCCCTCCAGCACGCAGTTCTCCGCGGCCGGGTCGGCCATGAACCGGTGGCTGTGGAACGTCGTGATGGTCTCGGCGTGCGCGATGCCGGGTGCGATGACCTTGCGGCCGCCGGAGTAGCCCGCCATGAAGTGCGGTTCCACGAGGCCGGTGACGATCCGCAACTCGGCTTCGACGAATCGCCGGTCGAGCCGGACGGCCGTTCCATGGGGAGTGCGCCCCAGATCCACGTGATCCTCGTCGTTGCGGGCGTAGTGGTTCTCGACCCGCACCGTCTCGCGGACCCAGCGGTCACCGACCAGTTCGTCCAGTTCCGCGCCCAGGTTCGGGCGATGCAGTCCGGTGGCGACCAGCACGACGATGCGGTCGGCAGGAATGCCGGCGGCCAGCAGTGTCCGGACCAGCGGCGGCAACAGCAGCCCGTTGGGAACGGGACGGGTGATGTCGCATATCAGGATGCAGGCCGACGACTTGCCGCGGGCAATCGCCTGCAGGCGGTCCGAACCCACGGGGGCGGCGAGTGCGGCCTCGACGGCGCCTGCAGGGTCCGGCAGGACGGGCATGGCAGGCTTGCGGATGACGGTGATCTTCGCCTGCGGGGGGAGGGCGACGGGCAGGGTGCCCCGCCCATAACTCAGTTCTACTTGCATCGGTCGGGACCTTCTGGGCGAACGGCATCGCCGCCGACTATAGCACCGGCGTTCCGTGGGTCACGGGGTCGGGAAAGGACAGAAGGACCTTTCCGCTCAAGGGCCCACCCGCACTGCCGATATTGACACCATGGATCGTTCGACGTCTCCCAGGGCCCAGGTACGCCGCCGCAGTCTTCTCGCGTGGACGCTGCTGGCAGGATGGCTGACCGCCTCCGTGTGGACGCTATGGGACTTTGAAGCCGCTTCCGCGGTCGAACGGGGCATGTGCCGCGCGATCCTCAACTGACCCAGGGAGCACCATGAACACCGGTTCACATCAGGACGACGAGGGGCTCGAAGCATTCCGCACGCGAGCCGACAGGATCCTTCTGGCCGCGCTGGCGGCCCATGTCGTGGCCAGTCTGTGCGTGGCGCTCTGGAACGGAAGCTGGGTACCCGCGCTGGTCCTCGCGGTGCCTGCCGCCATCGTGCCGGCCCTCATCTACCGTCTGGCTCCCGGCGCGCTGGTGACACGCCTGGCAGTCGCGGCATCCTTCATGGTTCTCACCGGAGTGCTCATTCATCAGGTCCAGGGCGAACTGGAGGCGCACTTCGGCGTCTTCGTGCTGCTCGCATTGCTGGTGCTCTATTGCGACTGGCGGCCGATCGTGATGGCCGCAGCCGTCATCGCGGTTCATCACGTGGGGTTCGCGTGGATGCAGAGCGCGGGCGTCGCGGTCTTCGTCTTCCCGCAACCGGCCGGGTTCGGCCGGGTGCTGGTCCACGCCGTCTACGTGGTGGTGGAGTCCGGCCTTCTCTGCTATGTGGCGTCGGTGCTGCGGAGCATGGTGGAGGACGGAACGATCATCGCGACGTTCACCCGCAGGGCGTCGGATGGACATCTGGACTTCCCGTTTCCGGCGGCCACGAACCGCCCTGTGCTGATCGCCGCGGCGCGCATGCAGTCGGAGCTCAAGCGCACGCTGGTCGAGGCGTCCCACGCCGCCGACGCGATGGGATCGGTCTCCGGACGGCTGAAGGCGACTGCGGCGGAACTGGCGCAGCGCGCGGACGAGCAGAGCCGGTCGACCGAAGCGGTGGTCGCCGCCGTGGAGGAGATGACGTCCTCCATCGACCGGATCAACGAAACCTCGGGCAATGCCCGGCAGCTTGCCGGTTCGTCCATGGAGGCGGCACGCAGCGGTGCGCGGGTGGTGAAGGAAACCATCGACGAGATGTCCTCGATCGCCGCCGTGATCTCGGCGGCGTCCCGGAGCGTGGAGGAACTGGGCAGCAAGTCGGAGCGTGCCGTCGAAGTCGTGAACATCATCAAGGATGTCGCGGACCAGACCAATCTGCTTGCGCTGAATGCGGCCATCGAGGCCGCACGGGCCGGGGAACTGGGACGGGGTTTCGCCGTCGTCGCCGACGAGGTGCGCAAGCTCGCCGAGCGGACGTCGCTGTCGACCAGCGAGATCACCCAGATGATGAACGAGATGCGCAGCGCCAAGGAGTCGGTGCTGGAAGGCATTGGCGATGCGGTGAGCCGTGTGGAATCGGGCGTGTCCCACGCCGGCCGGGCAGGAGAATCGATCGGCGCGATCACCGAGAAGGTGACATCGGTCGATGCCGTCGTCGAAGGCATATCCGGGGCGATGCAGGAGCAGCACGTCGCTTCGGGCGAGATATCGAGGCATGTGGAGCGGCTCACGCAGATGGCGGAATCCGCCGCCGCCGCCACCGCGGGCATCGCCACCGAGGCCACCACGCTGGACGACGACGCGCGCAAGCTGCGCGACGTGCTGAGCCGGTTCCGCGTGGCCTGATCCTCCGTTCCGGAGTCTTGCGGCGAGGGAGCCGCACCACACCCCATCGTCCGTCGCGGCCGTCGCAGCGCGGCTCCTGACCCCTGACATCCACTGACGAGCGCGCGCCGGCCATCGGCGCGCGTGGCGTTTCTCTGCCTGCTGATCGGTACCTCACCCCCCGCCGGCTCTGACTGTTCTGTCAGGAGGCAGGCGTTTCGCGTGACGATCCCCATTGCACGAAGGCGGTGCGGACGGTCCAGGCCGGGGCACTGCAACTGTGCACTGCATTCGATCCCGGTGCACATGCCGACGGCGTTCCCGCTCTGCGATGTCCTCTGCATCGGCATGGGCACGGCCATTGCAGTCCGGTAGCGGCGAGAACAATGACCTCCGCACCCCGCGGAGGCGAATGCAGTCTTCCCCTTCAGAGGAGCGTGCCCAGCATGGACGATCATCGTTTCAACGGCAGCCGTCGCGATGTGCTCAAGGCCCTGTCGGCCCTCGGCGTCTCGGCAGGAACCGCCGCGCTGCCCTTGCGCGGCTTCGCGGCCGACAAGCTGGTCGTGGGTGTGATCTACGTCGGCCCGAAGGATGACTACGGATACAGCCAGGCACAGGCGCAGGCCGCCGCCGCCATCAAGAAGATGGCCGGTGTCACGGTGATCGAGCAGGAAAAGGTGGCCGAAACCACGGACGTGCAGAAAGTCATGGCGTCCATGATCGAGGAGGATGGCGCGAGCCTCGTCTTCCCCACGTCGTTCGGCTATTTCGATCCGCACATGCTGCGGATGGCGGAGAAGTATCCCAAGGTGCGATTCGCCCATTGCGGCGGACTCTGGACGGACGGCAAGCATCCCAGGAACACGGCGAGCTACTTCGGTTACATCGACGAGTGCCAGTACCTCAACGGTGTCGTCGCGGCGCACGCCACCAAGTCGAAGAAGCTCGGGTTCATCGCGGCGAAGCCCATTCCTCAGGTGCTCCGGAACATCAATGCGTTCACGCTGGGCGCGCAGAGCGTGAAGCCCGACATCACGACCCAGGTCGTGTTCACCGGTGACTGGCTGCTGCCGGTGAAGGAAGCCGAGGCCGCGAACAGTCTCATCGACCAGGGCGTCGACGTCCTGACCATGCACGTGGACAGTCCCAAGGTGATCGTGGAGACGTGCGAGCGTCGCGGCATCCACGTGTGCGGCTACCACGCGGACCAGTCTGCCCTGGCCCCCAAGGGCTACCTCACCGGGGCCGAGTGGAACTGGCTCACGCCCTACACCGAGCACGTCAAGGCGGCGCAGGCCGGGAAGCCGCTGCAGAACTTCCTGCGCGGCGGCCTGAAGGAAGGATTCGTGAAGACTTCGGCCTATGGCAAGTCCGTGTCCGAAGCGGCGCGCAAACAGGCCGATGGCGTGAAGGCCTCCATGATGAAAGGCGAGCACGTGATCTTCAAGGGACCGCTGAAGGACAATTCAGGCAAGACGGTCATCCCGGCCGGCACGACGCAGAAGCAGACAGACGTCGCGCTCGAGCAGATGAACTACCTCGTCGCGGGCGTCATCGGCAAGGTCTGACCTCCGGCTCGCGCGGAGCACCGCCCGCATGACCGCCCCGGCGATCGCCGCCGGTTCCGCGCCGCCCGCCACCGCGCATCCGGTGGCGCTCGACGCGATCCGGCGTGGCGCCGAGGCGCTGCTCATTCCCGTCGCGGCGCTGCTGCTCGCCTTGGTCATCTTCGGGATCTTCATCGCTTTCGTGGGCAAGTCGCCGGCCGAGGTCTACGGCTACATCTACAAGGGCGGATTCAGCTCGTCCTTCGCCTGGCAGAACACGCTCGCACGCGCAGCGCCGATCATCCTGACGGCGCTGTGCGTCGCCCTGCCGGCACAAGCGGGCCTCATCGTGATCGGGGGCGAAGGGGCGCTCGTGCTCGGAGCGCTCGCCGCAGCCGTGGCCGGACACCGTCTGGCCGGCGCGGGTCTGTCTCCCCTCACGGTGCAGGTGGCCATGGCACTGTCCGCCATGGCGATCGGAGGCGCCTGGATCGCCGCCGCCGGCGCGCTGCGCCACTTCCGCGGCGTCAACGAGACGATCAGCAGCCTGTTGCTCACCTACATCGCGGTCGCGATCTTCAATCACCTGGTGGAAGGGCCTCTGCGCGATCCGGCCAGTCTCAACAAGCCCTCCACCATGCCCATCGGCGACAGCGTGATGGTCGGTTCGCTTCCGGGCCTGGATGTCCATTGGGGTCTCGTCTACGGGATCGTCTTCTGCGTGGCTGCCTTCGTGCTGACCCGTTACTCCACGCACGGGTTCGCCGTTCGCGTGGTCGGAGGCAACATGCGGGCAGCCCGTCTCGTCGGGCTTCCCGTGGGCACTCTCGTGGTCGGCAGCTGCTTTCTCGGCGGTGCCGCCGCGGGGCTCGCCGGAATGGTGGAAGTCGCCGCGGTGCATGGCGCCGCGAACGCCTCGGTGATCGCTGGCTACGGTTACGCCGGCATCCTGGTGGCGTTCATCGCCCGGCACAATCCGCTCGCGGTGGTTCCTGTCGCCATACTGCTCGGAGGCATCAACGCGAGCGGTGGAATGCTGCAGCGCCGGCTGGATCTTCCGGACGCGACGGTGCTGGTGCTGCAGGGCATCGCGTTCATGACCATCCTGGCCTCCGAAACGCTCTACGGCCGTTTGCGCATCTTCCAGACGGACGGCCGGACGTGATGCGCCGATCCTCGATGCACTCCTGACGGAACCGCATGGACTCCTCCCTCGGCTGGCTCGGTGTGCCCATCGCGGTGTTCGGCGGTGCGCTGCGCGTGAGCACCCCATTTCTCTTCGTGAGCCTGGGAGAATGCCTCACCGAGAAGAGTGGTCGCATCAACCTGGGTCTGGAAGGCGTGCTGGTGATGGGCGCCATGAGCGCCTATGCCGTGTCCTATCTCACCGGTAATCCCTGGCTGGGCGTGATCGCCGCGGGTTTCGCGGGCTTGTTGCTCGGCATGCTGCACGCGCTCATCTGCAATCTGCCGCGCGTGAACGACATCGCCGTGGGCATCGGCCTCATGCTGTTCGGCACCGGCGTCGCGTTCTTCCTGGGCAAACCGTTCGTGCAGCCGCAGGCGCCGACGCTGCCGGCCATTCCGCTCGGGGGCTGGTCTGCTTACCCCCAGATCCAGGCGGCCCTGCAGATCAACGTGCTGTTCGTCGTGGGAATCCTGCTGGCGATCGCCTTGCACTGGGCCTTCCGCAACACCCGCTGGGGCATGGTGGTGAGGATGGTGGGCGACAGTGCGGATGCCGCGCGCGCCATGGGATACAGCGTTGCGGGCGTCCGCTTCGCCGCCACGGCGGGGGGCAGTTTCCTGTCCGGCATCGGCGGATCCTTTCTTTCGCTGTACTACCCGGGAAGCTGGAACGAAGGCCTGTCGAGCGGGCAGGGCCTGATGGCCGTGGCGCTGGTGATCTTCGCGCGCTGGCGGCCGCTCGCATGCTTCTGGGCGGCGCTGCTGTTCGGGGGCGCGGCCGCCCTGGGGCCGGCGCTGCAGTCGGTGGGCATCACCAGTGGCTACTACCTGTTCAATGCGGCGCCCTATGTGTTGACGCTCGTCATCATGATCGCCACGTGTTCGCCGAAGCGGACGCTTGCGGGCGCGCCCGGCGAACTGAGCGTGACGCGATGAACCCGCACTGCTGCCGGGATGCCGAAGGGCGTGGCGCCATGACATCCACGAAGAGAGGAGAGAGGCAACGGCGATGAACGGACTCGGCGGACTCAACAAGTCACCCCAGGGCGTGGTGATGGGGCTGGTGCAACTGCAGCTGCCCGTCGTCGTCACGCCGGAGGATCTTGCCGCGCAGACGCGGCAGATCTGCGCCATGGTCGCGAAGGCCAGGCGCAACATGGCCACGCTGGATCTGGTGGTGTTTCCCGAATACGCGTTGCACGGCCTGTCCATGGACACGAATCCGGCGATCATGTGCCGGCTCGATGGACCGGAGGTGGCGGCATTCCGCCAGGCCTGCATCGATAACCGTGTCTGGGGCTGCTTCTCCATCATGGAGTTCAACCCGCGCGGCAATCCGTTCAACAGCGGCCTCATCATCGACGATGCTGGCGAGATCCAGCTCTACTACCGCAAGCTGCACCCCTGGGTGCCGGTGGAGCCCTGGGAGCCGGGCGACCTGGGCGTTCGCGTGTGCACCGGTCCGAAGGGTTCGAAGATCGCGCTCATCATCTGCCACGACGGAATGTTTCCCGAGATGGCGCGCGAGGCCGCCTATCAGGGCGCGGAGATCATGATCCGCACCGCAGGCTACACGGCCCCGATCCGCGACAGCTGGAAGTTCACCAACCAGGCGAACGCGTTCTGCAATCTCATGGTGACCGCCAGCGTGTGCATGTGCGGCTCGGATGGCACGTTCGACTCCATGGGCGAGGCCATGTTCGTGAACTTCGACGGTTCGGTGATCGCCGCCGGCGGCGGCCGCCCGGACGAGATCGTGACGTGCGAAGTGCGTCCGGACCTGGTGGGCGAAGCGAGCCGGCACTGGGGCGTGGAGAACAACATCTACCAGTTCGGGCACCGCAGCTACACCGCCGTGAGGGGCGGCGCGCGGGACTGCCCCTACACCTACATGCGCGACCTGGTGGCCGGCAGGTACCGGCTGCCCTGGGAAGCGGAGGTGGTGCACACCGACGGCACGTCCTGCGGCTTTCCCGCACCCACCCGCGATTACGTCCCCGAATCCGACGAGGAGCGCCGCTATGCCTGATGCCGCAAGCCCGGGCCGTCATGTGGCCGCCGATCCTTACCCCTGGCCGTTCGACGGCGACCTTCGGCCGCAGAACACGGCGCTCGTCATCATCGACATGCAGACCGATTTCTGCGGCGTGGGCGGGTACGTCGACAAGATGGGTTACGACCTGTCCCTCACCCGAGCGCCGATCGAGCCCATCCGCCGGGTGCTGGCGGCGGCAAGGGCCGGCGGATATGCGGTCATCCACACTCGGGAGGGACACCGTCCCGATCTCTCCGATCTACCCGAGAACAAGCGGTGGCGATCGCGGCGCATCGGCGCAGGCATCGGCGATCCGGGTCCCTGCGGGCGCATTCTCGTCCGTGGTGAGCCGGGCTGGGAGATCATTCCGGAACTCGCGCCCGCTCAGGGCGAGGTCGTGCTGGACAAACCGGGCAAGGGCTCGTTTTGCGCGACCGATCTCGAACTCATCCTGCGCACTCGCGGCATCCGCAATCTGGTGCTCACCGGCATCACCACGGACGTCTGTGTGCACACCACCATGCGCGAGGCGAACGACCGGGGATTCGAATGCCTGGTGCTCGAGGACTGCACCGGCGCCACCGACTACGGCAACCATCTCGCCGCGATCAAGATGATCAAGATGCAGGGGGGCGTATTCGGCGCGGTCGCCTCGTCGGACGCGCTGATCGGAGCGATCTCCTGATGCGTGTTCTGGAGCCTCCCGCCGCGCCGGACCGGGCGCTCGAAGTGCAGATGCTGGGCGTGACGAAACGCTTCGGCAGTTTCACGGCGCTGGACGACGTGAGCGTGCACGTGAAGCCGGGGTCCTTCCACGCCCTGATGGGCGAGAACGGCGCGGGCAAGAGCACGCTGGTGAAGTGCCTGGTCGGTTACCACCCGCCGGAATCGGGGCAGATTCTCGTGGACGGCCGCGAGCAGGAGGTGCGCACGCCTCACCACGCACATGCGCTGGGTGTGGGCATGGTCTATCAGCATTTCACCCTCGTCCCCAGCATGACGGTGGCGGAGAATCTCGTCATGGCCCGGGACGACGTTCCCCGGGTGGTGAACTGGCGTGCGGAACGTGCGCGGCTCGATGCTTTCCTCAATACCGTGCCGTTCCGCCTCGACCTCGACGCGCCCGCGTCGAGTCTGGCCGCGGGCGAGAAGCAGAAGGTCGAGATCGTCAAGCAGCTCTACCTGCAGCGCCGCTTCATGATTCTCGACGAGCCCACTTCCGTGCTCACGCCGCAGGAGGCGGACGAAGTGCTGGGCATGCTGCGCGCGATGACGCGGGCCGGCGAGATCACGGTGCTGCTCATCACGCACAAGTTCCGCGAGGTGATGGCGTTCGCCGACCGGGTGTCGGTGCTCCGGCGGGGCAGGCTGGTGGGAGAGGGCGAGGTCGCCGACCTGGATCCGTCCAGGCTTGCCGAGATGATGATTGGCCAGAAGGAGGCCGGCATGGCCCCTGCGCACCGGACGGCGGGCAAGCCGCCAGGCGAGGTCCGCCTGTCGGTGCGCGGCCTGCAGGTTCTCGACGATGCCGGCCTCAAGGCCGTCGATATCGAATCCCTCGACGTGCGCGGCGGCGAGATCGTCGGCGTCGCAGGTGTGTCGGGCAACGGCCAGCGGCAGTTCTTCGAGGCGCTGCTGGGCCAGCGTGCGCGGGAATCGGGACAGGTGAGCGTGCATGGCGCGCCCTTCCGTGCCCGGCGCGGCGAAATGCATCTCCACCGCGTGTTCGCCCTGCCGGAGGAACCGCTGCGAAACGGTTGCGTGCCTGGACTCTCCGTGGCGGAGAACATGGCGCTGCGCCGCTTCGACCGGCCGCCGCTGGCCCGGCGCAGGTGGGTGAGATAGGGCGCGCTGTTTCGCGAAGCGCGCAGACTGGTGGCGGAATACCAGGTGAAGACGCGTGGTCCGCGGGCGCCGATCCGCACCCTGTCCGGCGGCAACGTGCAGCGAGCAGTGCTGGCGCGCGAACTGTCGGAGGAAGTCTCCGTGCTGATCGTCGCCAATCCGGTGTTCGGCCTCGACTTCGCCGCCGTCGCGGACATCCACGCGCGCATTGTCGCGGCACGCGACCGCGGTGCGGCGGTCCTTCTGATCAGCGAGGACCTGGACGAACTGCTGGAATTGTCCGACCGCATCGTGGTGATGTTCGGCGGACGGCTCGTCCTCGAAACGCCCAACGATTCGGTGGACGTGGGGCTCATCGGACGCTCCATGGCCGGTCACAGGGAGGCCGCATGACGATGAACGCCGGTCTGCACACGTCCATGGTCACTGTGCCGGGCGCCCGTCCGTACGCATTCGAATGCGTTCCCGCACACACGGCGCTGGTCGTCATCGACATGCAGCGGGACTTCATCGAACCGGGCGGCTTCGGCGAGATGCTGGGCAACGACGTGCGCCGGCTTGCCGGCATCGTGCCCACTGTCGCCCGCCTCCTCGCCGCATGCAGGGCGGCGGGCATGACGATCATCCACACACGGGAATCCCATCGGCCGGACCTCGCCGACTGTCCGCCCGCCAAGCGGCTGCGCGGCAACCCCCGGGTACGCATCGGCGACGGCGGGCCGATGGGGCGGATCCTCGTGTCCGGTGAACCCGGCAACGCGATCCTCCCCGCGGTGGGACCGGTGCCGGGCGAGATCGAACTGGACAAGCCAGGCAAGGGCGCGTTCTACGCCACGCCGCTGGCGGAGATCCTGCGGCACCGTGGTATCGGGAAGCTGGTGTTCGCGGGCGTGACGACCGAGGTGTGCGTGCAGACGTCCATGCGCGAGGCCAACGATCGCGGCTACGACAGCCTGCTGATCGAAGACGCGACGGAGAGCTATTTTCCGGAGTTCAAGCAGGCCGCGATCGAGATGATCCGGGCCCAGGGCGGCATCGTCGGCTGGACCGCGACCTGTGCGCAGTGGGAAGCGGCGCTGGGCCTTCGGGCCACGGCACCGGCCGCGCGCAGCGGAAACGCGTGAACGCATGCGGACAGCGTGTGCGGTACCCACAGCCTCCGGCCGCATGCCGGCGAGGCAGGGAGTGACGGGATGAGAGGACTCTGCAGGCCCGATGTCGCCGTGGAGGAGGTTCGCACCTACGTGCGGGCCGCATGCGAGGCACAGGATCTTCCGCTGGACGACGCAGCGCTCGAGCGCGTGGCGGAGGTGTTCGCCCGCAATGCCCGCATGGCGTCGCTCGTGACGGCGTTCGAGCTGCCGGAAGAACGTGACCCGGCAGCCCTCCTGAGGCTCGACTGACATGCGCACTGCGCTCGAAATCGCCCGCCTGGTCGGCAGCGGCGCCGTGCCCGCCCGGCAGGTCGTCGAGGACGCGCTCGCGGCAATCGCTCGCGACGATGGGGCCCTCAACTGCTTCACGACGGTCACGGCGGACCGCGCGCGCCGCGAGGCCGAAGCCGTGGACGCCGCGCTGCGCGCCGGCCGTTCCGTCGGGCCGCTGGCAGGCGTGCCCGTCGCCGTCAAGAATCTTTTCGACGTGGCCGGGCTGCCGACGTTGGCGGGGGCCGCCACGCGCGGCCGGAGCGCCCCGGCCGACGCCGACGCCGAGCTCGTCAAACGCCTCGCTCGAGCCGGTGCCGTGCTGGTGGGGACGCTCAACATGGACGCCTACGCCTACGGTTTCACCACCGAGAACACCGCCTTCGGCGTGACGCGCAATCCGCACGATCACGACCGCATCGTCGGGGGCTCCTCCGGCGGGTCCGCCGCGGCTGTCGCGGCCGGCATGGTGCCATTGACGCTGGGCTCCGATACCAACGGATCCATCCGCGTGCCTTCGTCCCTGTGCGGTATCTTCGGACTCAAGCCGACCTTCGGGCGGCTTCCCAGGACGGGCAGCTATCCGTTCGTCGCCAATCTCGATCATCTCGGTCCCTTCGCGACCACCGCGGCGGATCTCGCTGCAGCCTACGACGTCCTGCAGGGACCGGATCCGGCAGACCCGGCCTGCGCTCAGCGGGCGACACAGAGCACGGGTCATCGCCTCGGCCAGCCGTGGGGCGAACTGCGGGTGGCGCGCCTGACCGGCTACTTCGACGAGTGGGCCTCCGACTACGCGCGCACCGCCTCGATGCGGGCGGCCACGGCGCTCGGCTCGCTCGGCGACATCGAACTGCCCGAGGTGGAGCGCGCCCGGGCAGCCGCCTTCGTCATCACGGCCACGGAGGGCGGCACGCTGCGGCTGCCGGAACTCAGGACCCGGTACGCCGAGATGGAACCGCACTCGCGCGACCGGCTCGCCGCGGGCGTGATCCAGCCCGGGTCGTGGTATATGCAGGCCCAGAAACTGCGGGGCTGGTTCCTCGAACGCGTGCTCGAGATCTTCAACCGCTACGATCTGCTCGTGGCGCCGGCCACGCCCGTGCCGGCCACCACGGTCGGTCAGGACTGGCTGCAACTCAACGGCCAGCGTCTTCCCCTCCGCCCCAATCTGGGACTCTTCACCCAGCCTGTGTCCTGCATCGGCCTGCCCGTGGCCGCCGTGCCCATCGAAGGCGTGGGATCCCTGCCCATCGGCGTGCAGATCATCGCCGCGCCGTGGCGCGAGGATCTCTGTCTGCGTGCCGCGGCGCATCTCGAACGGCTGGGCATTGCCAAGGCCAGGCTCGCCGAGGTCACGCGACGATGAACATCGATCTTCCCCATGTGGTGGAGGAAGTGACGCGCATGTTCGAGCGCTACGAGATCGCGCTCGTCTCCAACGACGTGGACGTGCTGGACGAGCTCTTCTGGCGGGATGCGCGCACCCTGCGCTACGGCATCGCCGAGAATCTCCACGGTCACGACGAGATCGCAGCCTTCCGTGCGGCGCGTTCGCCGGCGGGGCTTGCGCGCACGCTCGCTCGCACGGTGATCACGACGTACGGAGAGGATTTCGCCACAGCCAACACGGAGTTCTCCCGGCCGCCCGTGGAGCGGATCGGCCGCCAGAGCCAGACGTGGGTGCGCATGCCGGAGGGCTGGCGCATCGTGGCCGCGCACGTGAGCTTCATGGCCTGACGCGTTTCGCGCGGTTCACCCGGGGGGCGTCCCCGCGGATGCCGGCTTCGCCAGCATTCCGCCTGGGGGCACATGAGCCTCGAGCGCAAGCTTGCCGAGCCGGCAACGGGTGGCGGGGGTGCGGGTCGTCTCGACGCGGAGCCCGATCTTCGCGACGGCGCCGGCGTCTGGACGTCCCCTGCTTCCGGCCGCGGGTCGATTCCCGCGTACAGTATTCGCATCTTCCCCAGGCCGTCGCCGCCGATGCCGGCGACAGGAACGTCCCATGAACCCACCGAAGGTGCTCGTCTTCGCCGGCAGTCTGCGCGCGGCGTCCTACAACAAGAAGGCGGCCAGGCTCGCCTCCGCGGCCGCCTCGGCGGCGGGCGCGGATGTCACGCAGATCGACCTGCGCGACTATCCCCTGCCGCTGTTCGACGGCGATCTGGAGGCCGCCCAGGGTCTGCCGCCGAACGCCCGCAGGCTCAAGGATCTGTTCATCGCCAGCGACGGCCTCATCATCGCCTGTCCCGAGTACAACGCCGGGATCACGGCGGTGCTCAAGAACACGATCGACTGGGTCTCGCGCCAGTCGGGAGACGAAGCGGGCACGTTGCCCTACGACGGCAAGGTGGCGGGTCTCATCGGAGCGACGCCAGGACAGTTCGCCGCGTTGCGGTCCATGGACATGACCCGGCATGTCCTGATGAATCTCGGGTGCAACGTGATCGCGAAGCGGCTGGGCATCGCCCGCGCGCACGAAGCCTTCGACGAGGCAGGCAACCTGCGCGATCCCAAGGTGGCAGCCGCGCTCCATGCGGTTGCCGGAGAGGTCGTGCGGACGGCCGCCGCATGGCGCCGCTGACTGCCGGTGCCCCGCTGCGGAGCGCATGCACTGCCTTGGAGCGGCGGCGCGGCGGACTGGGCCAACCTGGTGCGCATGACAGGCAGGGCTTGCATGCGGACGGTCTCAAGTGATGGAATGACAAGGACTTCGGGGCGAATTGCCGTCATGGCATATGGGTTGCACTCCGGCTGGGCAGGGAGAGCGTCAAACACAGGCCGTCATGTCCTATAGCGCGTATTTCAACGAGATGTATCGGGGGGATGGCACCGTCCGGCCCCATTACCGCGAAGTCGAGAGCTGGATCCACAACACCCCCGGCGAGCGGATCCAGCGGATGCGCGAAGCCGCCAACATCCTCTTTCACCGTGTCGGCATCACGTTCGCCGTCTACGGCGAGGAAGCCGGCGCAGAACGGCTGATCCCGTTCGACATGCTTCCGCACATCATTCCCGGAGAAGAGTGGCGCGCCCTCGAACGGGGGTTGCGTCAGCGCGTGCGGGCGCTCAACGCCTTCCTTCACGACGTCTATCACGGCAAGGAGATCCTCCGGGCCGGGCGCATTCCCGAGGAACGGGTGCTGCGCAACAAGTTCTTCCGTCCCGAGATGGACGGCATCGACGTGCCGAACGGCATCTACGCCCACATCGCCGGGATCGACCTCGTGCGGGCGGGGGCGGGCGAGTACTACGTGCTGGAGGACAACCTGCGCACACCTTCCGGCGTGTCCTACATGCTCGAAGACCGCAAGATGATGATGCGCCTCATGCCCGAGCTGTTCTCCCGCCAGTCGATCGCGCCGGTGGAGCACTATCCCGATCTGCTGCTCGACACGCTGCGTTCGGTGGCGCCTCCGCAGGTGGAAAGCCCGGTCGTCGTCCTGCTGACGCCGGGTCATTTCAACAGCGCGTATTTCGAGCACGCGTTCCTCGCGCAACAGATGAGCATCGAACTGGTGGAAGGCCCCGATCTCTTCGTGGAGGACGACACGGTCTACATGCGCACCACGCGCGGTCCGACGCGGGTGGACGTGATCTACCGCCGTATCGACGACGACTTCATCGACCCGAGGGCCTTCCGCCCCGATTCCGTTCTCGGCGTGCCGGGCGTCGTGAATGCCTACCGCAAGGGCCGGGTCACGCTCTGCAACGCCATCGGCACCGGCATCGCCGACGACAAGTCGATCTATCCCTTCGTGCCGGACATGATCCGGTTCTACCTGGGCGAGGAGCCGCTCCTCAACAACGTGCCCACCTATCAGCTGCGCAATCGCGAGGATCTCGAATACACGCTGGCGCATCTGGCCGAGCTCGTCGTGAAGGAGGTCCACGGTTCCGGCGGCTACGGGATGCTGATCGGCCCGGCGAGCACCGACCGGGAACGCGAAGCCTACAAGCTGCGGATCATGGACAGCCCCGAGAGCTTCATCGCCCAGCCCACCCTGTCGCTGTCGACCTGTCCCGTGTTCGTGGACCAGGGAATCGCGCCCCGCCACATCGACCTGAGGCCGTTCGTGCTGTCGGGCAAGGAGATCGTGATGTGTCCGGGCGGTCTCACGCGCGTGGCCCTGAAGGAGGGCTCGCTGGTGGTCAACTCCTCGCAGGGGGGAGGCACCAAGGACACCTGGGTGCTCAACTGAAGATCGGTCGACGGGAGAGGGCTGTCCGGCCCACCTGACCATAAGGCGACAATCGCCGGGCTCGCGCGAGACCGGCACTCCGGGAATCACAGGCACCGCCTCGAGAACGCAGAACGCAAATGCTGAGCCGCACCGCCAACAACCTGTACTGGATGGCCCGCTACGTCGAGCGGGCAGAGAACACGGCGCGCATGCTGGATGTCACCTACCGCATGTCGCTCGTACCCAAGGAGCCGCGCCTGGCGGATCAGGAGTGGTTCGCGCCGCTCAACATCACCGGTACCCTCTACCCGTTCACCGGCCGGTACGACGAGGTGAACGCGACGGGCGTGCTGCGCTACATGGTGCTGGACCCGGACAACGCCTCCAGCATCTATTCCTGCGCCCGCGATGCCCGCGAGAACGCGCGGGCGGAACGCGGCAAGATCACCTCGGAGATGTGGGAGGTCATCAACGGCACCTGGCTCGAGGTGCAGCGCCTGCAGGAAGACCGGATCACGTCCGACCGCATCGGCGAATTCTTCGAGTGGGTGAAGGAGCGGTCCCATCTCTTCCGCGGCGTCACCGTCGGGACCATGCTGCGGGACGAGGCGTTCCACTTCAACCGGCTGGGCACGTTCCTGGAACGTGCGGACAACACGGCCCGGATCCTGGACGTCAAGTACCACGTGCTGCTCTCCAGCGCCCAGGAAGTCGGCGGAGCGGTCGACTACTACCAATGGGCTGCCGTGCTGCGTTCGGTATCCGCCTTCGAGTCCTACCGCAAGGTATACCGGGACGTCATCACGCCGCTCAGAGTGGCCGAGCTGATGATCCTCCGCGACGACATGCCCCGCAGTCTGCACGCCTGCATGAACGAGGCGTACGACATCATGCAGCGGATGAGTGCGCAGGGGGGCAACGAGGCCGTGAGGCTGGCCGGCGAGATGCACGCCGCACTGCACTTCGGAAGAATGGATATCATCTTCGCCAACGGCCTGCACGAGTACCTCACGGACTTCCTTCACCGGACCGACATGCTCGGCCAGGAAGTCAACCGCACGTTCTTCTCGACCGGGAGCTCGCGGGCCGTCGCGTGAACGGAAGAGGGCCGACGAAGTCCTCATCCCTTCGAAGAAGAACCACGGAAGTCGGGAATGGATCGTGACCTATTGCGTATCGCTGTTGCTGGATTCGGGAATGCTGTTCGCCTCGGACTCCAGAACCAATGCCGGCGTGGACCACATCGCCACGTTCAGCAAGATGAAGGTGTACGAGAAGAAGGACGACCGCGTGATGGTGCTGCTCACGTCGGGCAATCTCGCCATCACCCAGGGTGTCGTGAACATCCTCGACAGGCATGCCCATGCCGAGCCGGGCAAG
This sequence comes from Betaproteobacteria bacterium, assembly GCA_016713305.1. Classification (NCBI taxonomy): domain Bacteria; kingdom Pseudomonadati; phylum Pseudomonadota; class Betaproteobacteria; species Betaproteobacteria bacterium. Next base: position 107,949 of record JADJPK010000007.1, read on the forward strand.
GACACCATCTGGAACGCGCGCAGCCTGTATGACGTCGCCTGCATGGTCGGCGATGCGCTGCGCGAGATGCAGCGGCGCGACGGCCCTCACCTCATGCAGAACAACATCGACTTCAGCGCGTCGCTGATCCTCGGGGGACAGATCAAGGGCGAACCGCCCCGCCTGTTCAACATCTACTCGCAGGGCAACTTCATCGAGGCGACCCCGGACAACCTCTACTTCCAGGTCGGCGAGAGCAAGTACGGCAAGCCGGTGATCGACCGTGTGGTCACCTCGGCCACCCCGGTTGCCGAAGCGGCCAAGTGCGTGCTGATCTCGTTCGATTCGACCATCAAGTCCAACATCTCCGTCGGTCTGCCCATCGAAGTGCTGTGGTATCCCAAGGATTCGCTGCGCGTCGGGATCTACAAGCGGATCGTCGATGGCGACCCTTACTTCACGATGTTGCGGCAGGGCTGGGGCGGTGGTCTGCGGCGCGTGTTCGGCGAACTGCCGAACCCGGACTGGCTCGCGTGAGGCCGCGTTGAACGTTGCGGCGGGCACGGCGTTTGCCAAGAACTTCTCCCCGGTCTCCCCGGTCTCCTCGGACGCCGCCCGGAGCCGGGACCGCAGGTGGTCCGCCGGGCAGCGCCGTTTCTGCCTCCGATTCACGCTTCACGCTTCCCCCAGGCCCCGATGACCATCCGCGTCGCGCTGTACCACGAAACGCAGTACCGCTACGACCGCCTCATCTCGGTCGGTCCCCAGGAAGTGAGGTTGAAGCCGGCGGCGCACTGCCGCACGCCCATCGACGCGTATTCCCTGCGCGTCTCGCCGCAGAAGCATTTCATCAACTGGCAGCAGGATCCTTACGGAAACTTCCTCGCGCGGCTCGTGTTCCCGGAGAAGACGCGGGAGCTCAAGATCGTCGTGGACCTGGTCGCCGACATGACGGTGATCAACCCGTTCGACTTCTTTCTGGAGAAGTTCGTCGAGCGCTTTCCCTTCGAGTATCCGCCGAACCTGTTGCGCGAACTCGCACCTTTCCTCGAACGGGATGAACCCACGCCCCGCTTCGCGCAGTGGCTCGCGGCGTTCCGGAAGGAGCGCCTCCAGGGCGAGGTCGTGACGGTGGACATGCTGGTGGACATCAACCAGCGCGTGCAGCAGGCGGTGAGCTACATCGTGCGCATGGAACCGGGCGTGCAGATGCCCGAGGAGACGCTGGCCAAGGGCAGCGGTTCGTGCCGCGATTCCGGCTGGCTGCTGGTCCAGCTTCTCCGCCATCTCGGGCTGGCGGCCCGCTTCGTTTCGGGCTATCTCATCCAGCTCGCGCCGGACGTGAAGGCACTCGACGGTCCGAGCGGTCCGGCCGAGGATTTCACCGATCTGCATGCGTGGGCGGAGGTCTATCTGCCCGGGGCGGGCTGGGTCGGGCTGGATCCCACTTCGGGGTTGCTTGCCGGCGAGGGCCACATACCGCTCGCTGCGACGGCCCTGCCTTCCAGTGCCGCGCCCGTGACGGGCCTCATCGATCCGTGCGAGACCGCTTTCGAAGTGAAGATGCACGTGACGCGGGTGCACGAGGACCCGCGGGTGACGAAGCCTCTCACCCAGACGCAGTGGGAGGCCGTCGACGCCCTCGGCCGGAAGGTCGACTCGCAATTGGTGGCGTGGGACGTGCGCCTCACCATGGGCGGCGAACCGACGTTCGTGTCGGTCGACGACATGGACGGTGCCGAGTGGAACTTCAACGCGCTGGGCGACCGCAAGAGGGAACTGGCTGGCGAACTGTTGCTGCGCCTGCGCGATCGTTTCGCAAAGGATTCGGTGCTTTACCATGGCCAGGGCAAGTGGTACCCGGGCGAACCGCTGCCGCGCTGGGCGCTCGGGTTTCTGTGGAGAGACGACGGACTGCCGTTGTGGAAGAAGCCTGAACTTCTCGCAGGAGACGAGCCCGGCCGCGCGGGTCCCGCCGAGAGTTCGCAGTTCGCACGGACGCTTGCGGCATTGCTGGGCCTGCCGGCGTCCTGCCTGATTCCCGCCTACGAGGACGTCTGGTCGGCCGTAAAGGACGAAGCCCGCCTGCCGGCCAACGTCGACCCGCTGCAGAGAGACCTCGCCGATCCGGCCGCACGCACCCGTCTCGCCGCGCTGCTGGACGGAAAGCTGGGCGAAGTGCGGGGTTACGTGCTTCCCTTGCGGCCCGCTCCGGCGCAGGCCACGGCGGATTCGAAGTCGAAGGTGACGGAGGGACATCCAGGCTGGCAATCGTCTGCCTGGCCGTTGCGCCGGGAGAACCTGTATCTCGTGCCCGGCGATTCACCCATGGGATACCGCCTGCCGCTCGGTTCGCTCCCGTGGCAGGCCCCCGAGGACGAGGAGCCGATCGTTCATCCCGATCCCTTCGCCGAGCGCCTGCCGCTTCCCGCAGGCGTGGCGTTTCCGGTCGAAGCCGGCAAGACGCCGTCCGCGGGCACCCGGGACGTCATCAAGACGGCCCTCTGCATAGAGACCAGGAATGGCTGCCTGCATGTCTTCCTGCCGCCGGTGCCTGCGGTCGAGGATTTCGTGGCCTTGCTGGCCACGATCGAGGAGACCGCCGCGCGCACGGGCATCCCGCTGCGGATCGAGGGCTACCTGCCGCCTGCGGATCCCCGTGTGAAGCGTCTGTTCGTCACCCCGGATCCGGGCGTCATCGAAGTGAACGTGCATCCGGCGGACTCCTGGACCGAACTGGTGGAGAACACGCGGATCCTCTACGAGGAGGCGCGACTCACCCGGCTGGGCACCGAGAAGTTCATGCTGGACGGGCGTCACACCGGAACGGGTGGAGGCAATCACGTCACCATCGGCGGCGCGGCACCGGTCGACAGTCCGCTGCTGCGGCGCCCCGACCTGCTGCGCAGCCTGATCACGTACTGGCAGAACCATCCGGCGCTTTCCTACCTGTTCTCGGGCATGTTCATCGGGCCCACGAGCCAGGCGCCGCGGGTGGATGAGGCGCGCGACGACAGCCTGTACGAACTGGGGATCGCCTTCGACGAGATGTCGCGGCTGTCGTGTGCCGGGCAGGAAGTGCCGGAGCCCTGGCTGGTGGACAGGCTGCTGCGCCACATCCTGGTGGACGTCACCGGCAACACCCACCGTGCCGAGTTCTCCATCGACAAGCTGTACTCGCCGGACGGGCCCACCGGACGCCTCGGGCTGCTGGAATTCCGGGCCTTCGAGATGCCGCCGCACTGGCAGATGAGTGCGCTGCAACTCCTGCTGCTGCGCGCCCTGGTGGCGCGGTTCTGGAAGACACCCTACGAGGGGCGCCTGATCGACTGGGGTACGAGCCTGCACGACCGTTTCATGCTGCCGCACTTCGTGGCCGGCGACATGCAGGAGGTCATCGAGGATCTCGCGCAGTCGGGCTACGGGTTCGAGGCGGAGTGGTTCGCGCCGTTCTTCGAGTTCCGCTTCCCGCGCTACGGCACGGTCAACTATCAGGGCATCGAACTGGAGGTGCGCCAAGCCCTGGAGCCGTGGCACGTGCTGGGGGAGGAAGCCCAGGCGGGCGGCACGACGCGCTACGTGGATTCATCGGTGGAGCGGGTGCAGGTCAAGGTCCGCCACATGCACGGCAACCGCTATTCGGTGCTCTGCAACGGCAGGACCGTCCCGCTAACCTCCACGGGAACCCGCGGCGAGTTCGTCGCGGGCGTGCGATACAAGGCCTGGCAGCCGCCTGCCGCCCTGCATCCCACCATCGGCGTTCACACGCCCCTCGTGTTCGATCTCTACGACACGTTCAGCGGGCGCGCCGTCGGAGGCTGCACTTACCACGTCATGCATCCCGGCGGCCGCAACTACCAGCGCTTTCCCGTGAATGCCAACGAGGCCGAGGCAAGGCGCGTGGCCCGTTTTCTCGCGATGGGCCACACCCCGGGCGCCATGGCCTACCGGCCGGAACAGCCGAGCCAAAGCTTTCCGCTCACCCTCGATCTGCGGCGCGAACCCGATTACGGTGTCGCCATGGTGGTGGCAGGGCGCCAGATGGCCCAGGAGCAGCAACAGCAGCAATCGTGAAGCGGGACGGCCGATGGACCGGAGGGCGTGGCCGCCGGATCCATCGCACGCAAAGCCGTCATCGGGCATGGGGAACGACCGATCGATGTGCGCGGTCGACGTACATCGATCAGGTCTTCCCCGGCGCCGACCGTTGCTCCCGCCCGAAGATGGCGAGGCCTACTGCGGAGGCGTCGCCGTCGCCTCGATCTCCACGCGGCGGTCCGGCGCGAGGCATTCGCGCATCGCAGGCTTGGCCAGGTGGGCGCAGGCCGAGGCCGCGGTCACCGGTTCGGCGCTGCCCTTGCCCGTCGCACTGATCCGTGCGGGATCCAGGCCCCTGGCCACCAGATAGCCCCGGACCGCCTCCGCCCGCCGCTGGGACAGGCGCCGGTTCAGCTTGCCGGAACCCATCCGGTCGGTGTGACCGGTGATGGTCACCTTGCCGTAGTCCGCCGCGGACTTGAGCACCGAGACGACTTCGTCGAGTTCCGGAATCAGCTTGCCTCTCAGCCTGGCGCTGTTGCTGTCGAACAGACCGGTCTTGTCGATCTGCAGCGATTTGCGCAGCAGCTTCGCCGGTGATGCTGCCGGCTTGCCGGCATCGGCCGGGGCCGCCGCCGGCGTCTTCGCGTCGTCGGCCGTGTAACGGGTCACGGGAAACTCCGGCAGACGGTTGTCGATGACCGGCGCCGCTTCCCGGGTCGCAGTGGACGGCCCGGGCACACCCGGCGACCGGTCCGTGATCTCGACACTGCCCGGGGCATATGCAGGGTCGTCGGCCGGCGAGACCGCTTGCACGTCGCCTTCGTCGTCCATGACAGGCAACCCGATGGTGTCGCCGTCGTCGATGGCGTCGTCCCCGCTCGCCGTCGTGTCGTCCTGGTCGGTATCGTCCTCGGCCAGTTCAGACGTCGCCGCGCCATCGCCGTTGTCGTCCGCGGTCCCGGCGATCACGGGCGCCACGGCAGGCGCCGCATCGAGAGATTGTCTGTTCTCGGGAAAGACGGCTGCCGATTCATCGGTCCCCGCGCGGGGAGCCGGCTTGCCGGCTGGGGTGGCTGCCCCGGGCGACGGCGGCGTTGCCGGCTCTGGCCGCTGCGCTTCGGACGGGGGCATCTGGATGCGCTTTGCGAGTCCTTCTTCGGTGCCCGCGGCCGCGGCCCCGGACAGGTCGCAATCGCTGCCCGGAACACCGCGGGAGTCGCGAACGCAGGCGCGCGCCTGTCCGTCACGGACAGCGTTGCCCTTGGCGTCGCGCACGAGAGGCTGCCCGGATCCCGGCCCGGCGTTCGGTTGTTCCTTGGGGGCCTCCACATAGATGGTCGAGGTGCCGCCTTCCTTGGCAGGTCCGGAAGTGCCCGCGGTCCTGGAGGACGGCTTGGTTCCGTTCGGGGGCGCGGCCGGCGAGGCTTTCTGCGCATCACCGGTGCCGCCCTGGCAGTCGGGATTGGCGAACGCGTGGTCGTCGCCCCCGCTCGAGACGCAGGTGCTGCCGTGGCCGTCGCGAGTCGCGCGCCCCATGCCGTCGTTGATCCAGCGGCCCTTGCTGTCGGCAGCCGATGCGAGGGTGGGAAGAAGAAAGGCCACGGCGGAAAGCGCCACGAGCGTGCGTTGAATCGGATGTTTCATCGGTTTCCCTGTCCTGGATGTCGCGAATGGCTGGCATGCTTTGCGGCATGGCAGCATTTGCCACTATAGCGTGCGGCATGTCTCCCTGGGGCCGTTACCGCGAGTGCTCGCCGCCGGCGCATGCCGTCGGGACGCGACCCGTGCCATGGCGGGCGGGCTGGGGAGATTTCCAGCCTCCATGGCGTACACTCGACCCACCTCATTCCTGCCTTGCGACGCCATGATTCGACTGGCTGCAGTGCTGCTGTTCCTGCTTGGAATTCCGCCCTCGTTCGCCGACGAGAACACCGCGCGGGTCGAGTTGTTCTCCCCTCAAGGCGAAGTCAAGGGCGTGCGGCAGGTCACCGCCCGATTCACCACGCCGATGGTTCCGTTCGGCGACCCGGCACTGGTGGAGCCCTTCGAGGTCCTGTGCGCCGAGAAGGGGCAGGGGCGCTGGGCGGACAGCCGCAACTGGGTGTTCGATTTCGAGCACGACCTGCCGGCCGGTGCCCGCTGCAGCTTCACTCTCAAGACCGGTGTGACCGACATGGAGGGGCGAAGCGTTCCCGCGGCGCGCTTCGAATTCACCACGGGCGGTCCGTCCATCCGGCAGGCGATGCCCTGGGACGGGCAGGAGTTCATCGACGAGAACCAGGTCTTCATCCTCGGGCTGGACGCGCCCGCGACGGATGCCTCCGTGCAGAAGCACGTCTGGTGCAACGTGAGCGGGCGCGCCGAGCGGGTGCCCGTCCGGATCGTGAGCGGGAAGGAACGCAAGGCGATCCTCGACCGCCGCAAGGATTTCCTGTCCGAGTTCGCGTCCGGTTTCGCGACGGGGTCGGACTTCGAGACGTTCCTCCGCACGCGTGCGTACGACAAGCTGCCGCTGCAGCTCGTGGCCTGCCAGGGCCGGCTTCCCTACGAAACCGAAGTGCAGCTCGTCTGGGGTGCGGGCGTGGAGACGCCCGGCGGCGTTGCCACGAGCGCGGATCAGTCGCTCGCCTTCAAGGTGCGGCCGGCCTTCACGGCGCGCTTCTCCTGTCAGCGCACGAACGCGAAAGGGAACTGCATTCCGGTGCTCGGCATGGCGCTCGATTTCACGGCGCCCGTGGCCGTGTCGCTCGCCGACAAGGTGCAGTTGAAGGGACGCGGTGGAGAGGTCTACCGGTGGAAGATTTCGGACGACGACCGGCGATCCGGTTTCGTGAACGGGCTGCATTCGCCGGGACCGTTCCCCGAGGCGTCCACGTTCACGATCACGCTGCCCGAGGGCTTCGTCGACGATGGCGGCCGCAGCCTGTCCAACGCGAAGCGGTTCCCGCTCTCGGTCAAGACCGATCCGGCGCCGCCGCTCGCCAAGTTCGCGGCGCGCTTCGGGGTGCTGGAACTGAACGCCGAACCCGCCTTGCCGGTGACGCTGCGCAACGTCGAGAAGGAACTGGCGGGCAACCAGGTGCAGCTGGGCGGGGCGGCGAACGTCAAGGGGCTGCCCGCGCGGATGCTCAAGGTGCAATCTCCGCGCGACATGGTGCGCTGGCTCAAGCGGCTGAACGATGCCGAGGCCCGCTGGACGGAAGGTGGCTATGTGTCGCACAGCATCTTCGGTGCTGCGGACGCCACGTCGTCCATGACGTTGCCCAAGCCCGGGACCGAGAAGGAGTTCGAGGTCGTGGGTATCCCGTTCAAGGTTCCCGGCTTCTACGTGGTCGAGATCGTGAGTCCGCGTCTGGGTCAGGCGCTGCTCAAGGATGGCAAGCCCTACTACGTGTCGGCCGGCGCGCTGGTCACGAACCTGGCCGTGCATTTCAAGTGGGGGCGCGAAGGTTCGCTCGTCTGGGTGACGTCGCTGGACAAGGGCGAACCGGTGCCTGCGGCCGACGTGAGCGTGCTCGACTGCACCGGCCGCGTGCTGTTCGAGGGCGTGGCCGACAAGTCCGGCATCGCGCGGATCCGCAAGGCCCTCCCGGAGCGCGGCGCGCTGCCGGGTTGCGTCGACAAGTGGGATCAGCAGCTTTTCGTGACGGCGCGCAAGGGCGATGACGCGGCCTTCGTGCTGTCCGGCTGGGACGAAGGCATCGCCACCTGGCGTTTCAATTTGCGCAATGCCGGCTATCGCGGCGACACCGCGGCGACCACCGTGTTCGACCGGACCTTGCTGCGGGCGGGCGACACGCTGGGCATGAAGCACATCCTGCGCAGACGTACCGCGACCGGCTTCGGGGCCGTACCCGCTTCCGCACTGCCGGTGCGTGCCGTCGTTCGCCACTGGGGCAGCGGGCAGATGTGGGAACTCCCGCTCAAGTGGGATGGATCGGGCGCCGCTGAATCCGCGTGGCAGGCGCCCAAGGACGCCAAGCTGGGAGAGTATTCCGTGATCCTCGCCGGGCCGCGGCAGAAGAGTGAAGCCGAGGGCTACGTGAATGGCCTGGACTCGGGCAGCTTCAGGGTCGAGGAATTCCGCGTGCCGGTGCTCAAGGCGACCGTGCAGATGCCCGCCCAGCCGCTCGTGAACGCGGACGCGGCGGAGGTGAATCTCCAGCTTTCGTATCTGTCCGGCGGAGGCGCCGGCGGCACCCGGGTCAAGCTGCGGGCGGTCACGCAACCGCACGCCGTGACGTTCGACGAGCACGAAGGGGTGTCGTTCGCGTCGGGCGACGTCCGGGAGGGGCGCATGGACCGCGCGAGCGGCTGGATCGACGCGGGGACCGACGCGGAGTCCGCAGATCCCCTTCCCGACGCATCGGAGCAGGACGACACCCGGACGCTCAAGACCCAGACCGTGGTCCTGGATGGAGGTGGCGCAGGAAAGATCCGCATCGATGCGCTGCCCCGCTCGGACGTGCCGCGCGAACTGGTGGCGGAGATGGAATACGCGGATCCCAACGGGCAGATTCTCACCCGGTCCTCGCGCGTGCCACTGTGGCCGTCCGGCGTTCTGCTCGGTATCCAGCCGGATGGCTGGGCCCTTTCGAGGGACAAGGTGAAACTGAAGGTCATCAGCGTCGACACGCGCGGCAAGCCGCTGGCCGGAGTGCCTGTCGTCGTGGACGTGTTCGAGCGCATCTCGTACGCGCACCGCAAGCGTCTGATCGGCGGGTTCTACGCCTATGAGTATGGCGAGGAGATCCGCCGGATCGGCGGCTTCTGCGAGGGCAGGAGCGACGCCAAGGGGCTCGTTCACTGCGAGGCGCCCGTGTCGGGCAGCGGCAATCTGATCCTGCGTGCGAAAGCCGCGGATGCAAGCGGCAACCCATCCTTTGCGCGAGCGGACGTCTGGGTGGCGGGTCAAGGCGACTGGTGGTTCGACGTCACGAGCGACGACCGCATGGATGTCCTGCCGGAACGCAAGCGGTACGAGCCCGGCGAAACGGCCGTCGTGCAGGTGCGCTCGCCCTTCCGTGAAGCCTCCGCGCTCGTGACGGTCGAGCGCGAAGGCGTGGTCGACGGATTCGTGACGACGCTCACCGGCAAGGAACCGGTCGTCAGGGTACCCATCAAGGGACACTATGCGCCGAATACGTTCGTGTCGGTGTTCGCGGTACGCGGCAGGGTGGCGGAGGTTCAGCCCACCGCGCTCGTGGACCTCGGCAAGCCCGCGTTCCGCATGGGGGTGGCGGAGATTCGCGTCGGCTGGCGCGATCACGAACTCGCCGTGAAGGTCTCGCCGGAGAAGGACGCCTATCGCATCCGCGAGAAGGCCCGGGTGACCATCGAAGCCATGCCTGCCAACGGCAAGCCATTGCCGAAGGGGGCCGAAGTGGCCGTGGCGGCGGTGGACGAAGCGCTGCTGGAACTGCTGCCCAACGGCTCGTGGAAACTGCTCGAGGCGATGATGCAGCCGCGCGGGATCGAGGTGAATTCCTCCACGAGCGCCATGCAGGTCATCGGCAAGCGTCACTACGGCAAGAAGGCATTGCCGGCGGGGGGCGGCGGCGGCCGGCAGACCTCCAGAGAACTGTTCGACACGCTCCTGCTGTGGAAGGCGAGGGTGAAGCTGGATGCGCAAGGCCGGGCGCAACTCGAGGTGCCTCTCAACGATTCGCTTTCGTCGTTCCGCATCGTCGCCGTGGCGACGGCCGGCCTCAACCTCTTCGGAACCGGTTCGGCGAGCGTGCGCACGTCGCAGGACGTCACCCTGCTTTCGGGTCTGCCGCCGGTGGTGCGCGAACAGGACCGGTACGCCGCGACGTTCACGGTGCGCAACGCGTCAGAGGCCGCCCTCGATATCGCCGTGGAGGCCGATGTGGCCGCGGAAGGCGGAAAGGGGTCCGGTCCGGGGAGGCTCGAGCCGCAGACGGTACGGCTGGCGGCGGGCGAGTCGGCCAACGTTTCGTGGCTCGTGACGGCGCCAGCGGGCAGCACGGGTCTTCAATGGTCCGTCGCGGCCAAGGCGGCCGGCGCGGAAGGTGACAAGGCCGACCGGCTCAAGGCGAGGCAGAAAGTGGTTCCCGCGGTGCCGGTGCGCGTGCTGCAGGCCACGCTGGCGCAGATCGACAAGGAACTGTCGACGACCGTCGCGTTGCCTGCGGAAGCCATCCCGGGGCGGGGAGAGGTGGCGGTGCAACTGCAGGCTCGTCTGGGCAGCGATCTGCCGGGCGTGCGCGACTGGATGGAGCGCTATCCCTACTCCTGCCTGGAACAGAGGGTCTCGAAAGCCGTCGCCTTGCGGGACGAGGCGGCATGGCGGTCCATCATGAGTGCGCTGCCCGCCTATATCGATCACGACGGCCTGCTCAAGTACTTTGCCGGCATGGGGCAGGGCAGCGACTCGCTCACGGCGTACGTGATGGCGATCGCCCACGAGGCGCAGTGGAGCATTCCCGAGTCGATCCTCCCGAGGCTGCAGGCGGGGCTCGGCGGATTCGTCAACGGGACCGTGGTGCGCCACGGATCGTTGCCGACGGCGGATCTTGCCATCCGCAAGGTGGCAGCGCTCGAGGCGCTGTCCCGCTACGGCATGGAGGTGGATCCGGCGGCGATCTCCTCCTTCGACGTCGCCCCGAATCTGTGGCCGACATCGGCGGTGATCGACTGGTACGGACTTACGAAGCGCTGGGAGAAGCTGCCGGACCACGACCAGCACGCCCGGCAGGCAGAGCAGATTCTCCGTTCGCGCCTCAACTTCCAGGGCACCACCATGGGGTTTTCCACCGAGCGCACGGATTTCCTCTGGTGGCTCATGATCTCCGGCGACGTCAACGCCAACCGGGTGCTGCTCGCGATGATCGACGAGCCCGCGTGGCGCGAAGACATGCCGCGGCTGGTGCGCGGATCGCTGGGACGGCAACAGCACGGTCGCTGGAACACGACGGTCGCGAATGCCTGGGGTGTGCTTGCGCTGGAGAAGTTCGGCCGTGCGTTCGAATCGGAACCTGTCTCCGGTGCGACGGCGGGTACGCTGGGCGGGACGAAGCGGCGTCACGAATGGACGGGCGAAGGCACGGGCCGCATGAGCTTCGAGTGGCCTGCGCAGCCGCAACCACTCACACTGACTCATGACGGAGCGGGCAAGCCCTGGGCCACGTTGGTGAGCCGGGCGGCGCTGCCCTTGAAAAGTCCGTTCTCCAGCGGCTATCGCATCACTCGCACGGTCAGCCCGGTCGAAGGCGATGCGGGCCAGTGGAAGCGTGGCGACATCTACAGGGTTCGCCTGGCCGTGGACGCGCAGTCGGACATGACCTGGGTCGTGGTGGAGGATCCCATTCCCGCCGGTGCCACCATTCTCGGCTCGGGACTGGGCGGCGACTCCGGCCTGGCCACCCGGGGCGAGAAGCGGGAGGGCTGGGTGTGGCCCGCTTTCGAGGAGCGCGGGTTCGAGGCCTTCCGTGCCTATTACGAGTTCGTGCCCAAGGGGGCATGGACCGTGGAGTACACGGTCCGGATGAACAACGCGGGCACGTTCCAGCTCCCGCCCACCCGTGTCGAAGCCATGTATGCGCCCGAGATGTTCGGCGAGGTTCCGAACACGAAGGTGACGATCGGCAACCGGGGACGGCCAGGTTTTCCAGGGGCCGGAGCGCGAAGGCTGCCGGTCCGCCGTCGAGACTGGGTGGTCTCGTGCCGCGCCTGAGCATGGGCGGATCGCTCCTTGCCCTCGCCGCGGTGCTTTCGGCGGGCCCCGTCGAAGGCGCGGTACCGCCCACCTTCGCGCAGGTGCGCCAGACGTTCGTGCCCAGCGAAGCCATGCTGTTCGACCGGCACGGCGAACTGCTGCACGAGATCCGCGTGGACGAGACGGTGCGAAGACTTCCGTGGGTCGAACTGCGCGACGTTTCGCCTGCGCTCGTGCAGGCCGTGATCCAGGCGGAGGACAAGCGCTTCTTCGAACACGGCGGCGTCGACTGGCGCGCCCTGGGCGACGCGGCGTTCGACACGTTCTTTCGCGGATCCCCGCGCGGCGCCAGCACGCTGTCCATGCAGGTGGCCGCGATGCTGGAACCTTCCTTGCGGGCGGAGGGCAGCCGGCGGACGGTGGTGCAGAAGGTCGAACAGATCCGGGCGGCACGCGAACTGGAAGGGGCGTGGACCAAGCGGCAGATCCTCGAGGCCTATCTCAATCTCTCCACGTTCCGCGGCGAACTGTCCGGCGTCGGCGCAGCCGTTCAGGGACTGTTCCACAAGAGTCCCTCGGGTGTCACCGCCCCGGAGGCCGCGTTGCTGGCCGCACTGCTTCGAGGGCCCAACGCGAGGAGCGACGTGGTCTCGCGCCGCGCCTGCGCCGTGGCGGGCGCCAGGGATTGCCGGCCGCTGGACCGGCTCGCGGGTTCCGTTCTCAAGCTCCCGCCGCGGCTGGAACCGCGCGCCGCACTGGCGCCGCACGTGGCTCGGGCCCTTCTCTCCCGCGAGACCCGGAACGTGACGACGACGCTGGATGCCGGGGTGCAGGCCAAGGTCCTCGACGTGCTGCGCAGGCAGCTTTCCACCCTGTCGGATCGACACGTGCAGGACGGAGCGGTGCTGGTGCTCGACAACGCCACAGGCGAGGTGCTGGCCTACGCCGGCAATCAGGGGCCGGGATCCAGTGCGCCCTTCGTCGACGGCGTGCGCGCGCCGCGCCAGGCCGGCTCGACCCTGAAGCCGTTCCTGTATGGCATGGCGCTGGAGGAGCAGATACTCACGGCCGCCTCGCTGCTGGACGACTCGCCCGCCAATCTGGTCACGCCCTCCGGCCTGTACGTGCCGCAGAACTACGACCGGGACTTCCGCGGTCCGGTGAGCGTCAGGACCGCACTGTCCGCGTCTCTCAACGTGCCGGCAGTGCGCACGCTCATGCTGCTGGGCGCGGATCGCTTCGTGGACAGACTGCGGGCGCTGGGCTTCGCGGGCGTGGTGGAGTCCGGCGATTACTACGGCTACTCGCTGGCGCTCGGATCGGCGGACGTCACCCTGTGGCAGTTGACTGCGGCCTACCGCTCGCTCGCGCAGGGCGGCCGCTCGAGTCCGCCTCTACTCACGGCCGGGCCGTCCGGGCCGTCCGTGCCCGTGGCGAATCCGGCAGCGACATGGATCGTGGCCGACATCCTCGCCGACCGTGGCGCCCGCAGTACCACGTTCGGGCTGGACAATCCGCTCAACACCCGTGTGTGGAGCGCGGTGAAGACCGGCACGAGCAAGGACATGCGGGACAACTGGTGCATCGGATTCTCCCGCCGGTACACCGTGGGCGTCTGGGTCGGCAACTTCGATGGCTCGCCCATGCGGGATGTATCGGGAGTGAGCGGGGCGGCGCCCATCTGGCTGGAAGTGCAGCAGGCGCTGAACCGTGGCGAATCTTCCTCCACCGGGCATGCGCGGCCCCCCGAGGTCGTGCTGCAGCATGTCCGGTTCGTGCCGCCGGTGGAGCCGGACCGCGACGAATACTTCGTCAAGGGGACCGAGATCGCGGAGATCGGGCTCAAGCCCCCGGTCGCCGCGGCCGTGCGCATTTCGTATCCGGGCAACGGGGCGATCCTGGCGCTGGATCCGGACATTCCGGAAGGCATCCAGAGAGTCCGGTTCCTTCCCACGGCGGCCGTACCGGGCTTGCATTGGCGTGTCGGCGGCCTCGAACTGCCTGCCGAGGAGGATGGAGGCGCCACCTGGATACCGCAGGCGGGACGCTTCGATCTGACCCTCGACAGTCGGGATGGCCAGGTGCTGGATCAGGTCCGGTTCGAAGTGCGAGGGGCTGTGTCCCGTGACAAATAGGTGACTAATCAGATGGATGGAAAAATTGTCGCCAATTGGCGAATCGGTAACTGATCCGTAAGAGGGTGTCCCGTATCTTGTCGACTGGCTGAAGAGGATGCGACCGCCGGTCTGTGGCCGGCGCATGGCGACCGACCGAGGCCGACACTGTCCTGCCCCGCCCGGGTCATGCCGGCGCGGCCGGCACATTCACTGGAGACCCTCTGAAATGAAGAAGCGCAATGCAGCCCTGAAGTTTCTTGCTGCGGCAGGCGTAGCGGCATTCACTACGGCCCCTGCCATGGCCGAGATCAATCTGGGACTCGACAAGATCATCGCTCCGTCCGCGCCCTCCGGCGACAAGCCCTGGGTGAACATCCGTATCTATGATCTGGACTTTTTGGCAGGGGGCGCGTTCGATGCACTCGCGCCGACCGTCGAGTTCCAGGTGTCCACCAAGCAGTTCACCTTCGACGATCCGCTCACGGGAGACGCGTCCTGCTGCGTGATGCCCGGTCGGGGCAACCTCGCCGGCAACGAGGAACTCATCACCCTGAACATGACGGTCAATCCGTCACTGCTGGCCGTGGCCGATTCCGAACTCATCGTCGAGTGGGCAGGCGGAGCGCCCGGCTTCCCGGACGCCGGACAAGCGCCGGCGGCCATCTCGATCTCGGACGACCCCTCCGTCGACCCCTACGACATCACGATCAGCTGGAACGTCGGCACGAACGTCACGCACTCCAAGTTCCTCGTCACGTACAAGGTCGGCGGTGTGGTCACGGATATCGATGCGGCCGATCTGGCCTTCGTGAACCAGACGGGTTACTCCGCCCAGGGCGTCGTGCTGTACAAGAACAACGAGAACCTCATCACCGGCGCGGGCGTGATCGGTGCGGTTCCGGAACCGGAAACCTACGCGATGCTGGGTCTGGGTCTCATCGGGATCGGACTCGCGACTCGCCGTCGCCGCTGACATCTCGCTCTCATCCCTGTTCAGTCTCCTCCGCACGGCACCTTCGGGTGCCGTTTTTTTTCCTTCCGGTCCCGGGAGGGCGGGTCCGGACCTTCGCTAGCCACGGTCAGTCAAGGCACCTACAATACGCCGCGCCCGGAGACGGGCACGTCCGATGGGCGACGCTCCGGTGCGTTTCGGCATGTCCGGCGGTCTCGAACCGGCCGGCGGTGCTGTCGGGTATCCGGCGCGACGCCTCGATTCGGGGGGAGATGCAAGGGGACATCCCCTTGTTCGTGATAAGACACCCCGGACAGCGAAGCCGCGCCGAGCGGCACCGCCCAAGTCCGGTTTAGGGAGGACTGCCTTGGCTACCCAGACCTTTACTCCGGAATTCGAGGAGGCGACGTACAAGAAAGTCGGCGCCAAACTCATTCCGTTCCTCTTCTTCTGCTACATCGTCGCGTTCCTGGATCGCGTCAACGTGGGCTTCGCGAAGCTCCAGATGGCAGCGGACCTGCAGTTCTCGGATGCGGTGTACGGGTTCGGCGCGGGCATCTTCTTCATCGGATACTTCATTTTCGAAGTGCCCAGCAACGTGATTCTCGAGCGCGTGGGCGCCAAGATGTGGATCGCGCGGATCATGATCACCTGGGGCATCATCTCCAGCGCGTTCATGTTCGTGAACGGCGAATTCTGGTTCTACACGCTCCGGTTCCTGCTGGGGTGGCCCAAGCCGGTTCTTTCCCGGCATCATCCTGTACATGACCTACTGGTTTCCGTCGTCGCGCCGTGCGCGGATGACGGCGCTGTTCATGACGGCCATCGCCATCTCCAACGTCGTCGGCTCGCCGGTCTCGGGCGCGATCATGCAGTACATGGACATGGTCAACGGCTGGCGCGGCTGGCAGTGGCTGTTCCTGCTGGAGGGCATTCCCTCGGTGATCATCGGCGTGCTCGTGATCTTCCTGCTTCCCAACAAGCCGCGCGACTGCAAGTGGCTGGAGACGGCGGAGAAGGATCTCATCGACCAGCGCGTGCGCGAGGACAACGAGGCCAAGGCCGAACTGGGCGGACGTCACAGCTTCATGGACGCCTTCAAGGACGTCCGGGTCTGGGCGCTGGCGATCGTGTACTTCTGCGGCGTGGTGGGCTTCTACGCGATCAACTTCTGGATGCCCACGATCATCCAGGAACTGGGCATCGACAAGAAGGACCTCCTCAAGGTGGGACTGCTCAGCATGATTCCCTGGGGTGTCGCCGCCGTTTCGATGGTCCTGGTGGGATCGCATTCGGACCGGACCGGCGAGCGCCGCTGGCACGCGGCGGGATCGCTGCTCGTGGCGGTCGTCGGCATGGTGGCGCTGGCGCTCATCGGCAAGAACGCCTTCCCGGCGATCATCGCCCTGACGGTCGTGACGGCCGGCATCCTGTCCTGGGTGGCGACGTTCTGGTCCCTGCCGACGGCGTTCCTGTCCGGGACCGCAGCCGCCGCGGGGATCGCCTGGATCAACTCGGTGGGCAACCTCGGCGGCCATTTCGGCCCGGACCTGATCGGACGCATCCGCACGGCGACGAATTCCAGTGAGGCGGCCTTCCACGCGCTGGCAGCGGTGGGGTTCCTGGGCGTGATCATCATCCTGCTCCTGCCGAAGACTCAGCGCACGCCCGGGGCGATCTCCGCAACGCCTCACTGAAGGCAGACGCGCGTTCCGGCCTCGGGCCCCGGGCGCGCGGTGACACCCTGCGAGGCGACCGGTGCCTGCACCGCTCGCCTTCTTTCCTTCCCGGACCGCCGGTTCCAACGGTACGTCCGGGGGGAACGCAATTCACACCTTCGACAAGTGGCAGTCCCGCGGCCGGGGTCGTTCTGCGTATTCGATGAACGACAACTCCGGCCGTAACTTTTTTCGACAGTGGTCCGCCGCCGATCCTGTCGAGCCGGTAGAATCCGGACAACTGTCATCTAGAAGATCCCTGAACGACCGGTTGACTATCCTGTGCGACGATTTCTGGTCATCGTTCTCGCGTTCCTTCTCGCGTTGCTGCTCGGCTTTCTCGTCTACATGACCCAGACCGCAGATTTCGGTCGCCAGGTACGTGTGAACGAACAGCTCGCCAACCTGCGCAGACTCGACGCCAAGTGGAACGAGTCGATCCTGCGCGCGAGAACGGGCGCCCTGGCCGACGAGGAGATGCAGCGCGTCTCGCGCGACCAGCTCGGTCGTGCGATCAACGGTCTCAGTCAGGAAGCCAGGGCGCTCGAGGACCTCGTTCTGGTGGCCAATGTGGCAAGACTCCAGACCGTGTACGACGAGAAGCTGATGCTCATGGCCGAATACGGCCGGGCGACCGAGGTCTCGGCGAAGGCACTTTCCAGCGTGTTGAGTTCGGTGCCTTCGGCCCAGGCTCAGATCCGGGACTTGCGCGCTGCCGATCCCGGGGCGCTGCGCGAGAGGCTGGAGGAAGTCCGCATGCTGCTCGACCGCCTTTCTGCGACGAGCATGGAGTTTTCGGCAGTGTCCGGCGAGCGTCTGGCCCAGGAGATCGAGCAGGCGGAATTCAAGCTCCTGGCGGCCGTGGACGTGCTTCCCGGGGCGATCCGCGACACTCTGCGCCAGACGGTCACCACGCTGCGGGCGTTGCGCGAGGCGCAGCCCCGCCGGGACCAGGCGTTCGCCAGGCTGTACTACTTCCCGACCGCCCCGCGCACCGATGCCTTGGGGACTTCGTTCGCCCAGACGTTTCAGGGCGCACTCGAGCAGCGGGAGCTCTATCGCGTCTATCTCGTCTTCTACTCCGCGGCCCTGCTGGTACTGTTGGCCTACGTCGGCGCGCAGCTGTTCCGCAGCTATCGCGTCATCAACATCGTCAATCTGCAGTTGAAGCGGGCCAACGAAACCCTGGAACAGAAGGTGGAACTGCGCACGCGGGAGCTGTCGGACGCGCTCAAGCACCTGAAGGAATCCGAGGCGATGCTGGTGCAGTCCGAGAAGATGTCATCGCTCGGGCAGATGGTGGCCGGAGTGGCTCACGAGATCAACACGCCGCTCGCCTACGTGAAGTCGAGCCTGGAATCGGTGCAGGCGCAACTGCCGCAGTTGTCCGCGCTTGCCGTCCAGACCGAGCGGCTGCTGGAGATGCTGCAGTCGGGCAATGCGACCGAGGACGAAGTGACGTCGCAGTTCACCCAGGTGAGCAACATGGTGCGCGAGATGCGCGAGCAGGAGGCGGTTCCCACGCTCGAACGCCTCACCCAGGACGGTGTGTACGGCATCGGACAGATTTCCGATCTCGTGCTGAACCTCAAGGATTTCAGCCGGCTGGACCGCACCAAGGTGACCCAGTTCGATCTGCGCGCGGGAATGGAGAGCACGCTCAAGATCGCGCGCAACCTGGTCAAGACCCGGAACGTGGTCAAGCGCTTCGGCGAGATCCCCCTCGTGTCGTGCTCTCCCTCGCAGATCAACCAGGTCTTCCTGAATCTCGTCACCAATGCGGCCCAGGCGACGAAGGAAGGCTCGGGAACGATCATCATCACCACACGCCGCGTGGGCGACCGCGAAGTGGCCATCGACGTGGAGGATGACGGGCACGGCATACCGCCGGAGGTGCTGCCCAAGATCTTCGATCCGTTCTTCACGACCAAGGACGTAGGCAAGGGAACGGGTCTCGGGCTGTCGATCGCCTACAAGATCGTGGAGGAGCACGGCGGCAAGATCACCGTGGAGTCGAAGACCGGGCAGGGAACGCGGTTCACGGTGACACTTCCGATCCAGTCCGCCATGGCGCGCGCGGCATGATCCGGCTGCCCGAACGCATCGGGAAGTACGAAGTCCGCGGCCAACTCGGTGCCGGCGCGACCGCGATCGTCTATCAGGCCTACGACCCGGTCATCGAGCGCACGCTTGCCATCAAGGTGGTGGACAAGGCACGGCTGGATCCGTACGAGTCGAAGGCGATCCTCGCGCGTTTCCGCGTGGAAGCCCGGGCGGCAGGACGCCTGCAGCACCCCAACATCGTCGCGGTGTACGACTTCGGCGAGGAAGACGAGCTGGTCTACCTGGTGATGGAGTGCGTCTTCGGCCGGCCGCTCACCGCCTATCTGCAAGGGGAGGACTTCAGCGGCGAGCCCGAGAAGTGCTGCGACATCATGTTGCAGGTGCTGGAAGCGCTGGCCTATTCGCACGCGCAGGGGGTGATCCACCGCGACATCAAGCCGTCGAACATCATGGTGAGCCGCGATGGCGTCATCAAGATCACCGACTTCGGCGTGGCGAGGCTGGAATCGTCCAACCTCACCCAGACAGGCGATCTCATCGGGACGCCGTCCTACATGGCGCCGGAACAGTTCGCCGGCGAGATCGCCGACCCGCGTACCGATCTGTACGCGGTGGCGGTCATCCTGTACGAACTGCTCACACGCAAGCGCCCTTTCGACGGTCCCAACAGCGCCGTCATCATGCATCGCGTGTTCACCGAGATGCCGGTGCCGCCATCGTCGCGCAACGATCAGCTCACGGGCGTGCTCGATGCGGTGGTGTTGAAAGGGCTGTCGAAGGACTCAGCCGACCGGTACCAGTCGGCGCGGGAGTTCGCGCATGTGCTGCGCGACGTGATGCAGCAGCCGCTGCTGGTGGGCAAGCCGGGTCCGTCGTCGACCGGACCCAGGATCGCGCCGAACCTTCTGAAAGCGGTGCGGGCCAATTTCAGGCCGGCCGCCGAAGGCGACCTGGGCACGACCATTCCAGGTTCCGTTCCCGGGCCCAGCCCCGCATCGCTGCCCATGGTTTCGTCCGCGACGGTGCCGCCGCCCGGCGGCGCTCGCCCGAACGTCCTGTTCGTGGACGACGAGATGCGCATTCTCACTGCGCTGCATGCGCTGTTCCGGCAGCAGTACCGTGTCTACACCGCCGACGATCCAGTACAGGCGCTCGAGATGGTCAAGCGCATCCCCGTACAGGTGGTGGTTTCGGACCAACGCATGCCCGGCATGGTGGGCGTGGAACTGCTGCGGCAGATCCGGGAGATCTCGCCCAAGAGCGTGCGGATTCTTCTCACCGGATACTCGGACCTGGCGTCGATCGTGGGTTCCATCAACGAAGGCGAGGTCTGGCGGTTCATCAACAAGCCGTGGGATGCCAAGGAGTTGCAGCGGGTGATTGCCGAGGCGGTCGACATCGCCACGACGCTGCCCGACATCCCGGCGTGGCGGATGCCCGCCGAGGCGCGCTTCGACGAGTCGATCCTCTGCCTGGATCCTCGGGACGAGATCACGCCGCATGCGGTACGCGACTTCGGCGATCGTCACTGGGTAGGACAGGCTCGCAACATGGACGAAGCGCTGCGCCTGCTTCAGGAGCGCGAAGTGGCAGTGTTGATCGCGGACCTCGACGCCGATCCCGCGGCGGTGAAGGCGCTGTTGCACGCGCTGAAGGTCGCTTACCCGCAGATTCTCACCGTGGCGCTGACATCGGCGGGGGATGCGCTCATCCTCATCGAACTCATCAACGAGGTCCAGGTCTACCGGTTCCTCGGCAGGCCGCTCAATCCGGTGCTGCTCAAGGAGCACGTGATCGCGGCCCTCAACCGTTACCACACCTACAAGACCAGTCCCGGCCTCTTGCGGACGCAGAAGGTCGAACCCGAGAAGAAGGCGGACAGTCCGGTCGCCAAGTCGTTGTTCCAGCGGCTCCGGGATCTTCGCGGCCGCCTGCCCTTCGCAAGCTCCTGACCTCGCGGACAATGCGATGGGCGCCGGCCGTCTGCTGCACCGGCTCGCTCCCTCCTGCAGCGGGCAGAGCGATCGGCAGGCGATTGACTCAGATCAACGGCGGGGTGCGCGGCGTCGCTAGTCTCGGGCTTTCCCTGAACGATTCGGTGCCGGGAGTCGCCGGGCGGCAACAGATCGTTCCGCCGGACATCCCGACGCCTGACCACCGGAGTACATGATGTCCCAGGTCAATTCGGGGCCTGCCGGCAAAGCCGCGACGGAGCGGTCCCTGCCGGCGCGCGGCCCGATGCCCTGTTACCACTGCGGACTGCCCGTTCTCGAGCCGGGCCGCTTCGTGGCGGTGGTCGAGGGCCAGCCGCGAGAACTGTGCTGCGCAGGCTGTCAGGCCGTCACGGAATCCATTCTGGGGGCCGGCCTGGAGGCGTTCTATCGCAACCGGGCCGCGTTGTCCGGGCCTGCCGGTGCGGAGGTCGTCCCGCTCAAGGAACTCGAGATCTACGACCGGCCCGAGATCCAGGCGAGCTTCGTCGAACCGGGGCCCGATGGCAGCGCCGAGGCGACCCTCATCGTGGAAGGGATTACCTGTGCTGCCTGCGTGTGGCTCAACGAGCAGCACTTGCAGCGGCTGCCGGGCGTCTTGCGCGCCGACGTGAACTACACCACACGCCGTGCCCGGCTGCGCTGGGATCCGGCGCGTGTAAGGCTGTCGGCGATTCTCCAGGCGATCCAGGACATCGGCTACCGGGCGGCACCCCACGACAGCGCCGCGGCCGAACGGCTCGAAAAGGCCGAAGCGCGCAAGGCGCTCTGGCGACTGTTCGTGGCCGCCTTCGGCATGATGCAGGTGATGATGTACGCCTATCCCGCCTACATCGCCACGGACGGGGACATGACTGCCGACATCGCCGCCCTGTTACGGTGGGCGAGCCTCGTATTGACGGTCCCGGTCGTCACCTATTCGGCCGCGCCCTTCTTTCGCGGAACGATCCGCGATCTCCGGCTGGGGCGGCTTGGCATGGACGTGCCCGTCTCCCTCGGCATCGTCGCAGCCTTTGCCGGAAGCTGCTGGGCGACGTGGCGTGGAGAAGGGGAGGTCTATTTCGATTCCGTCTCCATGTTCATCTTCTTTCTCCTGGCCGGACGCTGGCTCGAGAATGCCGCTCGCGGGAAGGCCGGCGAGGCACTGCGCCATCTCATGCGGGCCATGCCTGCGCGCGCGGAGCGCATGCCCGGCTATCCGGACCGGCGCGACACGGAAACGATTCCCGCCCAGGGGCTCCTGGCTGGCGACCATGTGCTGGTGCGTCCGGGGGATGCTTTTCCTGCGGATGGCGTCCTGGTCGAAGGAGAGACACGGGTCGACGAATCGCTGCTGACGGGAGAGAGCGTGCCCGCGTCGCGCCGTCCGGGCGCGGGCGTGGTCGGCGGCACGACCAACGTCACCAATCCCGTGGTGCTGAGAGTCGAGCGGACGGGATCGGCCACCCGCCTGAATGCCATCGTGCGGCTGGTCGAAACGGCGCACCGCGAGCGGCCGCGTTTCGTCCAGGTGACCGACCGTTACGCCGGGTGGTTCGTGGCCGCGGTGCTGGCCATTGCCGCTCTCAGCGCAACGCTCTGGTGGACCATCGATCCCTCGCGCTCACTCGCCGTTGCCGTTGCCATTCTCGTCGTGACTTGCCCCTGCGCCCTTTCTCTTGCGACCCCGGCCGCCCTGACCGTGGCCATCGGCGCGATGGCCCGCATGGGTCTGGTCGTAACGCGCAGCCGCGCGATCGAAACCGCCGCCGGAGTGACGCACGTGGTGCTCGACAAGACCGGGACGCTGACGGAGGGCGTCTTCACCGTGGTCGGCGTTCGCATATTCAATGGGATCGACGAACAGCGCGCCAGAACCATGGCCGCGGTCTTGAGCCAGGGTTCCGACCATCCGGTCGCCAGGGCGCTCAGGACTGCCGGCGTATCGGAGACGACGACAGCTGTCGCCGACCTCGTGCACGTGGCGGGCGCCGGACTGGAAGGCCGGATCGAAGGCCGGCGTCATCGCCTGGGCAACCGTCAGTTTGTGGAAGCGCTGATGGGACGGCCAGTACAAGCGACGCAGGGCGGCTCGGTCTTCACGGAGGTGTGGCTCGCGAACGAAAGGGAGGTGGTGGCGAGATTCGATCTGGGCGACCGGCTCCGGCCCGGCGCCGTGGAGGCCGTGCACGCGTTCCGCGACATGGGCTGGACCGTCGTCCTCGCGAGCGGCGACCGCGCCGAGGCTGTCGCGGACGTCGCCCGCAGGTGCAGTATCGAAACTGGCACGCAGGTTGTACTCCTGAACGCAAGCATGAACTGGTCGCCGGACTCCAGGCTGGGGGCGCCGTCGTCTGCATGGTCGGCGACGGGGTCAACGATGCGCCTGTCCTGGCCCAGGCGGACGTGTCCGTGGCCATGGGCAGTGGCGCCATCCTGGCCCAGCAGGCCGCCGATCTGGTCCTCACCGGCGGGCGGATCGAGGCGATCGCGACGGGATTCCGGCATGCGGCGCGGACCATGACCATCGTTCGCCAGAATCTCTTCTGGGCGTTCGCCTACAACGTCGTCGCGGTACCGCTCGCCGCCTTCGGCTGGGTGACGCCCTGGGCGGCCGGGCTCGGCATGGCGGCAAGTTCGGTACTGGTCGTGGTGAATGCGCTGCGGTTGCGCAGACCTTCAGAGACTGCAGGAGCTTCTGCGGCCGTCGTGCCGCAGGCTTGATCCATTCGATCCGGGCCCGACTCATGGACATCCTCTATCTTCTGGTGCCCCTCTCGATCGTTCTCGTGTTCGTCATCGGCGCGTTGTTCTGGTGGTCCCTGCGAAGCGGACAGTTCGACGACATGGAAGGACCGGCTCACCGCATTCTCATGGACGACGATACGCCGGCAGCGGAAGCGCGACCGGAGGAATCCGAGGCGGACCGGGAAGGCAACGACAGAAAATCTCGCTAAAGCCGTCAGCGGCATCGCCGATAAGGCCCTTCGAATCGGTCGGGAATTTCTTCCAGCGCCGATCGCGTTTGCCGGACTCCCTGAAAACGGGAGCGCAGTACGGACTTGCCGTCGACATGTCTCGCGGGACATGCCACGCGCGCCAGAGCCCTGGGCCGCTTCTTTTCTCGGCTACCGGGCCAGTTCCCTGCCGAAAAGGCGGGATCGCGACCGGGTTCTTCGGGGAGCTTGATCTGCGTCAAGCAGCGCTTTGAGTGCGCCGCAATAATGTGCGACAGATCGCCGCAGAAGGGCGCGGTGGTCGCACACCACTTTTCGGAGTGTTCTGGGATAGGGAGCGGACATGCAACAACAGACGACCTACAACTACAAGGTGGTCCGACAGTTCGCCATCATGACGCTGGTTTGGGGCATCGTATGGATGCTCGTGGGCGTGGTGATCGCGGCGCAACTGTTGTGGCCGGATTTGACGCGGGATCCCCTGGCTTTCGTACGGCCGGCTGCGACCTCTGCACACGAACGCGGTGATCTTCGCGTTCGGCGGCAGCGCGCTGTTCGCGACATCGTATTACGCGGTCCAGCGGACCTGTCATACGCGGCTGTTCGCCGGACCGCTGGCAGGGTTCACGTTCTGGGGCTGGCAACTCATCATCGTGCTCGCCGCGCTGTCGCTGCCGATGGGCATCACCACCGGCAAGGAATACGCCGAGCTCGAGTGGCCCATCGACCTGCTGATCGCCGTCGTCTGGGTCAGCTACGCGATCGTGTTCTTCGGCACGCTCGCCACGCGCAAGGTCAAGCACATCTACGTGGCCAACTGGTTCTTCGGCGGCTTCATTCTCACGGTGGCGTTGCTGCACATCGTGAACAGCGCCGAGATCCCGGTGTCGATGTTCAAGTCGTACTCGGCCTACGCCGGTGTGCAGGACGCAATGGTGCAGTGGTGGTACGGCCACAATGCCGTGGGTTTCTTCCTGACCGCCGGATTCCTTGGGATGATGTACTACTTCGTTCCCAAGCAGGCCGGCCGTCCGGTGTATTCGTACCGTCTCTCGGTCGTGCACTTCTGGGCGCTGATCTTCACCTACATGTGGGCAGGTCCCCACCACCTGCACTACACCGCGCTGCCGGACTGGGCGCAGTCGATTGGCATGGTGTTCTCGCTCATCCTGCTCGCGCCGTCCTGGGGCGGAATGATCAACGGCATCATGACCCTCTCGGGCGCATGGCACAAACTGCGCACGGATCCGATCCTGAAGTTCCTCATCACGTCCCTGTCCTTCTACGGCATGTCGACGTTCGAAGGTCCGATGATGTCCATCAAGACCGTGAACTCGCTCTCGCACTATACGGACTGGACGGTGGGCCACGTGCACTCGGGTGCTCTGGGCTGGGTCGCGATGATCTCCATCGGCAGCCTCTATTACATCATCCCCAGGCTCTTCGGCCGGGTCGAGATGTACAGCGTGCGGCTCATCACCCTTCACTTCTGGGTGGCCACCATCGGCGTCGTGCTGTACATCGCCGCCATGTGGATCGCCGGGGTGATGCAGGGACTGATGTGGCGTTCGGTCAACCCTGACGGCACGCTGACCTACACGTTCGTCGAGAGCGTCAAGTCCACCTACCCGTTCTACGCCATCCGTCTTCTCGGCGGGGTGATGTACCTGAGCGGCATGCTGATCATGGCCTACAACGTCTGGAAGACCGTGGCAGGTGCCAAGGCCGTGGATGCGCCGATCCTGGCAGCGGCACCGGCGCACTGAGCACAGGAGAGACAAATGAGCTTTTCACACGAAACCATCGAGAAGAACATCACCTGGCTCATCGTGCTGGTGGTGCTCACGGTCAGCGTGGGCGGCCTGGTCGAGATCGTGCCGCTGTTCTTCCAGAAATCCACGACCGAAGCCGTCAAGGGAGTGGAGCCGTACTCGCCTCTGCGCCTGACAGGGCGTGACGTCTACATCCGCGAAGGTTGCTACAACTGCCATTCGCAGATGGTGCGTCCGTTCCGCGCGGAGACGGAACGCTACGGTCATTACTCGGTTGCCGGCGAGTACGTCTACGACCATCCGTTCCAGTGGGGCAGCAAGCGCACCGGTCCGGATCTGCACAGGGTGGGCGGGCGTTACAGCGACGATTGGCACAGGCTTCATCTGAACAATCCGCGCGACGTGGTTCCCGAGTCCAACATGCCGGCGTATCCGTGGCTCGCTTCCGCGCCAGCCGATGCTTCCACGATCGAGGCGAAGATGAAGGCGCTGCGGATGGTTGGCGTGCCGTACACCGACGAGCAGATCGGCAAGGCTCGCGAGGAGCTTGCCGGGAAGACCGAGCAGGATGCGCTGGTCGCGTACCTGCAGGGTCTGGGTACCGCTCTCAAGAACGTGAGGTGATACATGGACATCTCCGTGGCAGACGTTCGTTCCTGGATGACCGTGGTTCAATTCGTGGTCTTCCTGGGCATCGTGTGGTGGGCGTTCGGCGCGGCCCGGAAGGGACGCTTCGAAGAGGCGGCGAAGCTCGCCCTGGAGGACGACGATCCTGTCGTCCAGACGGGCACGCGGCGCGGCGGACAGAAATAAGAGGGAAGAGTCATGAGTGATTTCACAAGCGATTTCTGGAGCCTCTACGTCGCTCTCATCACGGTGGTCAGCATCGTGGGATGCGGCATTTTCCTGAAGGCGCTGTCTTCCAAGCGCGTTCCCGGCTCGAAGGTCGAGACCATGGGGCACGTCTGGGACGGTGATCTGGAGGAATACAACAACCCGTTGCCGAAGTGGTGGATGTGGCTCTTCTACATCACGCTCGTGTTCGGAGCGATCTACCTCGCGCTGTATCCGGGCCTGGGCAGCTCAAAGGGGGCCTACAACTGGTCATCCACCGGGCAGTACGACACCGAACAGGTCCGCGCGCAGGAGCGCTTCGGTCCCATCTTCGAGAAGTTCCAGAAGATGGAACTCGAGCAGGTGGCGGCGAGTCCGGAAGCCAAGGAAATCGGGCAACGGCTCTTTCTCAACTACTGCGCGCAGTGTCACGCATCCGACGGCCGCGGCAGCAAGGGCTTCCCCAACCTGACGGACAAGGACTGGCTCTATGGCGGCGAACCGGCCACCATCAAGACATCCATCCTCGAGGGACGCGGCGGGATGATGCCTCCTCTGGGTCCGGTTCTGGGCGAGGAGGGAACGAAGGACGTGGCGAACTACGTGATGTCGCTGTCGGGCCTCACGAACGACTCGGCGCGTGCCGGACGCGGCAAGGAGAAGTTCGAGCAGAACTGCGCGGCCTGTCACGGTCCTGAAGGAAAGGGCAACCCCGCTCTGGGCGCGCCGAACCTGGCGGACAGCACCTGGCTCTACGGCGGCAGCGAAGCGACGATCATCGAAACGGTCACCAAGGGTCGCAACGGACGGATGCCCGCGCACAAGGAGTTCCTCGGCGAGGCCAAAGTGCACGTCCTGGCCGCGTATATCTGGAGCCTGTCGAATTCCGGCGAGAAAGTCGCCAATCAGTAGGACTCTTGCGGTAGACGGGTCGGTGGCGCCTCGGCACCGCTGACCCGTGTCCATCGAGACACGCCGATCTGCCGGCCATCGCACCCTGGACGCGAACCGCAGACGAGCGCTGAAAGCATCAATGGCCGGACGGTTTCCGTCCAAGGCTTGGGGGGACGGCGCAGAGAGGCGGCTTTCTGCGTGACACGAATGTTCCGGGATGGGCGTCACACGGAGTGACGCGGATTCCGGTTCCGTGCGGACGCCACGACCCGGCCATCGCTGGAATCGCTCGCTGACCGCACTTTGGTACAGACGAGGTTCCATGGACGCGCAGGTCAGGTCACAAGCGAAGGGCAAGCCGGCTGCCGGCGGCAAGGGCACCGACGAGGATCAGGCCCTATACGAGATCCGCAAGAAGATCTACCCCAGGGCGGTGACCGGGCATTTCGCGACGGCACGCTGGGCCCTGGTGTTCCTGACGCAATTCGTCTTCTACGGTCTGGCCTGGTTCGAATGGAACGGCCGGCAGGCCGTGCTGTTCGATCTCGCATCGCGCAAGTTCTACATCTTCGGCCTCGTCTTCTGGCCGCAGGACATCGTCTATCTCACCGTCCTGCTCATTCTCTCTGCGTACGCACTGTTTCTTTTCACGGCGGTGGCGGGCCGGCTGTGGTGCGGCTACGCCTGTCCCCAGACCGTCTATACCGAACTTTTTCTCTGGATAGAGCGGGTCGTCGAGGGAGACCGGTTGCAGCGCATGAAGCTCGACAAGTCCGAATTGTCGGGTCGCAAGTTCGGCAAGAAGGCCGTCAAGCATTCGCTGTGGATTCTTCTCGCCCTGTGGACCGGTTTCACGTTCGTCGGCTACTTCACGCCCATCCGGACGCTCGCCTCCGACGTGATGGCCTTCGGTGCCGGTCCCTGGGAAACGTTCTGGATGCTGTTCTACGGTTTCGCGACCTACGGCAATGCGGGCTGGATGCGGGAGCAGGTATGCAAGTACATGTGCCCTTATGCGCGATTCCAGGGGGTCATGTTCGATCCGGATACGCTGGTCATCACCTACGACAAGGAGCGCGGCGAACCCCGGGGAGCGCGTTCGAAGTCGGCAGACCCCTCGAAGCTGGGGCTGGGAGCCTGTGTGGACTGCGGCATCTGCGTGCAGGTGTGTCCGACGGGCATCGATATCCGGAACGGGTTGCAGTACGAATGCATCGGCTGTGCCGCGTGCATCGACGGTTGCAACCAGGTCATGGACAAGATGAACTACCCTCGGGGGCTCATCCGTTACTCGACCGAACACGCCGTCAAGCAGCATCTGGACCGCAAGGCGATGATCCGGCAGATCTTCAGGTTCCGCGTGCTGCTGTACACCGGCATCCTGCTTGCCGTTGCCACGGCAGCGGTGGTGACGCTGGCGCATCGGGTGCCGGTGAAAGTCGACGTCATTCGAGACCGGGTGCCGATGGCCGCGGACAATGGAGACGGCAAGGTGGAGAACGTCTACCGGCTGCAACTGATGAATACGGACGAAACGCCACGCACCTTCAGGATCAGCGCGTCGGGCTTGCCCGAGCTTCAGCTGGATGCGCGGGAGAATCCGGTCGAACTGCCGGGGGCCACCTCTCGCATGGTGCCTGTGAGGGTACGTGCCAAGCCCGACGCGGCCAGCCACGGATCTATGGGCATCGATTTCCGGGTGGAAGCCACGAGCAAGGACAACCCGACACCGATCGTGATCGACGAGAAGGCGAAGTTCATCGTTCCCTGAAGGTGCAATGGAAGAGGATGACAAACCGATGATTGCAGACACAGCCGGACGGGCGGGCAGCGGGCTCCCCTGGTATCGGGAACCGTGGCCCTGGATCCTCATGGCGGGTCCGGTCGCAGCGGTGATCGGCGGTGCCATCACCGCCTACATCGCGGTCACGCATCAGGATGGTCTGGTG
Source organism: Betaproteobacteria bacterium (assembly GCA_016713305.1). Classification (NCBI taxonomy): domain Bacteria; kingdom Pseudomonadati; phylum Pseudomonadota; class Betaproteobacteria; species Betaproteobacteria bacterium. Next base: position 136,874 of record JADJPK010000007.1, read on the forward strand.
GCGGAGGACTACTACAAGCAGGGCCTCGCCATCAACCGGACCGTCGCGAAGGGGCGCGCAGCCACGAAACTGGGGCTGACGGGGCGGTTGCAGGTCGGCGACGATGGGCGACGTCTGCGTGTGCTGCTCGAAGGGGCCTCCGGGACTCCCGCATCGCTCAAGCTCAAACTGGCCCACGCCACGGTCGCGGGCATGGATCAGCAGGTGGGTCTCTCCCTGGTGGACGGCGGCTGGTACGAGGGGGTTCTCGCCACCACAGTGACTCAAGGCAAATGGAAGGTGCTGCTGGAAGATTCCGAAGGTCGGTGGCGCATCACCGGGATCTGGCTATCCGGAGAAGAAAATACGGTTACACTGGCCGCCAAGGACGATTGACGGGGAGGGATCGCCGTGTCGGCTCAGCGACTCATGCACGTGTTGTGGCCCGCTTTCATCGTGGCGGGCGCTGCCGAGGCCTTGTTCTTTTCGGTCTTCGACCCGTCCGAGCTCTCCATCTTCGGTGAGATGGCGGGTATGGCTCCCACCGCGGTGTATTCCGCTGGCTTCTTCTTCTTCTGGGCAGTGGCCACGGCTTCCAGCGTGTTGACCTGCTTCTTTCAGCGCACGGCGGCGGACATCAACAAGTGCCCCATCGAGGATCCCACCGCCCGTCCGGTGGGCTGCCCCAAGCGCGACGATCCCAACGCCTGTTCCTCGTGATTCTGCGGTTGTGACCGCGCCATTCGCGCGGGAGGTGCAGGTGCCCCTGCACTCGATGCGTATCACGAATTTCTCTCCCGGGTGAACTCAGGCCGCGATTCTCCCGGTCCATCGACGGATCGGGAGGCTCCCGGTCATGCCTCTCCCATACCGGAGTCCGATTTCGTGTCGGGCCCCCTTCCTGCCCATCTGTCCTGCCGGATCCCGGCTCGCGTTAGTGCGTGCCGTATGTGACCGAAGTCACCGAGCGCATGGCGCGAGGGACGCACACTTCATGGCGAATATCCTGGAGGGGTTGTACCTACCGTGACCACCGAGAATCGACACGCTGTCCTGCGCATCGCGGGCGCTGCCCTGGTGTCTTGTGTTCTGGCCGGGCAGGCCCATGGCGAGAATCTGGCCACCGGGGCTGTCCAGTATCGCGAGGTGGATGTCACCTACGCCGCCGAAGCCGTGGTGGAAGCGACGCGGCAATCCACGGTGTCCGCTCAGGTCACCGGCCGGATCGTCGAGCTGAAATACGACGTCGGTGACTACGTCCAGAAGGGACAGCTCCTCGTGCGCATCGACCAGACCGAAGCGCAGCAGGTCCTGGCCGGCAGCGAGGCGCAGGTCGCCCAGGCGCAGGCGGCTTTCGAGAACGCGCGTGTCGAGCTGGACAGGACTCGCGATCTTGCCAAGCAGAAGTTCATCAGCCAGGCCGCTCTGGACAAGGCCGAGGCCGCATACCGGGTGGCCGAGGCTCAGCTGCGGACGGCAAAGGCAGGAGCGGGCCAGGCGGCCACCACCAAGGGATACACCACGGTCGTCGCGCCCTACAGCGGTGTCGTGTCGGCCCGCCACGTGGAGCTCGGCGAGATGGCAGCGCCTGGCAAGCCGCTCCTGACGGGGTTCGACCCAGGCGACCTGCGGGCTCTTGCCACCGTTCCCCAATACAAGGTCCCGGATATCAAGGGCAGTCCGCGGGTCGTGGTGGAAATTCCTTCGATCAGCCGGCAGGTCACGGGCCGTTCCTTCACCGTGCTGCCGGCGGCTGACGCCAATACGCATTCCACGAAGGTTCGCATCGATCTGCCTGCCGATCTGCGCGACGTCTATCCCGGTGTGTACGCCCGGGCGCATTTCACTGTGGGCCGGGGCCGCAAGCTCGTCATGCCCACCACGGCCATCGTCCGCCGCAGCGAGGTGACGGGGGCCTATGTCGTGGACGCCAGGGGAGGCGTCTCGCTTCGCCAGATCCGCGTCGGCGAGCCCGCAGGAGAGAACTACACCGAGGTGCTGTCCGGGCTCAAGCCGGGCGAGAACGTGGCGCTCGATCCCGTGAAAGCGGGCATCGCGCTCGGCAAGTGACCTATCCACTACAGACACAGACGGAGGACGCGCAATGGCTCACATCGTGATCATCGGTGCCGGAATCGGCGGCATGCCCATGGCTTACGAGATGAAGGAACTCGCCCGTTCCGGCGACGTGGTCACGGTCGTGTCGAATGCCCCGACCTTCCATTTCGTCCCCTCGAATCCCTGGGTGGCGGTCAACTGGCGCAGCCGCGACGACATCGAGTTTCCGGCTGCCGAGTATCTCTCGAAGAAGGACATCCGGTTCACCGCGGCTGGTGCCAAGCGGGTTCATCCGGATCGCAACCAGGTCGAACTGGGCGACGGCACCGTCCTCGACTATGACTTCCTGATCATTGCAACCGGACCGAAGCTCGCGTTCGACGAGGTCGAAGGCCTCGGCCCCTCAGGTCACACGCAGTCCATCTGTCACGTCGATCACGCCGTTGCCGCGGGCCGCAACTGGGAGACCTTCGTCAAGGATCCCGGTCCGGTCGTCGTGGGAGCGGTGCAGGGCGCGTCGTGCTACGGGCCCGCCTACGAGTTCGCCTTCATCATGGAGACCGATCTTCGGCGTCGAAAGATCCGCGACCGGGTTCCGATGACCTACGTGACAGCGGAGCCGTACATCGGCCACCTGGGCCTGGGCGGAGTGGGGATTCGAAGACATTGCTCGAGTCGGCCATGCGCGAGCGGAACATCAAGTGGATCTGCAACGCGAAGACCACTCGCATCGAAGCGGGGAAGATGTTCGTCACCGAATACGACGACACCGGCAAGGAGAAGAAGCAGCACGAACTCCCGTTCAAGTACTCCATGATGCTGCCGGCGTTCAAGGGCGTGGATGCCGTGTTCGGCATCGAGGGGCTCACCAACCCGCGAGGGTTCATCCTCATCGACGAGCATCAGCGCAACCCCAGGTTCAAGAACATCTATTCGGTCGGAGTCTGCGTCGCCATTCCTCCGGTCGAGGTGACGCCAGTGCCGACCGGTGCGCCCAAGACCGGCTACATGATCGAGTCCATGGTGACGGCCGTGGCCCACAACATCCGTGCCGTCATGGACGGGAAGGAGCCGGACGAGAAGGCGACGTGGAATGCCCTCTGCCTTGCGGATTTCGGCGACACGGGGGTGGCCTTCGTCGCGCTTCCCCAGATTCCTCCACGAAACGTGAACTGGTTCTCGGAAGGCAAATGGGTGCATCTGGCCAAGGTGGCATTCGAGAAGTACTTCATCCGCAAGATGAAGAAGGGGACTTCCGAGCCCGTATACGAGAAGCTCGTGCTGCACAGCCTGGGCATTCGCAAGCTCAAGAATCCGGAAGGGTGATCCAGGCCGATCGATGTCGCACGAATCGAACAACATGGGTGTATCGGGTCGTATCGCCGGCTTCTTTCTCGAATCGAGGCTGACGCCGCTCATCGCCCTGGTCGCGTTCCTCCTGGGGCTCTTCGCCGTGCTCGTCACGCCGCGCGAAGAAGAGCCTCAGATCGACGTGACCATGGCGAACGTGCTGGTGCCATTTCCGGGCGCCTCTGCGCGAGACGTGGAAAGTCTGGTGGCGACGCCCGCCGAGCAGGTTCTCTCGCGCATCGCCGGGATCGATCACGTCCATTCGGTTTCGCGTCCCGGCATGGCCGTGCTCACGGTCCAGTTCAAGGTGGGAGAGGATGCTACCAAGGCCCTCGTGCGTCTGTACGACACCCTGGAGTCGCACAAGGATTGGCTCTCGCCCAACCTGGGCGTCGGTCAGCCGATCGTGAAGCCGAAGGGTATCGATGACGTGCCCATCGTCTCGCTTACGCTCTGGACGGAAGACAGGGAGCGCGGCGCATTCGAACTCGAGCGGGTGGCCCACGCGATGGAGGTGGAGCTGAAGCGGGTGCCCGGCACGCGCGACGTCCATACCATCGGCGGGCCGGGGCACGTGGTCCGCGTTCTCATCGAGGCGGAAAGACTCAACGCCTATCGCGTGACCGCGCAGGACGTCCGTGCAGCGCTGCAGCTTGCCAACGCCTCCTTGCCTGCCGGCGCACTCCTCAAGGACAACCGCGAAGTCCTGGTTCAGACCGGCACCTACCTGAGCAGTGCGGCAGAAGTGAAGCAACTCGTGATCGGGGTTCATCAGGGTCGGCCGGTCTTCATGACCGATGTCGCGCGCGTGGAAGACGGCCCCGATCTGCCCTCGAGCTACGTCTGGTATGGCAAGGGACCCGGCGTTGCCGAGGGCAAGAGTGGCGAACAGCCTGCCGTCACCATCGCCGTCACCAAGAAGCCGGGCCAGAACGCGGTCGACGTGGCTGACAGCGTGATCCGCCGTGCCGAGGCACTGAAGGGGCAGGTCATTCCGGAAGGCGTGCAGATGACGGTCACGCGCAACTATGGCGAGACTGCCAACGACAAGGCGTTGAAGCTCATCCAGAAGCTGGCATTCGCCACCCTGTCCGTCGTGGCGCTCGTCTGGTTCACTCTGGGCCGCAGGGAAGCGGGTATCGTGGGTATCGCGGTGGCCCTGACACTCGCCGCCACGTTGTTCGCATCCTGGGCGTGGGGCTTCACGCTCAATCGCGTGTCGCTGTTCGCGCTGATCTTTTCGATCGGCATTCTGGTGGACGACGCAATCGTTGTCGTCGAGAACATTCACCGGCGCCTGCAGCTTGCTGCGCAGGCAGAACCGGTGGATTCCGCCGGCGCGGCAACCCGCGCGACGACGCGGCTGCTCGCGGTCATTCCGGCGGCTGTCGACGAGGTCGGCGGGCCCACCATTCTCGCCACGCTGACGGTCATTGCGGCGCTGCTGCCCATGGCGTTCGTTTCCGGACTCATGGGGCCCTACATGAGCCCCATTCCGATCAACGCATCGATGGGCATGGCGATCTCGCTCGCTGTCGCATTCGTCATCACGCCATGGCTGGCACTCAAGCTCCTCGGGGGCAGCGTGCACTCTCACGGTGCTGCCGGACCGGGCAGACTCGATCGTCTGTTCCGCCGGATGGAGCCGCTGTTGCGCCGGGAATCGGGGCGCAGGAACCGACTGATTCTGCTGGCGGGGGTGCTGGCGGCGATTCTGCTCTCGGTCGGCCTGGCCGTGGTACAGCTGGTCGTGTTGAAGATGCTTCCGTTCGACAACAAGTCGGAGTTCCAGGTGGTGGTCGACATGCCGGCCGGCACGCCGGTGGAACGCACTGCGGCCGTGCTGAAGGATCTCTCGGCAGAAGTCGCGACGATTCCCGAGGTGACGGACTACCAGGCCTACGCTGGCACGGCGAGCCCGATCAACTTCAACGGTCTCGTGCGGCAGTACTACCTGCGCAGCGATCCCGAGCAGGGCGACATCCAGGTCAACCTGGTGGACAAGCACCGGCGGGATCGAAAGTCGCACGACATCGCGCAATCGGTGCGGCCGGCGCTGGAGAAGATCGCCGCGGCCCACGGGGCGGAACTCAAGGTGGTGGAGGTGCCTCCGGGGCCTCCCGTGATGGCGCCCATCGTCGCGGAGATCTACGGGCCCGACTACGCCGGACAGATGGCAGTCGCGAAGCGCGTGCGCCAGGCGTTCGAGAAGACGGACAACATCGTGGCGATCGACGACAGCATCGACGACAACGCGCCGAAACTCGTGGTCCGCATCGAGCAGAACAAGGCGGCGATCGCGGGTGTGGCGGCGCGCGACGTCGTGGAAACGATGCGAATGGGGCTCGCCGGAGAGTACGCGACGCCCGTACACAGCGGTGCCGCGAAATACGAGATCCCGGTCAGGATCACCCTGCCTCCCGAACGCCAGGACACGCTGGACGAACTCCTGAAGCTTGCGGTGCGTTCGCGCAGTGGAGCGCTGGTGCCCCTGTCCGAACTCGTGGAGGTGATCCCCGTCGAGCGGGAGCGCTCCATCCTTCACCGCGATCTTCTGCCCGTCGTCTACGTGATGGGGGACATGGGGGGCGGCCTCGACAGCCCTCTCTATGGCATGTTCGGGATACGCGGCCTCGTGGCCGGCCAGCCACTGGAGCAGGGCGGGACCTCGGGGAACACTTCATCTCGCAGCCGGAGAATCGCTACGCCGCGTACAGTCTCAAGTGGGATGGAGAGTGGCAGATCACCTATGAAACGTTCCGCGACATGGGCCTTGCGTATGGCGTGGGGCTCATCCTGATCTATCTGCTCGTCGTCGCCCAGTTCGGGTCGTATCTCGTACCGCTCGTCATCATGGCCCCCATCCCGCTCACCATCATAGGGGTCATGCCCGGTCACGCCCTTCTGGGCGCGCAGTTCACCGCCACGTCCATGATCGGAATGATCGCGTTGGCGGGCATCATCGTCCGCAATTCGATCCTGCTGGTGGACTTTGTGAACCTTCAGGTGAAGGAGGGCGTCGCGTTGCAGGATGCGGTGATCCATGCGGCGGCCGCGCGGGCAAAGCCCATCGTCCTGACCGGTCTGGCAGCCATGCTGGGAGCGCTTTTCATTCTCGACGATCCGATCTTCAACGGGTTGGCGATCTCCTTGCTGTTCGGGATTGCCGTGTCGACGCTGCTCACGCTGGTGGTCATCCCAGTCCTCTACTACGCCGCCCTGTACCGCCGGGTTCCGTGACCGCAGTCACATTCAAGCGCCGGGCGAACGCCTAGTCTTGGGGTTATCGCGGCCCGTGTCCGCAGCATCCATGCAGGAGTGATTCGAAAATGACCGTCAACCGCATCGTCCGGATCGTGGCCGGGTTCTTCGTGCTCGTTTCCCTCGGTCTGGGAGTGGAGGGAAGCCCTCTTTTCGTGAATGCCAACTGGCTGTGGTTCACCGCTTTCGTGGGAGCCAATCTCTTCCAGAGCGGTTTCACCCGGTTCTGCCCGCTCGACATGATTCTCAAGCGGCTGGGCGTGAAGGAAGTGGAGGCGCGCGCCTGATCCGATCTTCGTGCGGCCCTCGAGCGTGTGACGCTCGATGAGGTGCGAGCCGGCGGCGGGCGACGCCGCCGGCATCTCAGGCGCCCGTCAGCAGGGACGTTGGCCCACCAGATGGCGTAGCCGCGGGATGTCGATGATGCGAACGTGTTTCTGCTGCACGCTGATCATTCCTTCGTCCTGGAACTTCGAGAAGACGCGGCTTACCGTCTCCAGTTTGAGTCCCAGATAGCTCCCGATCTCCTCGCGCGTCATTCGCAGGTAGAACTCGGACGGCGAATATCCTCGCGCCACGAAGCGTTGCGACAGGTTCACGAGGAATGCCGCAAGGCGCTCCTCGGCCCGCATGCTGCCCAGAAGCATCATCACGCTGTGATCGCGCACGATCTCCCGGCTCATCACCTTGTGGAAGTGGCTCTGCAGGGCAGGTACTTCACGTGACAGATCTTCCAGTCGATTGAACGGTATGACGCAGACTTCGCTGTCCTCAAGCGCCACCGCATCGCAGGTATGCCGGTCGGTGCTGATGCCGTCCATGCCGATGAGTTCGCCCCCCATGTAGAAGCCGGTCACCTGATCGCGGCCGTCTTCCGAGAGGATCGTGGTCTTGAAGAACCCCGACCGGACCGCGTAGAGAGCATCGAAGCCCTCGCCGGATCGATAGATGCTCTGCCCCTTCTTGGCAGTCCGGCGGACGTGAATGAGATCGTCCAGCCTTTCCAGCTCCGCATCCGAGAGTCCGACCGGAAGACACAGTTCCTTCAATCCGCAGGTGGAGCACGCCGTGCGCAGGCGCTCCAGGCTCAGAGGGGGAATGGGGGCGGGACCGGTCATCGAGGGTTCCTCATCGGCCTCAGCATTGGACAATCTTCTGCCATTTGATCCAGGTCAAGCGGGTTGAAGGGTTGGCGAGTATCTTCCGTTAACATTCCCGCTCAGACTGCTCGCAGCCAGCGATGATAACCCAAGGCCATTTGGTCATCGACCCCGACGTACTCCGGCGCTACGGCCATGCAGGCCCCCGGTACACGTCGTATCCCACCGCGGACAGGTTCGTCGAAGCTTGACGAGCATACCTACCGTTCCTGGCTGCGCAAGCGCGGTCTCGGGGCCATGGCGCGCCCCCCTGTCCATGTACGTTCACCTGCCTTTCTGCGACACGGTCTGCTTCTACTGTGCCTGCAACAAGGTCGTGACACGGGATCATTCGCGGGCAGGCAAGTACCTCCGCTACCTGGCGACCGAAGCACGGCTCGTGTCGGAATCCCTGGACGGCGACCGCCGGCTGTCGCAACTCCATTGGGGCGGAGGACGCCCACGTTCCTCCAGCCGGATGAGTTGAAGCAGTTGATGGCGATCATCACCTCCCATTTCAAGCTCGAACCGGATGGCGAGTATTCCATCGAGGTCGACCCTCGCAGCGCGGCGCCGGGCACCATGACCCTGCTCGCCGACCTGGGAATGAACCGGGTGAGCATCGGAGTGCAGGATTTCGACGAGACGGTTCAGAAGGCCGTGAACCGGATTCAGAGCGAAGAGCTGACACGGGCCGTCGTCGAGGAATCCCGGCGCGCGGGATTCCGGTCGGTCAATCTGGATCTCATCTACGGTCTGCCCAAGCAGAACGTCATCGGCTTCAATCGCACGCTGGAGCGAGTGATCGACCTCGGGCCCGACCGCATCGCCCTCTACAGCTACGCCCATCTTCCGCACCTCTTCGCCGCAGCGGCGCATCCTCGACAAGGACCTGCCCACGCCGGAAGCCAAGCTCAACATGCTGACCCTGGCGATCCGGCGTCTGGAGAATGCGGGGTATGTGTACATCGGCATGGACCACTTCGCCTTGCCGGACGACGAACTCGCCGTCGCTCAGCGGCAGGGGCGGCTGCATCGCAACTTCCAGGGCTATTCGACCCATTCGGACTGCGACCTCGTGGCGCTGGGGGTCACGGCCATCGGCAGCATCGGCCCGACGTACACCCAGAATGTCCGGACTCTGGACGAGTATTTCGATCGGCTGGACCGCGGCGTGCTGCCCGTCATGCGGGGCGTGGAACTGTCCGCGGACGATCTTGTGCGCAGGACAATCATCCAGTCGATCATGTGCCATGGGACGGTGTCGATCGAATCGATCCAGATCGCCTATCTCCTCGACTTCCGGCAGTACTTCGCCGAGGAGATCGCGGATCTGCAGTGCTTCATCGATGACGGTCTGGTCGTCATCGACGACGAGTGGTTGTCCGTCACGCCGAAGGGCCGCCTCCTGGTCAGGGCGGTCTGCATGGTGTTCGACCGGTACCTGCGCACCCAGCAGCGCCGGGCCAGCTACTCCAAGGTCATCTGAGTGATTGCCCAGCTGGCCGGCGCCGCATTTCTGGTGGGTCTGCTGGGCGGTGTTCACTGCGCAGGGATGTGCGGAGGCCTTGCGACGGCGCTGTCCCAGGCGGGTGGCAGCCGCTGGCCGGCCTGGAAGCTGCACATCGGATACTCGACCGGCCGCCTTGCGAGCTACGGTGTGGCGGGCGCCCTCGCGGGATCGCTGGCGGGAACCGCCATGCTGGTTCAGGACATCCTGCCCGTGCAGTTCGTGCTCTATCTGGTGGCCAACGTGATGCTGATCGGCCTCGGGCTGTATCTGGCGGGTTGGTCGTCGTTCGTGACCAGGCTCGAAGTGCCGGGGCGCTGGCTCTGGCGGCGGGTGAGTCCGCTGCTCTCCCGGTTTCTTCCGGTGGACAGCTGGCCCAAGGCCATCGGCGCAGGCCTGCTCTGGGGGTGGGTGCCCTGCGGGCTCGTCTACAGCATGCTGGCCACTGCCCTGCTGGCAGGGGATGCGCACGGAGGAGCGGCAATCATGCTGGCGTTCGGCGCCGGAACTCTTCCCAACGTCCTTGGGGCAGGTATCGTCCTTCGCTGGCTGTCTGCGTCCGGGGGCCGCCCGGTCGCGCGCGTCGTGGCCGGCGGACTCGTCGCGGGGTTCGGCATCTTCGGGCTCTTCCATGCCGCGGCCTTGTCGACCCTCCTCAAGCAGGGTCTCGCCTGTCTGGTTTGACGGTCGCTTCCCCCGAAGTGCCCCGTTCAGATGGCGCCGCGTCTCGCGGACCTATGGACGGGACGCTGCTAACGTATTAATATTCAAAGCTATCCCGACGCGGCTCCCCGTGACGGGAAATTCGCACATCCGTCATTGATCGAGGTGGCACGCCCGGACGCTCCGGCGTGTCGAGGCGTTCTTCCGGTTTTCCCGGGAGACGCGGGCGGATGGAGGCTCAACTTCATCAGACCAGGAGTAGCACACTCATGTCCGTCACCATGCGGCAGATGCTCGAGGCCGGCGTTCATTTCGGCCACCAGACCCGTTTCTGGAATCCCAAGATGGCCCCCTTCATCTTCGGCCATCGCAACAAGATCCACATCATCAATCTCGAGAAGACCCTGGTCATGTACCAGGACGCGATGAAGCACCTGCGGCAGCTGGCGGCGAACAAGGGCACGATGCTGTTCGTCGGCACCAAGCGCCAGGCCCGCGAGATCGTGCGCGAGGAAGCGCTGCGCGCCGGATGCCCGTACGTCGATCATCGCTGGCTGGGTGGCATGCTCAGCAACTTCAAGACGGTCAAGCAATCCATCAAGCGTCTGCGCGACATGGAAGGCATGGTGCAGGACGGCTCCATGGAGAAGGTTTCCAAGAAAGAGGCGCTCATGTACCAGCGCGAACTCGCCAAGCTCGAGCGCAGCCTGGGTGGCATCAAGGACCTGAACGGGCTTCCCGATGCGCTCTTCGTGATCGACGTCGGCTACCACAAGATTGCCATCACCGAAGCCTCCAAGCTGGGTATTCCGGTCATCGCCGTGGTCGACACGAATCACTCTCCGGAAGGCGTCTCGTACGTCATCCCCGGGAACGACGATTCCAGCCGTGCGATCCGGCTGTATGCCCGTGGGGCGGCCGATGCGATCCTCGAAGGGCGCAGCCAGATCGTGCGCGAGATCATCAACGACGAGTTCGTCGAGGTGGAAACGACGGAAGAGCAGGCGGCGCAGTAACGACCTGACGGCAGGCCGGCCTCGCATGAGACCGGCGGTTCCGGGACGAACGTGGCGTCCCGACATCGATTCGGACATCAGGAGTGGACATGGCGGAAATCACCGCAAGCATGGTCAAGGAACTGCGCGAGAAGACCGACGCGCCCATGATGGAATGCAAGAAGGCGCTGACGGAAGCCGGCGGCGACATGGGGAAGGCGGAGGAGATCCTCCGCGTCAAGCTCGGCAACAAGGCGGCCAAGGCGTCCGCACGCGTTGCGGCGGAAGGCGTCGTGGTGACCTACCTGTCGCCCGACCAGAAGCTTGCCGCCATCGTCGAAGTGAACTGCGAAACCGATTTCGTGGCCAAGAACGATGATTTTCTTGCGCTTGCCCGTACTCTCGCGCAACTGGTGGCCACTGAGAATCCTGCGGATGTGGCGGCGCTGTCGGCTCTGCCGCTGTCCGGAAAGACCGTCGACGCTGTCCGCACCGAGCTGGTGGGGCGTATCGGCGAGAACATGAGCATTCGCCGTTTCGTCAGACTGGAAGCCAAGGGCAAGGTCGCTCAGTACATCCATGGCGGGTCGAAGATCGGCGTGCTGGTGGACGTGGCCGGTGGCGACGACGTGCTTGCGAAGGATCTCGCGATGCATATCGCGGCGGCGAAGCCGGTCGCGCTCGCCAAGGAACAGGTGTCGCAGGAACTCATCCAGAAGGAGCGGGACATCGCGACGGCGAAGGCGGCCGAATCGGGCAAGCCTGCCGAGATCGTCCAGAAGATGGTCGAGGGCAGCGTGCAGAAGTACCTCAAGGAAGTGACGCTCCTGGGCCAGCCTTTCGTCAAGGACGACAAGCAGACGATCGAGCAGCTCCTGAAGTCGAAGGGCGCCACCGTGGCCGCGTTCACGCTCTACATCGTCGGCGAGGGTCTGGAAAAGAAGTCCAGCGACTTCGCGGCGGAGGTCGCAGCGCAGGCGGCGGCTGCGAAGAAGGACCAGGGCGCGACCGTATAGATCCGCGCCCATGGCCAAGCCAGTTTTCAGGAGGATTCTTCTCAAGCTGTCGGGTGAAGCCCTCATGGGCGACGACAGCTATGGCATCAACCGGCCGACCATCGAGAGAATTGTCTCGGAGATCGCCGAGATCGTGAATCTCGGCATCGAGACCGGCGTGGTCATCGGAGGAGGGAACATCTTTCGTGGCGTCGCGCCGGGCGCGGCGGGGATGGACCGTGCCACTGCCGACTACATGGGCATGCTCGCCACGGTGATGAATGCGCTGGCGTTGCAGGATGCCATGCGAAGGATCGGCATCGCGGGGCGCGTCCAGTCGGCGCTCAACATCGAGCAGGTCGCCGAACCGTACATCCGCGGCAAGGCGATCCGCTATCTCGAGGAAGGCAAGGTCGTGATCTTTGCGGCCGGTACGGGCAACCCCTTCTTCACGACCGATACTGCGGCTGCGCTGCGGGGCATGGAGGTCGGTGCGGACATCGTGCTCAAGGCCACTAAAGTGGATGGTATTTATTCCGATGATCCGAAGACCAATCCCGATGCCATGCGCTATCAGCGCCTCACGTTCGACGAAGCCATCGTCAAGAATCTGAAGGTGATGGATGCGACGGCGCTCACGCTTTGCCGCGATCAGAAGCTTCCGATCTGCGTGTTCAGCATCTTCAAGCCCGGTGCGCTGAAGCGCGTCGTGATGGGAGAGGACGAAGGAACCCGGGTTCACATTTGACCCGGCCGGCCCGACCGGACGCAGGCCGGGCGGGCGTGTGTAGGGAGACGGCACATGATTGCAGACGTCAAGAAGACCACCGAGCAACGCATGCAGAAATGCATCGAGACGCTCAAGACGGACCTGGGCAAGGTGCGGACGGGCCGGGCGCATACCGGACTGCTGGACCACGTCAAGGTCGATTACTACGGCACGCCCACGTCGATCAGCCAGGTGGCCAACGTGACGTTGATCGATGCCAGAACGATCGGCGTCGCGCCGTGGGAGAAGAAGATGCTCTCCGCCATCGAGAAGGCCATTCGCGATTCGGACCTGGGACTCAATCCGTCCTCCATGGGGGATCTCGTCCGGGTTCCGATGCCAGCCCTCACGGAAGAGCGCCGGCGGGATCTCATCAAGGTGGTCAAGGGCGAGGCGGAGAATGCGAGGGTTGCCATCCGCAACGTTCGCCGGGATGCCAACACCCATCTCAAGGATCTCCTCAAGGAAAAGAAGGTCTCGGAGGACGACGAGCGCCGCGCCCAGGAAGACGTGCAGAAGCTCACCGACCGCTATGTGGCCGAAGTGGAAAAGGTGCTCGCCACGAAAGAATCCGAGCTCTTGGCGGTCTGAGTTGAGCCGCTTCGCAAGCTCGACCCTCGAGATTCCCGACGCCGCACGCGTGCCGCGGCACGTTGCCATCATCATGGATGGCAACGGGCGCTGGGCGAAGAAGCGATTGCTGCCGCGCGTTGCGGGCCACAAGAGGGGGGTCGACGCGGTGCGAGAAACCGTGCGGCTTTCCGCCGAGTACGGAATTTCCTACCTCACGCTGTTCGCCTTCTCCAGTGAGAACTGGCGCAGACCCCCGGACGAGGTCTCCTTCCTCATGCAGTTGTTCGTGCGCGTGCTCGAGCAGGAAGTCTCGCGTTTGCATGGAAACAACATCCGTCTGAAGATCGTGGGCGACCGTTCGGCGCTCGATGCCGGGCTGGTGAGGCTCATACAGGAGAGCGAAGCCCTCACGGCCGCCAACACGGGGCTCACCCTGACCGTCGCGGCCAACTATGGCGGGCGCTGGGACATCATGCAGGCCGTGAACCGGATGGTGCGCGAGCATCCCGGCAAGTCCGGCAACTACTCCGAGACCGATCTCGCCCCCTATCTGGCGATGAACTACGCTCCCGAGCCGGACCTCTTCATCCGCACGGGAGGCGAGCAGCGCATCAGCAACTTCCTGCTCTGGCAACTCGCCTATACGGAGTTCCATTTCACGGAGACGCTCTGGCCGGACTTCGATGCGCACGCCTATCTGACGGCCATTCACTCCTATCGAAAGCGCGAACGCCGCTTCGGCCGCACCAGCGAGCAGCTCACCGCCCCCGTCTCCGAAATGCCGGAAGACCGGCTGGCGGCGCCGGTCCTGAGGGGCTAGACGGCGTCGGCTCATGCTCGGTCTGCGCCTGCTCACCGCAGCGGTTCTCGTTCCTCTCGCCCTCGCGGGACTTTTCATGCTCTCCAATGCGCTGTGGGCACTGGCATCGGGAGTGTTCGTGCTGATCGGCGCGTGGGAATGGTCCCGTCTTGCCGGCGGGCGGGGCATGGTTCGCATCGCCTATACAGTCGTTGTTGCCGTGGCGGGCGTCGCGGTGTACTTGCTCTCGGCTGCGCCGTCCGATTCCTCTGTCGGCGTGGCGTCGGTGATTCTTGCCGCCGCGGTGGCCTTCTGGATACTCGCGGCGGTGCCGTGGCTCGTCGCCACGTGGCACGTGCGGAGTCCCGTGCTGCTCCATGTCGTGGGCGCCGTGGTCCTGATCCCGGCATGGCTGGGAGGCATCCTCCTCCAGCGCGAGCCCGTGCGATTCCTGGTCCTGATGGCCGTCGTGTGGGTGGCGGATTCCGGCGCGTATTTCGTCGGCCGGAAGTTCGGTCGCCGAAAGCTGGCGCCTCGAATCAGCCCGGGCAAGTCCTGGGAAGGGGTGGCCGGGGCGGCCGTTGCCGTGCTCCTTTACTACTTTGTCGTCAACCGCATCCGGCCGGGCGCTCTGCCCGGAGACGGACTGGCCGGGCTGCTCTTCCTGGAACTCATGCTGGCGCTTTCCATCGTCGGCGATCTGTTCGAATCGTGGATGAAGCGCGAGGCAGGCGTGAAGGACAGCGGAACGCTGCTTCCTGGCCATGGCGGAGTGCTGGATCGAATCGACAGTCTCACCTCCACGCTGCCGGCGGCGGCGCTGATGGTTTCGATGAGTACCCTGACGTGAGACCGCCCCTCCGGCAGGTGGTCGTGCTCGGTTCGACCGGAAGCATCGGCGGATCGACGCTGGACGTGGTCTCGCGGCATCCTGACCGCTACAGGGTGCTGGGCCTTGCGGCGCATCGACAATCGGAGGTTCTGTTCAGGCAGTGTCTCGAGCACCGGCCCCGCTATGCCGCCATGGCCGACGCGGAAGCGGCCAGGGATCTCAGGCAGCGCCTGCAGGGCGCAGGACTGGAATGCCAGGTCCTTGCCGGAACGCAAGGCCTCGAGGAGATTGCTCGCCTCGAGGACGCCGATGTCGTGATGGCGGCCATCGTGGGGGGCGCAGGATTGGCGCCCACGCTTGCGGCGGTCGGTGCCGGCAAGAACGTGCTGCTGGCCAACAAGGAATCCCTTGTGATGGCAGGCGCGCTGTTCATGCGTGCCGTCCATGCGAGCGGGGCGCACCTCCTGCCCATCGACAGCGAGCACAACGCCGTCTTCCAGTGCATGCCCGCCGGGTTCGTCTCGGGGGGAGCCAGCAATGGGGTGAGGCGGATTCTGCTCACGGCATCGGGGGCCGTTCAGAACGTGGGATCCGGAACGTCTGGCGGAGGTCACACCCCAGCAGGCATGTGCGCATCCGAACTGGGTGATGGGGCGGAAGATTTCCGTCGACTCCGCGACGATGATGAACAAGGGGCTCGAGGTGATCGAGGCTCACTGGCTCTTCGCCATGCCGGCAGATCGCATCGACGTCGTCGTGCATCCGCAGAGCGTCATCCATTCGATGGTCGAGTATGCGGACGGCTCGGTACTTGCCCAGTTGGGCAATCCCGACATGCGAACGCCCATCGCGCACGCGCTCGCTTTTCCGGACCGTGTGGAGGCGGGGGTGGAACGCCTGGACCTGACGTCGATTGCAACCCTCTCGTTCGAGCGGCCCGACCTCAAGCGATTTCCCTGTCTGGACCTTGCATATCGGGCGCTTGGGCTCGGGCCGGGCGGATCGATTTCGCTCAATGCCGCGAACGAGTGCGCCGTGGAACGGTTTCTGGAGGGAAGAGTCAGATTCGACAGAATCGCGCGGGTGGTCGAAGAGGTCATGGCATCGGTGCCTTCAGTGGTGCCGGATTCGCTCGAAGCCGTTCTCGCGGCCGATGCGCAGGCACGACACACGGCGTACTCGGTGCTCGACCGTTTGCATTAGTCGGACCTTCCCTGGGATGAATCGTTGACGACTGTTTCTGTGAGCATGATGTCGAAGGTGGTGCTCCATATCCGGACAATGTGGCGCGTGCCATCGGGCGAGCGCGGCGAGGAGGCAATGGCATGAGTCTGCTTACGACCATCGTGGCGTTCGTGGCGGCATTGGGCACGCTCATCGTGTTCCACGAATTCGGTCACTACATCGTGGCCCGCTGGTGCGGTGTGAAGGTGTTGCGATTCTCGGTGGGGTTCGGCAAGCCTCTGTGGCAGCGCAAGCTCGGACGCGAAGGAACCGAGTGGGCCATCGGGGCCATCCCCATCGGGGGCTATGTGAAGATGCTGGACGAGCGTGAGGGCCCCGTCGCGCCGCACGAACAGCACAGGGCGTTCAACCGGCAGACGGTGGGCCGCCGCATCGCGATCGTCGCCGCCGGCCCGCTCGCCAACTTCCTGCTCGCAGCGCTGCTGTACTGGATTCTCTTCGTGCACGGAATTCCGGGTGTGCGCCCGGCCGTGGATGTACCACCGGCAGGATCTCCCGCGGCAGTCGCAGGATTCGAGACCGGTGATCTGATCCGCAAGGTGGGAACCATCGAGATTCGCACCTGGCAGGAGTTGCGCTGGGCGCTGCTCGAGGAAGCGGTGGAACGGCGTACCGTGGCCGTGGAGGTCGAGAAGCTCGATGGCAGCATCGCGATCCGGAACCTGCCCTTCGAATCCGTGGACACGGACAAACTCGATGCGGATTTCCTGGGGGCGGTGGGCATCTCCTCCTACCAGCTCCCCCTGCCACCCATCATCGGAACGGTCGTGGCGAACGGCGCGGCTGCACAGGCGGGCATGAAGGTGGGCGACGAGGTTCTGGCCATCGATGGCCGTGAAGTCACGCGCTGGGATCAGATCGTCAAGGAAATCCGCTCGCACCCCGGTGAGACCGTGACGATCGATGTTCTTCGCGACGGTGCGCAAGTGGTTCTGAGCGTCACGCCGGCCAGCGAGACGGAGGGCGACAGGCGCATAGGCAAGATCGGCATTGCGCCAAAGGCCGACCCCGAAGCGGCATCGCGCTACCTCACCGAAGTCCGCTACTCGCCTGTCGAGGCGGTGGGCCAAGCGGTACGCAAGACATGGGAAGCGTCGGTCTTCACGCTCCAGATGATGTGGAAGATGGTGCTGGGGCAGGTTTCGATCAGAAACCTCTCGGGACCGCTCACCATCGCCGACTACGCGGGGCAATCGGCGCAATTGGGATGGTTGCCGTACGTGAGCTTCGTCGCGCTCGTTTCCATCAGCCTCGGCGTGCTCAATCTGCTGCCGGTTCCGTTACTCGACGGAGGGCACCTGATGTATTATTCGGTCGAAATCATCAAGGGGAGACCCGTCTCGGAGCGTGCGCTCGAGATCGGCCAGCGTGTCGGGGTCGTCCTGCTTTTCAGCCTGATGGCTTTCGCCATCTACAACGATATCCAGCGCCTCGTGGGCGGTTCCTAGCGGATGAAGCGTCTCCTCATCGCGGTCCTGTTTTTGCTCGCTCAAGCACCGCTCGCGTACAGCTTCGAGCCCTTCCAGATCCAGGACATTCGCGTCGAGGGCATACAGCGGACCGAAGCCGGGACCATCTTCGGTTATCTACCGGTCAAGGTCGGGGACACGCTGACGGCGGAGAAGGCGACCGCCTCGGTACGCCTCCTCTACGGCACGGGCTTCTTCAAGGACGTCCAGATCGAGAACGACAACGGGGTTCTCGTCGTGATCGTCCAGGAGCGTCCCGCAATCGCGTCCATCGACATCCGCGGTTCCAAGGAATTCGACAAGAAGAAGCTGCTGGAGATCTTCCGCTCGACCGGTCTGCAGGAAGGCCGCATCTTCGACCGGGTCACGCTCGAGCGGGCCAAGCAGGACCTCAAGAGCCAGTACATCTCGCGCGGCAAGTATGGTGTCGAGGTGCAGACGACTGTCAATCCTCTCGAGCGCAACCGCGTCGGCATCAACTTCAACGTCGTCGAGAGCCAGATCGCCAAGATCGCTTCGGTCAATCTCGTCGGCAATCACGTATTCAGCGACAAGCAGCTGCTGGATCTGATGGTGTTGCGCTCGCCCGGCCTCATGACGTGGTACACCCGCAACGACCAGTACTCGCGGCAGAAGCTGTCGGCCGATCTCGAAACGTTGCGGTCGTTCTACCTGAACCAGGGCTATCTCGAGTCGTCGATCGAGTCGACCCAGGTGGCGCTCACGCCCGACAAGAAGAACGTCTTCATCACGATCAACATCGTGGAGGGGCAGAAGTACACGGTGAGCGACGTGAAGCTCGCCGGCGAGTTCCCGGTCCCGGAAGAGGAGCTTCGCAAGCTCATCAAGATGAAGCCCGGCGATGTCTTCAGCCGCGAGCGGCTTACGGAGACCACCAAGCTCATGGGCGACCGTCTGGGCAACGACGGTTACGCGTTCGCCCAGGTGAATCCGGTACCAGACATCGACAAGGAAAAGCGCACGGTCTCCTTCACCATGTATGTGGATCCGGGCCGCCGCGTGTACATCCGGCGCATCAATATCGCCGGCAACACGACGACCAAGGACGAGGTCATCCGGCGCGAATTCCGGCAGATGGAGGGCGCCTGGTATTCGCAGGAGAAGATCAACCGCTCGAAGGTCCGCGCCGACCGTCTCGGCTATTTCTCCGAAGTCAATGTCGAGACACCCGCCGTGGAGGGAACCACGGACCAGGTGGACGTGAACATGTCGGTGAAGGAAAGACCGACGGGCTCGGTGAGCTTCGGCGCCGGATTCTCCAGCGTGGAACGCGTCATCCTGACCGCATCGGTCTCGCAGCAGAACGCCTTCGGCACCGGCAACGCCATCTCCCTGGGCTTGCAGACCGGCCGCATCAACCGGGTGCTGACGCTGTCCTACACCAACCCGTACTGGACCGACGACGGCGTGAGCCGCGGCTTCGATCTCTATACCCGGCGTTTCAATCCGTCCTTCCTGCGCCTGGCCACGTACGCGACCAACACGGACGGGGGGGGTGTCCGCTTCGGCATTCCCGTCTCGGAACTGGACACCGTCAATCTTGGCCTTTCGGTCGAATCGACGGACATCGAGATCTTCACTTCCACGCCCCAGCGGTTCCGGGATTTCGTCAGCCAGTACGGTTCGGTGAATTCCGCCATTCTGGGAACCATCGGGTTCTCGCGCGACGGGCGGGACAACACGATCACGCCCACGAGCGGACCCTATCAGCGCGTGCAGGCCGAGATCTCTCTGCCAGGCGGCGACCTCCGCTACTACCGCCTCACCTACCTGGGGCAGCGCTATTGGCCCATCACCCGGCTGTCGACGCTGCAGGCCGGCGTGACCCTGGGCTATGCCGCGGGCTACCAGGACAATCCGCTGCCGTTCTACAAGAATTTCTACGCCGGCGGCGTCAACAGCGTGCGCGGGTTCTACACCTACGGCATCGGGCCCCGCGACGAATTCGGCCTGGCGATCGGCGCGCCCCGGCAGATCCTCGGCAATCTCGAGTACTACTTCCCGTTCCCGGGCGCCGACAAGGACAAGAGCCTGCGCCTGTCGGCGTTCGTGGACGCCGGTATGGTGGATAATACGTTCAACGTCGGTCAGCTCCGTTTCTCGACCGGTTTCGCGCTCAACTGGTTCTCCCCGGTGGGGCCGCTCAAGCTGAGTTTCGGCATACCGATCAAGAAAGAACCGAACGACCGTCTGCAACGTATCCAATTCCAGCTCGGCACCATTTTCTGAGCGACGGTGCGGCGAGCCGCATGACATCATGGACGATCACATGAAGACATTCATTCCGGGCACGCTGATTCGCTGTGCCCTCGCGCTGAGCATCGCCCTGGCGGCGACCGTCGTCTCCGCCAACGACAACCTCAAGATCGGCTTCGTGAGCATCGAGCGCATCCTGCGCGAGGCGGGCCCCGCCAAGAAAGCCCTGCAGAAGCTGGAGAAGGAATTCGCACCGCGCGATGCGGAACTGCAGAAGCTGTCCAAGCAGGCGAAGGACCTCCAGACGACGCTGGAGAAGGAAAGCGTGACCATGTCCGAAAGCGACCGGCGCAACAAGGAGGCCGAGCTGGGCCGTGTCAACCGGGACCTGCAGCGTCTGCAGCGCGAGTTCCGCGAAGACCTCAACATGCGCAAGAACGAGGAGCTGTCCCAGGTGATCGACCGCGCGAACAAGGTCGTGCAGCAGATCGCGGAGAGCGAGAAGTACGACCTCATCATGCAGGAGGCCGTCTATCGCAGCCCCCGCATCGACATCACGGACAAGGTTCTCAAGGCGCTGACCGACCAGTCACATTCAGCAGCGGCACGCTCCCGGGCATGCTGATGTCTGGCGGCAGTACGGTCCCGGTCTGCGAGCATCCATCCCGTTGAGGGTCCGAGGATGACCGCGAACCCCGGTCGTTCCAGCCCGCAACGGCCCGAATTCACGCTCGGACAGATCGTCGAAGCCCTTGGCGGCGAATTGGTGGGCTCGCCCGCCGTGAGCATTCGCGGCGTCGCGCCCCTCGATTCCGCGGGCGAGACGCAGATCTCCTTCCTTGCCAGCAGCAAGTACCGCCCACAGCTTGCCGTCACCCGTGCGGGGGCCGTCGTGCTCGGACCGTCGGACAAGGAGGCCACGGAGCGCCCGCGGATCGTCGCCCAGAATCCCTACGCGTATTTCGCCCGGGTTTCTTCCCTGCTCAATCCCGATCCGATGCCCACGCCGGGCGTTCATCGCACCGCGGCGGTGGATCCGTCTGCGCGGGTCGCGGCGACTGCCACGGTCGGAGCCAATGCGGTCATCGAAGCGGGAGCGGAGGTCGGCGACGGGGCGCACATCGGCCCGTGTTGCGTGGTCGGCGAGAACGCAGTCGTCGGCGCCGGCTCCCGGCTCTATCCGAACGTCACGATCTATCATGGGTGCCACGTGGGTGCGCGCTGCATCGTCCACTCCGGCGTCGTGATCGGCGGCGACGGGTTCGGCATGGCCGAGGTCGAGGGCCGCTGGATCAAGGTGCCGCAGGTGGGGCGCGCCGTGATCGGAGACGACGTGGAGATCGGCGCCAACACGACCATCGACCGGGGAGCGCTGGGCGATACGATCATCGAGGATGGCGTGAAGCTCGACAACCAGATCCAGATCGCCCACAACGTCGTCCTCGGCGCGCACACGGCCGTCGCCGCATGCGCGGGATTCGCCGGCAGCACTCGAGTGGGCCGGCATTGCAAGATCGGAGGTGCGGCCATGATTCACGGACATATCGAAATCTGCGATCACGCGATCGTCGCCGCGGGCACGATGGTCCGGAAGAGCATCACCGAACCGGGTCTGTACGACGGTTTCTTCCCGGCGCTGCCGCACAAGGAGTGGATGAAGAATCTTGCGCGCTTCAACCGGCTGGACGAGCTGGCGCAGTCGGTGCAATCGTTGGAGAAACGCCTGGCTGCCCTCGACAACAAGGACAAATCAACTTGACCCACGCCATGGAGATCGAAACCATTCTGCGATGCCTGCCGCATCGGTATCCGATGCTGCTGGTGGATCGCGTGCTGGAGTGCGTGCCCGGTGCGTCCATCAAGGCGCTCAAGAACGTGTCCGTGAACGAGCCGTTCTTCGTCGGACACTTTCCGCACTACAAGGTGATGCCCGGGGTGCTCATCATCGAGGCGCTCGCCCAGGCCGCGGCGGTCCTCTCGTACAAGACCCTCGACCAGCGGCCCGACAGCAGTTCGGTCTATTACTTCGTCGGCATCGACGCCGCGCGTTTCAAGCGCCCGGTCACGCCCGGCGATCAGCTCATTCTCGACGTCACGCTGGGCCGTCAGTTGCGGGGCATCTGGAAGTTCAATGCGACGGCCTCGGTGGAAGGCGCCGTTGTCGCGGAAGCCGAGCTGATGTGCACGCTCAAGGAGATTCCCGCCGTGGAGGCGCCATGATCCACCCGACGGCCGTGGTGCATCCGGATGCACGGCTTGCGCTGGATGTCGAGGTCGGTCCCTATGCCATCGTGGGAGAACACGTGGAGATCGGAGCGCGCACCTCGATCGGCGCGCACTGCGTGGTGACAGGACACACCAGGATCGGGGAGGACAACAGGGTCTTCCACTTCGCCTCCATCGGCGAAGCCCCGCAGGACAAGAAGTACGCAGGCGAACCCACGCGCCTGGAGATCGGCGACCGCAACACGATCCGCGAATACTGCACGTTCAATTGCGGCACCGTGCAGGATGCCGGTGTCACCCGCATCGGGGACGACAACTGGTTCATGGCCTATGTCCATGTGGCGCACGACTGCGTCGTGGGCAACCGCACCATCTTCGCCAACTGCACCCAGCTTGCCGGGCACGTGCACGTCGGGGACTGGGTGATCCTGGGCGGATTCACCGGCATCCACCAGTTCTGCCGCATCGGTGCGCACAGCATGACCGCGATCGCTTCGGTGGTCGTGCACGATCTGCCGCCCTACGTGATGGCCGGCGGGAACACCGCGAAGGCGCACGGACTCAACACCGAAGGTCTCAAGCGCCGAGGCTTCCCGCCGGCCGCGATCAACGGCATCCGCAAGGCCTACAAGACACTGTACCGGGAGAAGCTGACACTCGAGCAGGCGAGGCAGGCATTGGCGGAGCAGGTGTCCGAATGTCCGGAGGTGGGCATTCTGGTGGATTTCCTCGGCGCCTCCACCCGCGGTATCGTCCGCTGAGCGGAAGCGGAAGCGGAACGGGAGAGCGGGGGACCTATGACGCGCGGACAGACGATCGCGATGGTGGCGGGCGAGGCGTCGGGAGATCACATCGCCGCCTCCCTGGCCACGGAACTTCGCAGCCCGCTGCCTCATGCCCGCCTGGTCGGCATCGGGGGGCCCAGGATGCAGTCTGCCGGGCTGGAAAGCTGGTATCCCATGGAAACGCTGTCCGTTCGAGGTTATGCGGAGGCGGCCAAGAGCGTTCCCGGCATCCTTGCCATACGCCGCCAGCTGGCCGCCCGGCTGAAGGCCGAACCTCCGGACCTGTTCATCGGCGTGGACGCCCCCGATTTCAACCTCGGTCTGGAGGCGAACCTCCGCTCCGCAGGGATCCGCACGGTGCAGTACGTGAGTCCGTCGATCTGGGCCTGGCGGGGTGAGCGCATCCACAAGATCGCCCGGTCCGTCGACCACGTGCTGGCGCTGTTTCCCTTCGAAGTGCCGATCTACCAGAAGGCCGGTGTCCCCGTGACATTCGTCGGGCACCCGCTCGCCGACGACGTGCCGGCGGTGCCGGACCAGGAGGCCGCCCGCGACCAGATTCGCCTGCCGATGTCGGCGCCGGTGTTCGCCCTGCTGCCCGGCAGCCGCCGCGGCGAACTGGAGCAGCATGCGGAACTGGTGATCGAAACGGCCAAGCGGGTGCTCGCCCAAGTGCCGGACGCGCGATTCCTGGTGCCCCTGGCCACGCGACCGACCCGGTCCCAGTTCGAGCAGGCGCTCTACGATTTCAAGGGGCAGGACCTGCCCATGACGGTGCTGTTCGGCCATGCCCAGCTCGCCATGATCGCGGCCGATGTGGTTCTCGTGGCTTCGGGCACGGCCACGCTCGAGGCTGCGCTCCTGCGCCGGCCGATGGTGATCACCTACCGGGTACCCAAGCTCACCTACCGGCTGATGTGGCCGAAGCGATTGCTGCCGTACATCGGCCTGCCCAACGTGCTGGCCGGCGGGTTCGTGGCGCCGGAGATCCTGCAGGACGACGCCACGGCCGAGAATCTCGCCATGGCCCTGGTCAACACCTATCGTGACAAGGTCGTGCGCGACCGGCAGTCGCGTTGCTTCGAGGACATGTACCGGTTGCTGCGTTGCGGTGCCGCCGAACGTGCCGCCGACGCCGTGATGCCGCTCCTGCGTGCGCCGGCGCCCGCGCGCCGTGCAGTACCCGCGGCTCTGACCGAAGGCCGTTCGTGATGCGGAGGGTGCTCGTGGCGGGCGTGGACGAAGCCGGCCGCGGGCCTCTCGCCGGACCTGTCTACGCCGCTTGCGTGGTCCTGAATCCCCGCAGGGGGATCGACGGTCTGGCCGATTCGAAGGTGCTCTCGCCCAGGCGGCGGGAGGAACTCGCCGGGCGAATCCGTGCCGAAGCTCTGGCATGGGCGGTGGAGGCGGCGGACGTGGACGAAATCGACAGTCTGAACATCCTGTGGGCCACCATGGTGGCCATGAAGCGCGCCGTCGACCGGCTGGGAATGGTGTTGGACGAGGTGTTGGTGGACGGCAACCGGCTGCCTCCCGAACTCGCGGTCCCGGCCCGCGCCATCGTTCGCGGTGACGCCACGGTCCCTGCCATCAGCGCGGCCTCGATCCTCGCCAAGGTGGCGCGCGATGCCCACATGATCGCCCTGCACGAGGCGTTTCCGCACTATGGGTTCGATCGTCACAAGGGCTACCCCACGGCCGAGCATTTCGCGGCGCTCGAACGCCACGGCCCTTGCCCGCATCATCGCCGCACGTTCTCGCCCGTTCGCGCCTGTGAGGCGGACGACGAGCCGGGCCGGGCAGCTCGACCGGATTTCTTCTAGGGGACACCATGGATCTCGCACGGTGGCTCCATGTGCTGGGCGTCGTCATCTGGGTCGGCGGGATGTTCTTCGCCTACGTGGCGCTGCGACCTGCTGCGGCCAGGCTGGATCCTCCGCTTCGCCTCGAATTGTGGTGCGAGACCTTCCGGCGGTTCTTCGTGTGGGTCTGGGTCGCCGTCGTCGCGATTCTTCTCACGGGCCTGCACATGACGGCCGTGATGGGCGGTCTGCATGCCCCTCACTACGCCTTGGCGATGGCCGTGATCGGCATGCTGATGATGCTGATCTTCGGCCACATCTATTTCGCGTCCTATGCCCGGTTGAAGCGGGCCGTGGCGGCCCGCGAATGGCCCGCCGGCGGTGCGGCGCTTGTCAGCATCCGCCGGCTGGTGGGCGTCAATCTGGTCCTCGGCCTCGCCACTGTCACCATCGCCACGGCCGGACGCTGGCTCTCGCCCTGATCCGGAGGGAATGAGCCGGCGCGTCGCCGCGTCAGGGCATCACCTTGACCGCCCGGACGAGATCGAGCGTGTACGCCTTGTGCACATCCGTGCCGGGCTGCGCGAGTCCGGCGCCGGTCATGAAATCGAAAGTCTGCTGCCACCGTGCGTCGGTCATGGAAAGAATGCCGTTGCGAGCCGCGTCCGCACCGGTGACCAGACCGAACGATCTCATTCTGGCCACGCCGTAGGCGAGCAACGCATCCTCCATTTCGGGATTGGCCTTGCGGATGAGCGCGTTGCCCGGCGCCGGATGGGCGAGGTAGCTGCGGTAGCCTTCCGCTGTCGCGCGCAGGAACCGCTGCAGGGCGTCTCTGCGCTTCTCGAGCACCGCCCGGGTCGTCACGATCGTCTGCGCATAGGGCGGGTAGCCG
Source organism: Betaproteobacteria bacterium (assembly GCA_016713305.1). NCBI lineage: Bacteria > Pseudomonadati > Pseudomonadota > Betaproteobacteria > Betaproteobacteria bacterium. The sequence goes on from JADJPK010000007.1 coordinate 162,436, forward strand.
TGGTCCGCCAGCAGGAATACCACGGGCTTCACGCCTGCCTTCTCGATCGAGTAGGGCTCGGACGTGGCGTAACCCTGCTGGGCGACCTTCGTGTCGGCGAGGAATGGCTGGACGCTGAATGCGTAGGGCCGTTTCTGCGCGTCGGTGAATCCGTATTTCTTCTTGAGCCAGGGCCAGAACGTCGTTTCGCTCGCCTGGCCGATGAGCAGCGTGCGCGTCCTGAGATCCTCCATGGATTTCACGTCCGGATGCGCGACGAGCGCTGCCGGGTCCTTCTGGAAGACCGCCCCGATCGTGACCACCGGCAGGCCCTGCTCCACGGCGGCGATGGTCTGCAGGTCGTATCCCATGACGGCATCGGCCTTGCCGGCGAGCAGGAGCTGCATCACGTTGACCTGCGGGCCGCCCATGCGGATCTCCGCGTCCAGGCCTTGTGCCTTGTACATCCCCTCTGCGAGCGCCTGATAGAACCCGCCGTGCTCGGCCTGGGCATACCAGTTGGTGAGGAACACGAACTTCTCCTGGGCCTGTGCGGGCGCTCCCAGTGCGAGAACGGTGGCGGCGAGCATCGCTCGCAAGGCACGACGGCGGGAATGGGGGCGAGGCGCCATGGCGATATCTCCTCTGAGCGATGCAGACGATTCCGGGAAAGGTCCCGCTAATGTACGCGGATCGCGTGTCAGCCGGAAACGGGGAGCGACGGCAAGACCATCGCGTGATGACCCGCCTTCACATCGCACGACGGGCGCCCTACCGCGCACTGTCGTGCCAACGATGGAGCGCGAGCCACGCCAACGCGCTCGCGAGAACGTAGAAGGCGATGCCGGCGAGGGCGATGAGCAGCAGCGCCGCGAACATCCGGGGGATGTTGAGCTGCAGGCCTGCCATCAGGATCTGGTACGCGAGCCCCGACGACGTGCCGCCGGTTCCCGCCACAAACTCCGCCACCACGGCGCCGATGAGCGCCAGCCCGGCCGAGATGCGCAGGCCCGAGAAGAAGTACGGCAGGGCGGAAGGCACGCGCAAACGCAGGAACACCTGCCAGCGCGACGCTCCGTACAGGCGGAACAGATCGCGCAGACCGGGGTCCACGCTCTTCAGTCCGAGCGTGGTGCTGGACACCATGGGAAACAGGGCCACGATGGTGGCGCATGCGACCAGGGCCGTGACGGGATCGTCGACCCAGATGATGATGAGCGGCGCGACCGCGACGATCGGCGTGACCTGCAACAGGACTGCGTAGGGCATGAGGCTCGCCTCGATGGCGCGGCTCTGGACGAAAAGGAATCCGGTGGCCACCCCGGTGGCGATCGAGAGGGAGAGCGCGATCGCCGCGATCTTCACCGTCGTCAGCAGTGCGGGAGCCAGCAGGGCCCAATCCTTGGCCAGGGTGCGCGCGATGAGCAGCGGGGAGGGCACCAGGTACGCCGGCACGTCGGAGTAGGTGACGGCGAACTGCCACAGGCCCAACAGCGCCATGCCCACGACAACCGGGGCAGCGACCGTCCAGACGTGGGCGCGGGTCATGTGGCGCCCGCGTCCACCAGCATCCGCTGCAGACGGGCGCAGCGGGCGGCGAAGCGCTCCGAGACCCGGTATTCGTCGGAGCGGGGGAAGGGTTCGTCGATGACGAGTTCGCCGGCGATGCGTCCGGGGCGGGGCGTCATCACCAACACCCGCGTGGACAGGTACACCGCCTCGTACAGGCTGTGTGTCACGAAGATCACCGTAAGCGATCGTCGCGACCAGAGTTCCAGCAGATCCCGGTCCAGCCGGGCACGCGTGATCTCGTCCAGCGCGCCGAAGGGCTCGTCCATCAGCAGCAGAGCCGGTTCCGTCACCAGCGCACGGGCAATGGAGGCACGCATCTGCATGCCGCCGGACAGCTCCCGCGGAAAGGCCGCTGCGAACTCGGCGAGGCCCACGAGCGACAGCGCGCGACCGGTCCGCGCCGCCGCGTCGCCTTCCGCAACGCCCGAGAGCGTCAGCGGAAGCCTCACATTGGCTTCCACGGAAGTCCACGGCATCAGTGTCGGCTGCTGAAAGACGAAAGCGCTGCCCCGCATTCCGTCCGCAGGGGCGCCCACGCATTCGCCGGCATCGGCTCGCGCACTGCCCTCCGATGGAACCTCCAAACCCGCCACGATGCGCAGAAGCGTGCTCTTGCCGCAACCCGAGGGACCGATGATCGAGACGAACTCCCCGGCGCGTACGCCGAGCGAGACAGGCCCCAGTGCGTGGGTGCCCGAGGGAAACCTGTGACACACGCCGTTCAGTGTCACGACGGAGGCCGTGCTCGCGCGGGACGGAAGTGGTCGATGCGGTCAAGGGCGGGAGACGGAGACGGTGGTCATGGGGTTCGAGGGGGCGATTGCCGCGCCCGGGTGTGGGGCGATCATACGGATGCCGTCATGCGGACGCACGACCGTGGAGGCATGGATGCCGGAACGGATCGCCGGCCGGGCGGTCGACTCCTATAATGACGGCGATCATCGGACGGTATCCGGCAGCATGAAGGTATTCGGCTTCGCGGGCTACTCGGGCAGCGGCAAGACGACGCTCGTGGAGCAGCTCATTCCACGTTTCGTCGCGGCGGGTTATCGCCTGGGAGTGGTCAAGCATGCCCATCATCACTTCGACATCGATCATCCCGGCAAGGACTCATGGCGTCACCGGCAGGCCGGTGCCACGGAGGTGCTCGTGACGTCCGATGAGCGCTGGGCGCTCATGCACGAACTGCGCGGGGGGCCTCAGCCCACGCTGGCCGAACACCTCGTCCGGTTCTCTCCCTGCGACCTGGTGCTGGTGGAAGGTTTCAAGAAGGAACCCCTGCCCAAGCTGGAGGTGCATCGCCGCGACACTGGCGCGCCGGTCCTGTTCGATGCCGATGATAATATCGTCGCTGTTGCCACGGACGAGCCGCTCGCCACCGATCTGCCGCAATTGCGGATCGACGACTACGACGGGATCGTCCGCTTCATCCTCGAATACGTGGGCCTCGCCGAAGGCCCCGCACCATGATCTCGATGCCATGATTCACGTGCTGTACTTCGCGCGCCTCAAGGAATCGCTGGGCAAGGATGCCGAGCGCCTCGAACTCCCCGCCGGCGTGTCCGACGTGGCAGGTCTCACCGCGTGGCTGCGTACGCGCGGCGGTGCGTGGGAGCACGAACTGGCGCCCGGGCGTCCGGTGCGCGCCGCCGTCAATCAGGACATGGCCAAGGGCGAGACGCCCCTGCGCGACGGCGACGAGATCGCGTTCTTTCCGCCGGTGACCGGAGGCTGAGCGTGAATCGAGCGGAAGGGCCGGCCACCGCCATGGGCAGCACCACCGTGCGCGTGCAGGAATCCGATTTCGACGTCGGGGCGGAGATCGGCAGGCTGCGCCAGGGCAACGGGCGAATCGGCGCGGTGGCAAGCTTCGTCGGCGTCTGCCGCGACCTGAACGAAGGCGACAGCGTCGCCGACATGGTGCTGGAGCACTATCCCGGCATGACCGAGAAGGCGCTCGCGAAGATCGCCGACCAGGCACGCGGGCGCTGGGACCTCATCGACATCCTCATCGTGCACCGCGTGGGCCGGATCCTGCCCACCGAGCAGATCGTGCTGGTGGTGGTGACAAGCGCGCATCGCGGCGAAGCCTTCGCCGCTTGCGAATTCCTGATGGACTACCTGAAGACGCAGGCGCCGTTCTGGAAGAAGGAATCCACCGCGGCGGGCTCGCGCTGGGTGGATGCCCGGACCACGGACGATGCCGCCGCGCAGCGCTGGGAGGGAAGCCGCTGACATGGCGCGAGCCAAGGACGCCCCGGGGAACGGAAAGATCCCCAAACCGCAGATCCGCATCCTCTTCCGCAAGGCCATCGCCATGGGCCCGGGCAAGTCCGAACTGCTCCAGGCGATCGATCGCACCGGATCGATCTCCGCCGCGGCGCGGGACATGGGCATGTCGTACCGCCGCGCCTGGCTGCTCGTCGACACGATGAACCAGAGTTTCAAGCATCCCCTGGTCACCACCGAAACCGGGGGCCAGCGCGGCGGCGGCGCCACCGTCACGGAGTTCGGGCAGGATGTTCTCGCCCGCTATCTCGCGATGGAAGCGAAGGCGGCCTTGGCAGTGGAAAAGGAGATGGGAGAGTTCGTGAAGCTCATGTCCCGCCTGCCGCTGGAGTGACGGCGGCGTCCCTGCGCCCTTGCGTGGCGTATCAGGCCGTGCCTTCGGGGACGGTCAATTGCAGGACGGCCTGCCGCGCGAGTTCGCTCAACTCCGCACCGCCCGTCCGCGCATAGCTCACGATCTCCCGCCGCATCCGCGGATCCCAGAACCGCTGCATGTGGCTCGTCACCCCTTTCACGGCCAGTTCCTTGTCGGGCTCGGGCTCGAAGAATCGGGCGATGTCGTTGGCCATCTTGACCAGGCGCGTGATTTCCATGGGCGTTCAATCAGAAGTTCGATGAAGGAGAGGAGTACACCGTATGCCGGTCCTGCCGGGCGAATCCGATCAGCGTGAGCCCGGCTTGGCTGGCCGTGCGCACGGCCAGCGCCGTCGGCGCGGAGACCGCCGATAGTAGCGGGATGCCCGCGGCGGCGGTCTTGTGGACCATCTCGTAGCTGGCCCGGCTCGTCACGGCGGCAAACCCGCTGGACGGATCCGTACCCCCGCGCAGCAGCGCGCCGATCATCTTGTCCAGGGCGTTGTGCCGGCCCACGTCTTCCCGCAGCAGCCGAACCCGACCCGAGCGATCGGCAAATGCGGCGGCGTGCACCGACCCGGTGAGCGCGTTGAGGCTTTGTCCTGCGGCGAGTTCCGTGTGCGCGCGTCTCAGCGCACGTGCGTCGGCCTCGGGCGCGGAGGGCACTCTGCGGACGGGCCGCAACGCATCCGAGAGCATCTGCGCGCCGCACAGCCCGCAGCCCGTGCGACCCGCCAGCGAACGGCGCCGATCCGCGATGCGGTCGGTGAGCGGCAGAGGAATGCTCAGGTACACCGAGAAGCCCTCATCTTCCGGCACGACTTCCACGGCCTGGATGTGGCCGGCCGATTCGACGATGCCTTCGGTCAGGCTGAATCCCCAGGCGAAGTCCTCGAAGTCCAGCGGCGTCGCGAGCATCACGGCGAACGGGATGCCGTTGTAGACGAATGCCACGGGACACTCTTCCGCGACCTGGTCTTCCGCCCGCACCACGGCATCGTCATGGCAGCGCCTCACCGGCACGCGGGTATGCGCGCCGTCGAGGCCTTGCATGTCGCCCGGTTTCACCCGGTCAGGCTCCCTGGGTTTCGCGCTTCTTTCCGTCCAGCAGCGAAAGCTGCTCCTCGCTGAACTCGCGGAAGCGCTTCTGCCATTCGGAGGGCTGCGTCACCGGTTCGACCTGCACGGCTGTCACCTTGTATTCGGGGCAGTTCGTGGCCCAGTCGGAATTGTCGGTCGTGATCACGTTGGCACCGGACTCGGGGAAGTGGAATGTCGTGTACACCACGCCCGGCTAGACTCTTTCAGTGATGACGGCACGCAGCACGGTCTCGCCGGCCCGGCTGCGCACGCCGACCCAGTCGCCCTCGCGGATGCCACGCAGTTCGGCGTCGCTCGGGTGGATCTCCAGGCGGTCCTCGTCGTGCCACATCACGTTCGGTGTCCGGCGCGTCTGCGCCCCGACGTTGTACTGGCTCAGGATCCGGCCGGTGGTGAGGATGAGCGGATACTTCCGGCTGGTGCGCTCCTCCGTCGGCACATAGCGTGTGATGACGAAGTTGCCCTTGCCGCGCACGAACTCCTCGACGTGCATGGTGGGCGTGCCCAGGGGCGAGTGATCGTTGCAGGGCCACTGGACGCTGCCCAGCTGGTCGATCTTCTCGAAACTCACGCCGTGGAACGTGGGGGTGAGCCGCGCGATCTCGTCCATGATCTCGGACGGGTGCCGGTAGTGCATGGGATAGCCCAGCGCGTTCGCGAGCATCTGGGTCACCTCCCAGTCCTGCTTGCCGCCCAGCGGCGGCATCACCTTGCGCACGCGGGAGATCCGGCGTTCGGCATTGGTGAACGTGCCGTCCTTTTCCAGGAACGAGGAGCCGGGGAGGAAGACGTGCGCGTACTTTGCCGTTTCATTGAGGAAGATGTCCTGCACCACCACGCATTCCATGGCGCGCAACGCCGCCGTGACGTGCTGGGTGTCGGGATCCGACTGGGCGATGTCCTCGCCTTCGACGTAGATGCCGCGGAAGCTTCCGTCCAGCGCCGCATCCAGCATGTTGGGAATCCGCAGACCCGGTTCCGGATCGATGCGCACGCCCCATTCGGCCTCGAACAGGTCGCGCGTCTCCTTGTCGGACACGTGCCGGTAACCCGGCAACTCGTGCGGGAACGAGCCCATGTCGCACGCGCCCTGCACATTGTTCTGGCCGCGCAGGGGATTCACGCCGACGCCTTCCCGGCCGATGTTGCCGGTGACCATCGCGAGGTTCGCGATGCCCATCACCATCGTCGAGCCCTGCGAGTGCTCGGTCACGCCCAGGCCGTAGTAGATGGCCGCGTTGCCGCCGGTGGCGTAGAGCCTGGCGGCCTCGCGCACGTCCTTCGCGGGCACGCCCGTTTCGGCCTCCATCGCTTCGGGGGAGTTGGCCGGATCGCAGATGAAATCGCGCCACTTGGAGAAAGCGGGCTCCTCGCAGCGGCTGCGCACGAACGACTCATTCCAGAGTCCTTCGGTCATGATCACGTGCGCCAGCGCGTTGACCACCGCCACGTTCGTGCCGGGTCGCAGCTTGAGGTGCTGGGACGCCTGGACGTGCGGCGAGCGCACGAGGTCGATGGAGCGCGGATCCACGACGATGAGCTTCGCGCCCTCGCGCAGGCGGCGCTTCATGCGCGACCCGAACACGGGGTGGCCGTCGGTCGGATTGGCGCCGATCACCATGATGACGTCCGCCTTGTCGACCGAGTCGAACGTCTGCGTGCCGGCCGATTCGCCGAGCGTCGTCTTGAGACCGTAGCCGGTGGGCGAGTGGCAGACGCGAGCGCAGGTGTCGACGTTGTTGTTGCCGAAGGCGGCCCGTATGAGCTTCTGCACGAGGTACGTTTCCTCGTTCGTGCAGCGGGACGAGGTGATGCCCCCCACGGCACCCCGGCCGTACTTGGCCTGGATGCGCTTGAATTCGGACGCGGCGTGGCCGATGGCCTCGTCCCAGCTCACCTCGCGCCATGGTTCGTCGACGCTCGCGCGGATCATCGGCCTGGTGATCCGGTCCTTGTGCGTGGCATAGCCGATGGCGAACCGGCCCTTCACGCACGAGTGGCCATGGTTGGCGTGGCCGTCCTTGTTGGGCACCATGCGCACCACTTCGTTGCCCTGCATCTCGGCGCGGAAGGAACAGCCCACGCCGCAGTAGGCGCAGGTGGTGACCACGCTGTGCTCCGCCTGGCCCATCTCGATCACGGACTTTTCCATGAGCGTCGCCGTGGGACACGCCTGGACACACGCTCCGCAGCTCACGCACTCGGAATCCATGAAATCCTCGCGCTGGCCGGGCGACACCATGGACGCGAAACCGCGGCTGTCGATCGTGAGGGCGAAGGTGCCCTGGACCTCTTCGCAGGCGCGCACGCAACGGGAGCAGACGATGCACTTCGAGGGGTCGAACGTGAAATAGGGGTTGGAGGTGTCCTTGGCGGACTTCAGGTGGTTCGCGCCATCGTAGCCATACCGGACTTCGCGCAGTCCGACCACGCCCGCCATGTCCTGCAGCTCGCAATTGCCGTTGGCCGCACAGGTGAGGCAGTCGAGCGGGTGGTCGGAGATGTACAGCTCCATCACGTTGCGGCGGATCTTGGCCAGCGACGCGGACTGCGTGCGAACGACCAGTCCGGGCGCGACCGGCGTCGTACAGGATGCCGGGTAACCCTTGCGCCCTTCGATCTCGACCAGGCACATGCGGCAGGAACCGAACGGTTCCAGCGAGTCCGTCGCGCACAGTTTGGGGATGGAGACGCCGGCATCCGCGGCCGCCCGCATGATCGACGTGCCTTCCGGGACGGTGACCTGCACTCCGTCGATCTCCAGCGTCACTTCGCGTTCGCTCTTGCGGGGCGGGGTGCCCAGGTCGATGTAGCGGATGCCCATGGTGCGTCCTCCTTGGAGGGTCAGGCGGCGGCTGCCAGCGCGTTGCGCGGCAGGCCGAAATCTTCGGGAAAGTGCTTCAGCGCGGAGAGCACGGGGAAGGGCGTCATCCCGCCCAGCGCGCACAGCGAGCCGTTCAGCATGGTGTCGCACAGGTCGCGCAGCAGGGCCGTGTTCGCGTCCCGGTCCCGGCCTGCCACGATCCTGTCGATCACCTTGAACCCTCGCGTCGAACCGATACGGCAAGGCGTGCACTTGCCGCACGATTCGATGGCGCAGAACTCCATCGCATACCGGGCGAGCTTCGCCATGTCGGCCGTGTCGTCGAACACCACGATGCCGCCATGGCCCACCATCGCGCCCGCCGCAGCGAACGCCTCGTAGTCCAGCGGCAGATCGAACTGCGACGCCGGAATGTAGGCGCCCAGAGGACCGCCCACCTGCACGGCCTTGATGGGCCGCCCGCTGGCCGAACCGCCACCGTAGTCGTACAGCAACTCGCGCAATGTCACGCCGAATGCCTTTTCGACAAGTCCGCCGTGCCGGATGTTTCCCGTGAGCTGGATGGGGAGGGTACCCTGGGACCGGCCGACCCCGTAATCCCGGTAGTAGGCGGCGCTCCGGTCCAGGATGATCGGTGCCGAGGCGAACGTGATGACGTTGTTGATCACCGTGGGCTTGCCGAACAGGCCCGAGATGGCGGGCACGGGCGGCTTGAACCGGACCATGCCGCGTTTGCCCTCCAGGCTCTCCAGCAGGGAGGTCTCCTCGCCGCAGATGTAGGCTCCTGCGCCGCGGCGGACCTCGATGTCGAACGCCTTGCCGGAGCCCAGGACGTTCTCCCCCAGAATCCCGTGCAGGCGCGCATTCGCGATCGCGGCCAGCAGCGTCCGCTCGGCATCCGGGTACTCGGAGCGCAGGTAGATGTAGCCCTTCGTGGCCCCCGTGGCGACACCGGCGATGGTCATTCCCTCTACCAGCACCAGGGGATCGCCTTCCATGATCATGCGGTCCGAGAAGGTGCCGGAATCGCCTTCGTCGGCATTGCAGACGACGTATTTCTGACTCGCGGCCGTCTGCAGCACCGTGTTCCACTTGATGCCCGTGGGAAATGCCGCACCTCCGCGGCCACGCAGACCGGATTCCGTGATGGTCTTCACCACGTCCGCGCCGCTCATGGCCAGGGCGTTGCGCAGACCGCGCAATCCGCCGTGGGCTTCGTAGTCGCTGCACGACACCGGATCCGTCACACCCACCCGGGCGAAGCACAGGCGATCCTGCTTCGCGAACCACGGGTGTTCCTCGATCCTGCCGATGCGGGCGCGATGTTCCCCGCCTTCGAGGAAGCCGGCCTCGAACAGTCCGGGCACTTCCACGGCATCCACGGGTCCGTACGCCGTGCGGCCGGCGGGCGTTTCCACTTCCACCAGCGGCTCCAGCCAGAACAGGCCTCGCGATCCGTTTCGCACGATCTGCACGGACGCTCCGCGGCTGCGTGCCTCGGCGGCCAGCACAGCCGCGACCTCGTCGGCCCCCACGCTGCGCGCCGAGGCATCGCCCGGCACATAGATCCGGACCGTCATGCGACCTCCCGAAGCTGGCTGGCCAGGACGCCGGCGGCGTCCGCGTTCACGCGTCCCCGCAGCCGGCCATCGACCATGAGCGAAGGCGCCAGGGCGCAGTTGCCGAGGCAGTAGACGGGTTCCAGCGTGACGGCACCGTCCGCGGTGGTCTGGTGGAGATCCACACCCAGCGCCTGGCGCAGCGATGCGAGCAGGGTATCGGCACCCATCGACTGGCACGCCTCCGCCCGGCAGACCTGGACCACGTGCCGTCCCGGCGGCACCTGGCGGAAGTGGTGGTAGAACGACACCACGCCATGGACTTCTGCACGGGACAGGTTCAGCGCACTGGCGATGGAAGCGATGGCCTCCGGCGGAACGTGGCCCAGGGCATCCTGGATGTCGTGCAGCAGGGGCAGAAGGCCCCCGGGGACGTGCTGATGTCGTTCGATTGCCCGACCTATGACGGCGCTGGCGTCATCCGGCATGACTTCCTCCTGGAGGGGCCCCTTCAGGACGGGGCGCCCCATGTTATCGACGGGGATCCGGCATCCTCCATAGGAATCGAGCAACATATGGGGCAGGCACGCGAGGGGCCTCGCCTCAAAGCGGCATTCGAGACGCTTGCCGGACCCCGGGCCGGATCGGGAACCGGCGCCGGAACCAGCGGACGAGTCACCCGCGCCCCAGCTTGTGCCTGGGGGAGAGCTCGACAGGGATCGCACCGGATCACGAGCATCTGCGACGCTAACAGGTGCATTGCGGCACCTTAATATGAAAAACCGTTCACATGAAACGCATCGCCGTCAAACCGACCTGGATCCTCGAGGATGAAACCGGCCAGCGCGTGGGGCCGGAGGTTTTCGCCCTGCTCGCCGCCATCAACGGCAGCCGCAAGCTGACCGAGGCGGCCGAAGCGGTGGGCGTGTCCTATCGCCACGCCTGGGGCCTGGTGGAGACCTGGGGCGAATTCTTCGGCCAGCCGCTCGTGCGCTTCGAGCGGGGAAAGGGGACGTCGCTGACGCCGCTGGGCGAGAAGATCCTCTGGGCCGAGCAGAGGGCCATTGCCCGCATGGGGCTGCAGCTGGAATCCCTCGCCTCGGAAATCAATCTCGAGATCAACCAGCTCCTGGACTCGGCCCTGGCGACGGTCCGCATCCATGCGAGCCACGGATTCGCCGTGGCGCGCGTCCCGGCCCTGCTGCAGGACCATCCCCGCATCCGTCTGGATCTGCGCTATCTGGGAACCCTGGAATCGCTGGCATCGCTTGTCCGGGGAGCGTGCGATCTCGCGGGATTCCACGTTCCGGTGGGCGAACTGGGTGCCTCCGCCGCGCGTCAGTACCTGCGCTGGCTGCGCCCGGAGGAACACCGCATCGTGCATCTGGTCACGCGCACCCAGGGACTGTTCCTCGCAGCGGGAAACCCCAGGAATATTCGCGGGCTGGACGACCTGACCCGGCCCAATGTGCAGTTCGTCAACCGGCAGAAGGGGTCTGGAACGCGGCTGCTGTTCGACCAGCTGCTCGCCGCGGCCGGGATCGAAGGCGACCAGATCCGCGGCTACCGGACGGAGGAGTTCACCCACGCGGCCGTGGCGGCGTACGTGGGGAGCGGCATCGCCGACGCCGGCTTCGGTGTCCAGCCGGCCGCCCACAACCTGCGCCTGGATTTCGTGCCCATTGCCCGCGAGCACTACTTCTTCGCCGTGGCACTCACCACGCTGGAGCGCCCCGAGATCCAGGAATTCCTGTCCCTGCTCAAGGGCGAAACGTTTCAGCAGATGGTCCGGGAGCTGCCGGGGTACGAAGCGCCCAAGGCAGGCGAGGTGTCCACGCTCGGCGAGGCGTTCCGGGAGGGGAGAAAGGCGAAAAGATAGGGCAGGATCCGAGAGGCGCGAAGGCGGCTCTCTCCTTCAGGGGAGGAGCGGAGGTGGGGGTGGGTCTTCCGAGAGGCGCGAAGCGCAAGTACCTCTCCTCCCCTTCAGGCCGGGGCCCCCGGAAAGTCGGAGGCTTTTCGGGGTGGAGTGGAGGAGCGGAGGTGGGGGTGGGCATTCCGAGAGGCGCGAAGCGCGAAACTCTCCTCCCTTCAGGGGAGGAGCGGAGGTGGGGGTGGGGTTCCGAGAGGCGCGAAGCGCAAGTACCTCTCCTCCCCTTCTGGCCGTTGCGCAAGGCCCGATTCCATTTGACGCTCCGGGCGAATGCCATTAGCCTCGTCCGCTATATAAATCGGGATATGACGTCAATGTGGGAGACAGGGGCGGGGCTTTCGGCCGCCGCGTGGACGCCGCTTGCGCTCTCGCTCAAGGTCGCCGGCTGGGCCACGGCACTGGTCCTGATCGCGGGCGTGGCGGTGGCCTGGCTGGTCGCGCGAGGGCGGTTCTGGGGCCGCGAGGTGTTCGATGCGCTCATGACGCTGCCCATGGTCATGCCACCCACGGTCCTGGGCTATTACCTCATCGTCCTGCTGGGGCGCCGGGGCTGGATCGGGCGCTGGCTTCATGAACAGTTCGACCTGGTCCTGATGTTCACCTGGCAAGGCGCGGTCATCGCCGCCGCCGTCGTCGCGTTCCCGCTGGTCTACAAGGCCGCCCGCGCCGCTTTCGAGGAAGTCCCCCGTCAGGCCGAGAACGCGGCCCGCGTGTTGGGCGCAACGGAGTGGGACGTCTTCGTCCGGGTGACGCTTCCCCTCGCGTGGCGGGGCATCCTCGCCGGAACCATGCTGGCGTTCGCCCGGGCACTTGGGGAATTCGGCGCCACCCTCATGGTGGCCGGGAGCATCCCCGGCAAGACCCAGACGCTGTCCATCGCGGTCTACGAGGCCGTGCAGGCCGGGCAGGACGATCAGGCGAACTTCCTCGTGGCCATCACCTCGCTCGTGTGCATCCTCGTGCTGGTGGGGTCCGGCCGTCTTCTGCGGGTGCGTACCGCTTGAAGCTGGAAATCTCGATCCGCCGGCAGTTTTCCTCCAACGGCCACCGCTTCGAGCTCGATGCGCAAGTGAGCTGCGAGCACGACGTCACGGTCATCTTCGGCCCGTCGGGCTCCGGCAAGAGCGTCACGCTGCAGGCCGTTGCCGGCCTGATGCGCCCGGACTCCGGCTTCATCCACCTGGGTGACCGGGCATTGTTCGACTCGGCCACGGGAGTCGACGTCCCCACGCGCGAACGCCGCGTGGCCTATGTCTTCCAGGACTATGCGCTGTTTCCCCACCTGAGCGTCGAGCGCAACGTGGCGTTTCCGCTCAGCCGCTGGTGGCAGTGGGGGCTGCCGGCTGGAGTGCGGGACCGCGTCCGCCGCATGCTGGACACCTTCGAGATCGGACATCTCGCGCAGGCGTATCCGGGGCAATTGTCCGGGGGCCAGCGGCAACGGGTGGCGCTCGCAAGGGCGCTGGTAGGCGAACCGGAAATACTGCTTCTGGACGAACCGTTCAGCGCGCTGGACCCGCTGTTGCGCGAACGCATGCGACACGAACTGCTCCGCCTGAGGGAGCGATTCCACGTTCCCATGGTCGTCATCACCCACGATCCGGACGATGTCGCCGGCCTGGCCGACGAGGTCATCGTCTTCCGTGAAGGCCGCGTCGCCGCGACCGGCGATGCGCACGAGTTGCTGTCGCACGTGGAATCCGGTCCGCAGGTGCGCCGCGCCATGCGGAGGTTTCTCGCTCAAGCCGTGGAAGTGGAAAAAATATCAGGTGACGTCCCGTGTTGCGGCCACCGCGCGACCGGAAATCCGTCACCTCTGACTACCCGGCATTCTCGCAATTCCCGTTCGTGGACGGGAAAATTGCCGGTGGGGCGCTTGTCAGTCACATCTCCTTGCACCATATTGGCTTCAGATCCGACGCTGTCGAAGCGGTGCTCGCGTGCGTGCGCGTGCGGCTGCCGGGTACGGAAGCGCCGGACCCACTACAAGGAGAACGTCGAATGCCCAGGGAAGGGATGTGCGTCCTGGACGCCTCCGGGCGTCTGCACGACGCCAACGACTCGCTGGCCGAACTGTTGCAAGCGGCCCGTGCCGATCTGGTCGGCAAGTGCCTTCTCGACCTTCTTCCGTCCGCCGGCGAACGTGTGCGGGCGATGATGGCGGCCCTGGGCTCCGGCGCAACCCGGTCCGTCGACGTCACGTTTGGAGGCACGGGCGCCGCGGCGCGTGACGTGCGGGTGACGCTCGCCCGCCTGTCGGGCGATTCGTTCTGCGCGACGTTCCGGGATCTGCCGATCTCTCCCGCCGACCTGGCCAGCGTGAAGGACTCCGAGGCGAAATTCTCGGCCGCCTTCCAGGGAAGCGTGGATCCCATGGTCATCGTGCGGACCGAGGATGGTCTGATCCTCGACGTCAATCTGGCCTTCGAACAGTTGTTCGGCTATACGCGGGAAGACGCCATCGGCCGCCGCGTGCCCGAACTCGGCTTGTCGGTGGATCCGCATTTCAGGCAGCGGGTTGTGGAGGCACTGCGGTCCGGCGGACGGATGCGCGACGAGCCTTGGACGCTGCGAACCAAGTCGGGAGAAGTGCGGGAGGCATTGCACAGCGCATTCCTGATCTCGCGCGAAGGCGAGATGCGGCACGTGGCGGTGATCCGCGACGTGACCGAACAGCGGGCGCGGGAGCGCGAGTTGCGCGAATCCGAGGCCAAGTTCTCGGCGGCGTTCCACGCAAGCGTCGAGGCCATGGTCATTTCCATGCTCGACGACGGCCGCATCGTGGATGTGAACGAAGCGTACGTCCGCCTGACCGGCTATTCCCGCGAGGAGCTCATCGGCAGGACGACCCTGGAGATGGGGATCGTTGCCGATCCGGAGGGTCGCGCGTCCCGCGCAAACATGATGCGAGCCGAGGGGGCGGTGCGCGACGTGCCGTCACCCACGCGACGGCGCGACGGCGAAATCCGCGAATGCCTTCAGACGAGCTTCGGCATCGAGATCCGCGGCGAGCCCGGATGGGTGTCGGTACTGCGTGACGTCACGGACATCCGCCGTGCGGAGCGTGCATTGCGGCAATCCGAAGCCAGGTTTCACGCAGTATTCCGCGGCAGCCCCGATCCGATCGTGATCAGCCACATGGACGACGGCGTAGTGGTCGATGTCAATCCCGCGCACGAGGTGCTGACGGGGTATTCGCGCGAGGAGATCGTCGGGCGCAGCGTCATGGACCTGGACATCGTCGATCTGCCGAAGCGCTCCGCGCTCGTGCAAGAGGTGCGCCGCCATGGCTTCGTCAAGGAATGGGAGTACACCAACAGGCACCGCTCGGGCGAAGTGAGGTTGTGCCTTCAGTCGAGTTTCCGACTGGATATCGGTGACGACGACTGCATGGTGTCGATCGTGCGCGACGTCACCGAGCTGCGCCGTATCGAGGCCGCGGTCCGGACGAGCGAGGAACGCCTGCGGCAAGCGGTGCGGGCATCCGCGATCGGCATCTTCGATCACGACCATCGCGCGGACACGATCTACTGGTCGCCGGAACAGCGGGCGATCTACGGATTCACGGCCGACGAGCCTGTCGATATTCCCCGCTTTCTGTCAAGCGTTCATCCCGCCGACCTCGACCGCATCGGAGCCGACGTGCGCCGGGCCCACGATCCGTCGGGCGACGGACTCTTCGACGTCGAGAAACGTATCGTCCGGCGCGACGGAGCCATACGGTGGATCGCCACCCGTTCGCAGACCTTCTTCGAGGGGCAGGGAGAGGCGAGGCGGCCTGTCAGGACCGTGGGCGCGGTGCTCGACGTCACGGAGCGAAAGCATATCGACGAGGAACTGCGACGCCTCAATGAGGAACTGGAAACCCGTGTGGCAGAGCGCACCGCCGAACTGGAACGCGCCAACCGGGACCTCGGAATCGTTCAGCTACTCCATTTCGCACGATCTGCGTGCGCCGTTGCGGCATGGTGGGTTACATCGACATGTTCGAACGCGACCTGCCGTGCCGCTGGACGACACGTCCAAGCGCCGTCTGGACGTGATCTCCGATGCCGCGCGCCGGATGGGGACCATGATCGACAGTCTGCTGGCCTTCGCCAGGATCGGGCGGGCCGCGATGCAGTTCTCGGCCGTGGACGTGAATGCCGTCGTGGGGGATGTCCGGATGGAACTCAGGCCGGACACGGACAACCGCCAGATCGAGTGGGAGGTTGCGGAACTCCCGACCATCACGGCGGACCGGACCCTGCTCAAGATGGTGTTCTCCAACCTCGTGTCGAATGCCATCAAGTTCACGGCAGAGCGTGCGCCGGCCCGCATCGGCATCGGCGCTCACCGCGCGGATTCCGGGTGGGTCTTCTTCGTGAGCGACAACGGCGCGGGGTTCGACATGCGCTACGCGGACAAGCTCTTCGGGGTCTTTCAACGGCTGCATAGCGCCGACGAGTTTCCCGGCACCGGCATCGGACTCGCGAACTGCCGCCGCATCGTCGAGCGTCACGGCGGACGCATCTGGGCCGAAAGCGAACCCGGCGTAGGAACTCGCATTCTGTTCCTTGTTCCCGATCTCCCTCAACGAGCAGGCTGACCATGCAACCGAAGCGAATCCTTCTGGCCGAAGACGATCCCAACGATCGCGAGCTGACGGTCACGGCGTTGCAGGAGTATCGGCTTTCCAACGAACTCATTGCAGTGAAGGACGGCGCGGAAGCCCTGGACTATCTTCTGCGGCGCGGTCAATACGCCGGCCTGCCGCCGGGCAATCCGGCCGTGGCCCTGGTGGACCTGAAGATGCCCCGCATGGGGGGCTTGGAAGTCCTGCGCGAGATCCGGGCGACGCCTTCATTGCGGATGCTTCCCGTCGTCATCCTCACTTCGTCGAAGGAAGAGGCGGACGTCGCCGACAGCTACGGCCTCGGCGCCAACGCCTATGTCGTGAAGCCCGTCGACTTCCACGACTTCGTCGACGCCATCAAGACGGCCGGGCTGTTCTGGGCCGTCCTCAACGAGCCGCCGCCCGGAACAGTCGCCCCCTGAGCCCGCGATGCAAGCACCAGCACTGCCCCGCTTGCGGGTCCTGCATCTCGAGGACGATCCCTGGACTGCGACATCGTGCGCGACCGGCTGCGCCAGGAAGGCATCGAATGCGACGTGCAGTGCGTCGCGGGCAGGAGCGAGTACTCGGCGGCCCTCGAGGCTTTCGCCCCCGATCTGATCCTGTCCGATCACGCGCTGCCCGGGTTCGACGGTGTGTCGGCTCTGCGGATGGCCAGGTCGCTGCGGCCGGCCGTGCCGTTCATCTTCGTCTCCGGCGCCATTCTCGAGGACGAGGCGATCGAGATGCTCAAGCAGGGGGCCACCGACTACGTTCTCAAGAACCATCTGGGCCGGCTCTGTCCCGCCGTGCGCCGGGCGTTGCAAGCGGCGCGGGAACAGGACGAACGCCAGCGCGCTCTGCGCCGCGCTGCGAGACAGCGAGCGGCTGCTGAGGCAGATCATCGATCTGGTCCCGCACTTCATCTTCGCCAAGGATACGCAGGGCCGTTTCCTGCTGGCCAACCAGGCGGTCGCCGACGCCTACGGGGCGACCGTGACCGAACTGCTGGGCCGGTCGGATGCGGATTTCCGGCGGCCGGAGGCCGAGACCGCGCGCAGTCTCGCGGAGGACCGCGCGGTCATGGAAGTGGGGTGCGGCAAGTCGGTTGTCGAAGAAACGGTCACCGGCGTGGGCGGACTCGCCCGCATCGTGCAGACGACCCGCATTCCGTTCGCCGTGCCGGGCAAGGCCGAGCGCGCAGTCCTGGGCGTGTCCAGCGACATCACGGAACTGCGCTTGGCCGCGACCGCGTTCCAGTCGCACGAAGGCATTTTCATTACCGATGCCGACGGCGTGATCCAACGCGTGAACCGCGCGTTCCTGGACATCACCGGGCTGTCCGCGGATCGGGCGCTGGGCATGCGGGCCACCGAACTGTTCGTGAACGGAGAGGGGTCCTCTCCGAGCCAGTGGTCCGCTTTCGTGATCAGCGGCAGCACGTACTGGCAGGGAGAGGCCCAGGCGAGACGCGTCTCCGGCGACGTGTATCCCATCTGGGAAACGATCACCGCCGTCCGGCGCGACGACGGCGCGGTGACGCACTACGTCTGCCATTTCCAGGACATCAGCGAACGCAAGCAGATCCAGGAGCGCATCGAGTACCTCGCCTTCCACGATTCGCTTACCCATCTGCCCAACCGCTCGCTGCTCATGGATCGCTTGCAGCAGGCCATCGCGCGCAATCGCCGGCGCGGGCTTTCGGGCGCGCTGCTCTATCTGGATCTGGACCACTTCAAGAACATCAACGATTCGCTCGGGCATCCAACCGGCGATCTGCTCCTGTGCGACGTCGCCCGCTGCCTTCTCGCCCAGGTGCGGAGCGAGGACACGGTGGCGCGGCTGGGAGGCGACGAGTTCGTGGTGCTCCTGCCTCAGCTCGAAGGGGCGCGCGACGCGGTCGCACGCGAGGCGCGTGCCATCGCCCAGAAGATCCGCGAGGCGCTGTCCGGGGACTTCATCATCGCCGGCGACCGGCTTCGGGCCAGTGCGAGCATCGGTGTGATTCTCTTCCCCGAGGGCGAGGAGACTGCCGACGACATCCTGCGTCACGCGGACATCGCGATGTACCAGGCGAAGGCGGCGGGCCGGAACACGGTGCGATTCTTCTCGCCGGAAATGCAGGCAGCGGTCAGCGAGCGGCTGCTGCTGGAAGGTCAGCTTCGCGATGCGGTCGTCCGTCAGGAGTTCATCGCCTATTTCCAGCCGCAGATCGAGCTGGCCACCGGCCGGCTGTTCGGAGTGGAAAGCCTGCTGCGCTGGCAGCATCCGGCCCACAGTCTGCAGCCCCCGTCGTCGTTCATCCCCCTTCTCGAGGACACCGGCCTCATCCTGCCGGTGGGCCAGTGGCTGCTGCGGCACGTGTGCGAGACGCTGGGCGCACTGAAGGCCAAGGGTCACCATGTGCGGGCGGCGGTGAACGTGAGCCCGCGCCAGTTCTACCAGGCGGATTTCGCCGACCGTATCCGCGATGTGCTGGAGGAAACGGGCACGTCCCCGGAGACCCTCGAACTGGAGATCACCGAGAGCGCGGTCATCGACGACATCGACCACACCATCGGCATCATGCGGCGTTTGAAGGACCAGGGAGTCCGCTTCTCCCTGGACGACTTCGGCACCGGATACTCGTCCCTGAGCTATCTCAAGCGGCTGCCGCTCGACACGCTGAAGATCGACCGTGCGTTCGTTCGAGATTGCACGACCGATGCCAACGACGCCGCGATCGTGCGGGCGATCCTCGCCATGGCGTCGAGCCTGGGGCTCGAAGTGGTGGCAGAGGGTGTGGAGACGGGGCCCCAGCTGGAATTCCTGCGGTCGCTGGGCTGTGCCTCGTACCAGGGGTATCTGTTCAGTCCGCCGGTGCCGCTGGACAGGCCGGCCGCACTGCTCGACGATCGCGCAGGCTCCGGCCGCCAGAGCAAAGTCCGGATCAACGTGCGCGGCCTCGGCCGGGGCCCGGTTTCCACTTCGCCACCCGCGCGGCCCTCGCGTGTTCCGGCGGAAGTGCGATCCGTGTGCACGGATTGCACATCTTCCTGCTCATGGCGGCGTGGCCGCTTCCTCCCCCCGATCCGGTTTGGTCGCAGGCTCCACGCCGGCCATGAGCGACGCAAAGGCCTCGACCTCGGCTTCCACCGACTGCAGCGCCTTGCTCTCGAGTTCGCGGAACCGGCCGAGAATGTCGCGCCCCAGGTCCGTGAGCATGGCGCCGCCGCCGCCATCGCCCCCGACCTTGCAGTCGATGAGCGGCGACGGGAACATCATGTTCAGCTCCTCCACCAGGTTCCATGCACGGCGGTAAGGCATGTCGATGCGTCGCGCCGCCGCGGTGATGGAGCCGGTGGCGGCGATGGCCTCCAGCAGCGCGGCCTTGCCAGGGCCGAACGCAAGCGCGTGACGAAAGCTGATCTGGACCGTGCATGGCCGCGGCGTTGCGGGAACTGGAGTTGGCACGGTGACGTGGCATCAGAGGGATTCCAGGAAACGCACCAGGGCGCTACGGTCGGTGAGGGGCGCGAGACGGAACGATTCGCGCGCGGGACGCGCCTGACCACCGTGCCAGAGGATCGCCTCCTGCAGCGTGCGTGCGCGGCCGTCGTGCAAGAAGCCCGCACGAGGGTTCACCACGTGAGCCAGTCCGATGCCCCATAGCGGTGGTGTACGCCAGTCGCCGCCCGACGCCGCGAAGTCCGGCCGGCCATCCGCGAGATCAGGTCCCAGGTCGTGGAGGAGGAGATCGGAGTAGGGGCGGATGGTCTGTCGGGAAAGCTGCGCGAAACGGGGGATTGCCGGTCGTCAGTTCCGGTACATGGCATTGGGAACAACCGAAATCGTTGAAAAGGTGCTCGCCGCGAAAGACGTCGGGTACGCGTTCGCCTCGGCGCGCCGGGACGGGCAGCAGACTCATGTAGACCGTCAGGTCCTCCAGTTGCCTCGCGTCCAGTTCAGGCGTGCCGCCGTGAGGTGCGCGTGCGCACTCGACCTGCGGAGCTGCGCAGTTTTCCGTCCGGAACAGGTCGGAGGTGATGCCCATGTCGCCCCAGGCAGCCGCGGCGTTCTGCTGCCGCAGGTGCGGCTGGTTGGACTTGAGCCCGAACCGGCCCGTCACGAGTTCGCCCTTGCGCACGTCTAGTACCCTGTTGACGCGGCTCGCACCCATGCCGGGCCTTTCGGCGAGGGCGCGCAAGGTGGTTTCGTCCACGGCCTCCAGCAGCCCCAGCCCGTACACCGGAGGGGCAACGCGGGCAGACATCAGCAATTGCACCTTCGGCGCGCCGAAACGCAGGTTGTGCAGGGTGAACACCGGGCGGCGTAGTTCCACGGACTCTCCCCCGGCAAGTGTGACGCGCTCGATCGTGTACGTGACGCGGGCCTCCCCCTCACCCGGTATGCCGGGGATGCCCGACTCGTTGATCTGGTCACCGTAGGCCGGATGAGGATGCGGGGGTTCATCCGGAAGTGCGCCCGGCTGGCTGATGCGCATGAGCATGGCGCGCATTTCCTCGTCCGGACCGTCGGGCGCAAAACCACGCCCATTTCTGACGTGACATGCGCCACAGGACATCCGGTTGTAGACGGGACCGAGACCGTCCACGGCTGCGTCCTCCGATGGTGCAACGACCCAGACTTGGCGGAACAGACTGCGTCCACGGAGAAAGGAGGCGCGCAGGTCGTCAGGAAGGCCCTCGGGGGCGAGGGAATAGGCGTCGCGGTGTTCCGCTCGCACGGTGAGCGATCCGCCGGCGCCACGCATCGTCCCCTCAACGGAATCGATACC
This sequence comes from Betaproteobacteria bacterium, assembly GCA_016713305.1. Classification (NCBI taxonomy): domain Bacteria; kingdom Pseudomonadati; phylum Pseudomonadota; class Betaproteobacteria; species Betaproteobacteria bacterium. The sequence goes on from JADJPK010000007.1 coordinate 183,415, forward strand.
GGACCAGGATGCCGAAACGCAGAACGACAGGCCGAGCAGCGCGGACGTGCAACGGGCTGCAGGGGCTCGGAGGCGTACCGTCCTTCCCGACAATGTCGGCAAGCCGGGTTGCGGCCGCCCGGGTGTGCACGTCGAAGAACCTGTCCCATTCGCGTTCGATCTCGGCTGCCCGGGCAAGCGCACGTGGGTCGCCACGGCGCCGCTCATCGAACGTGCGGTTCAGGTTGGCGTCCGCTGCCTGTTCGGCATTCAAAGGGAGCGCTTCGAGATGCCGGGTGGCGTCTTCGATCGCCTCCCGGCCGGCCCTGTCCGGACGGACTGCGTAAGCCTGTTCCGCTCGCCTGAGCTTTCGCAGCGCGTCGCGCAGGATGGGCTGTCGACGCGTGATCATCGCGTCGAAAAGCGCGGCGACGACGAGGGATCGCGCGATGCCTGTCGCCGGGTCGTAACGCAGCGCCAAGGCGTCGGGCGCGTCGAACGGACTGAGGCCGAAGGCGGACGCATCCTGGTAAGACGATGGTCGCACGGATAGCTTGGCCACATCCGCGTCACCCAGGAGCTGCTGACCTTCGGGTGAGAGCAGAAATGCGACGAAGCGGTGCGCGGCCGCCGGATGCGCCGCATGGGTCAACACGCCGACGTGCGCGAACGAGTACCCGTTCGCCGTGGGACGCGTGAGGACGAACGGGGCTCCATTGGCGATGGCAGAACGAGCGAAGAAGTCGATGGTGAGGCCAACTGCCGCTTCGCCGCCACGTAGTTCATCGGAGATGAACGCGCCGCTGCCGTCGATCAACCGGTTGAATGCGGCGATACGCGACAGGAGAGACCAGCCGTCGCGCCATCCGAGGGACTGCAGCACACCGTCGACCAGGGTCGAGGCGAAGCCGACCTTCGACGGAATGGGGAACAACACCAGGCCATCGAATCGTTCGTCGGCAAGATCCGACCACTCGCGCGGAATCGGCAGTCCGTGTACGGCCAGCGTGGCAGGAGCGCTGACGATGCCGAAGCTGGCCATCTCCACGCCCTCATACCGGCCCTGCGGGTCGGAGAACTGAAGCGGGCCGGCACGCCCGGGAAGCTGCGTGCGGTCGACATCCAGGACCGCAAGCAGGCCTTCGTCCGAGAGGGCGATGAAGTTCCGATAGGCGGGGGACCAGTAGACATCGATTCGCGCATTCCGGTCACTGCGCAACGAGGGAAGCGCGTCGTGAGGCATGCGCCACACGAATTGGATGTCGATGTCCGGATTGGCACGTTCGAACGCAGCTTCGAAACGGCTGAACACCTCCTCTGGATAGCTTGTGAGGACGACGACGTCCTCGCGTGCGTAAGCGGGAGAAAGAAGCGCGATTGCGAACGCCACAAAGACGTGCAAGACAGGGCAGGACAAGAGGCGCATGAATTACTCCGAAAGCGCCGAAAACCGGCGGGAGATGGACGTGATCCTCCGTGCCATTTCTGCCAGGACAGCGCTTTCTTCTCGATATGTTGACACAAATATAACGAACGCGATCGGGTGTCGAATCGGCACGGAAATATTGCTGCGGGGCCTGGAGCTCAGAAGCGATAGGAAGCATTGGCGAAGAGCGAACGTCCGGGATTCGGAAAGCCGAAGTCCAACTGGTAGTTCTTGTCCAACAGATTGGTCACGCCCACTTCGGTCGAGACGTTGCGAACCGGTCGCCAGGTCAGCTTGACATTGAGCACGGCGAAACCGCCGACCTTGACGGTGTTGCTTGCCCAGCGGCCGCTGAACTGCTCGCCGAACGCGGTGACGTCCAGGGACTCGGCGGGCCGCCAGATCCCGAACAGCGTCAGTTTGGCCTGAGGAATGCCTGTCAGGCGCACGCCAGGATTCCTCTCGTTGCGCAGATGGAGGAATGTCGCGTTACCGCCGAGTTCCAGGGATGTACCGACAGTAGAGCGCAAGCCGTCTCCGCGCCGACGATGCGGACCTCCGCCGACGTTCTGCTGCTGACAGAGGTTCGTCGACGAGCAGGTGGCTGCGCCGTTCAGATTCACGCTCTGGATCTTGTCTTCGATCTTGTTCTGGAACAGCGCGAACTCCGCCTGTGCCGCGCCCCATGGGCGCCCCTGGTAGCCGACTTCGAAATTGCGTGCCTGTTCGGCGCGCAGGCTGGGGTTTTCGACATACGTATTGAGCCGCTGCGAATAGCGATCCTTGAGGGTCGGCAGGCGTGTCTTCTCGGCGAAGGTCGCGTACAGCCTCGCTGTCGGCGACAAGTCGTGGAAAAGACCGAATTGGGGATCGTTCGCTGTCTGCCTGCCGGGCAGTGAATAGGTCGGACCGGCGCCCGACTTGTAGACCCGGTCTGGATCGAGCGCGTGATGGGAGAATCCGATGGAGAGCGTGGTCCCGTCTCCGACGGAGACCGCATCCTCGACAGCGAAGGTGCGAAGCGTGTCCGAGAAGTCTGCCCCGATAGCCGCGTTGGCATCTGTTTCCTCATGCTGGTCGCGCTTGTACTGGGCAATCAGCCGGACGGTGTTGCCAGGGAAGCGCCGGGATTCGAGCTCGATCGACCCGCCGAACGTGCGGTCCTCATAGATGCTGCGTCCCGTGGAGACACTGCCCGGACCGCTCGTCCTGAGCACCGAATAGCTTGCGTCCGTGAAGGTGTCGACCTCGTTGTCGAACTTGTCCAGGTACAGACGCAAGCGCAGGGACTCCCGCTCTCCAAGGCCGGTTCGTGAGATGAAGTAGAGGCTCTCCTTGTCCCAGAATGGCCACTGCCCGAAGCGGGCGGAAGCCGGGTCGGTCGAGGGTGGCTGTCCCTTCTTGCCGTTCTGCTGGAGATACGTGAGGGCGTACTCGTCGTCTCCCCGTGGGGTGAAGCCCAGTTTCAGCGACACCTTGTCGTCGCGGAAATGCGAGTTATTCCGCGTATTGCCGTCCTCTGTGGCGGTGGGCTGAAATCCGAAGACATCCGGAATCCGTCTGCGTCACGATACGAGACGCCTGCCTGGACGTACCAGCGCTCGTGCCGGCTGCCCACGTTCGCATCGGCCCGATGCGCGTTCCCCTGGCCGATGCCCACGGTAACGTCGCCTTCCAGTTCCCGCGAGGGACGTCGCGAGATGAGATTGATCGCACCTCCCAGGGTGTTCGGTCCATACGCCACCGAGCTGAATCCCTTGGCCACCTGGATGCCGGAGAGATCCGCAGTTGCAAAGCGGCCGAAGTCGACATAGCCATCGTAGGGCACGTAGACCGGAATGCCATCTATGAACAGGGGCGTCTGGCGAGGGTCGTACCCCCGCATGTATACGGTTTGTTCGTTGCGGACATTGCTCGTGACCGCGATGCCAGACAAGAGGTTCAGCGCATCGCTCACCGTGGGCCGGTCGAATCGGCGGATCTCGTCTGCCGTGACGACGGACGAAACCTGTTCCGAAAGGATCTCGCCGACCTCGGGTCGCTTGGCCGTGACGAGAACCGTTCCGAGATGGAACACCCCGGCATCGGCGGCGAGTGCCGTGCAGGGGACCGAGAGGGCGAACACCGTGAGACACGACGTACGTGACATGAAATGGCCCTTGGGCATGTCGACGGTTTCTCGGCCAGCCGCGTGTCCTCGATTGGGGCCGCTCTTGCGATACGGCAGGCGGATTTCGGATTCGGCACGACGCGACGCGCGAGTCATGCCGGTAGACAGGCCGGCAATTGCGTTATAGTGTGCAGAATATAACGATAGGCGGCAACATCCATCTCCATTTTTTGGGTTCGATGGATGCACACGGACGCCAAGATTCGCGAGGACACTGATCGCGCGCATCTGATAGTTGACATTGCGATATGTCCGGAACAACATAACGCGGCATCCAGGCGCAGGTTCTTCCGCATCGGACTCGGGTTGACGGTGGGCCAACCGTCGAAACGCGGAGGACCTCCCGCGCCAAAAGGCGGTGCGGCCCGGTGAGGGGGCCGGCTGGGATCGCCCACGCAGCGGCTGCCGATGAACCGGAACCCACCCTCAAGCGTGTGCAGCAGCTCGAATCCGTGGTGGAATCGCTGGCGGCGCAGCTGGATGCACTTCGCCTTGAACTACAGAACGCCAGACGTGAACTCGAAGCCGCCCGTGGGACGGCTACGCCTGCCGAGGCTCCGCCGGCCGGGCATGCCGCGGATCTGCCTCCCACCCGGCGCGAGTTGAATGAAGCGCTCGCCACAGCACAGGAGGCGAAGGAACAGGCCGCCTCCATCCAGCAACGCTTCGACCAGCAGGGGGTGCAGGCGAGCTTCACGGACGGCCTCACCTTCCAGGACCCGCGAGGCCGCTGGACGCTCAAGATGATGGGGAGGGCGCAGCTGGATTACCGCCATTTCCTCGGCGCCGAAGAAACGCTCGCCGACACCTTCAGCGTCCGCCGAGCCCGGCTGGGGGCGCAGGCCACGCTGTTCAAGGACTACCTGGTCCAAGTGGAAGGCGAGTTTTCGGGCAGCTCGGTCACCATGACCAACGGCTTTCTCGAATTGCAGTGGTTCCCGCGGCGAAGGTCCGCATGGGGCAGTTCAAGCCGCAGTTCGGTCTGGAGCAGACTCTGCTCGACTTGCAGAGCGATTTCCAGGAGCGATCCCTCACCCAGAACCTGCTCGACGGCAACGGTCTCAACTACGACCGGGGAATCATGGTTCACGGCGCACCGTGGAAGCCTGTCTACTACGCCGTGATGGTGTCCAACGGGACGGGCGTGGGGCTGGACGAGCAAGGCCGCAACGCCTCCGAGGCCCGTGCGGACAGCAAGGATGTCACCTTGAGAGGTGTCGTCGACTTCGCTCAACTGATCGACGTGCAGGACGCGGTCCTGCACGCAGGGTTGTCCTGGAAGTCAGGCAAGCAGGCCAACAGGCAGACGGCGCAGGCGGACGCCTTCGCCGCGCCGGCGTTCCGGACCGAGTCTCGCGGACTGACGTTCTTCACGCCGCAGTCTTTCTTCGGCGCGGGCGGCACGACGGGCGAGATCGAACGTACGCTCCAGGCGTTCGAGATGTCGACCTCCTGGCGGTCGCTGCGTTTGACCGGAGAGTGGTGGAAGGGGACCTATGCGGGTGCCAGAACCCCCACGGCTGGAACCCCGGCGGAGTTCTCGCGCGACATTACGGCCAGTTACGTGAGCCTGCTGTGGCTCGCCAGTGGCGAGGTATGGTCCGACTACTACGGTGGCGGCTACTGGCAGAAGGTGCGGCCCAACAACCGCTTCTCGTTCGAGCCGGGCGGGGGCTGGGGTGCGTGGGAGCTGGGTCTGCGCTACAGCCAGATGAATGCCTCCGACTTTCGCGGCACGAACGGCGCGGGTACTGGCCAGGTGTCCGCCACTGCCCCGGTGACTCAGGCGACCACCAAGGCCGACGCCTGGACGGCACAGATCAAGTGGATCCAGAACAACTACGCGCGCTGGCTGCTGAGCTACGTGCAGACGCGGTTCGATACGCCGGTCCTCGTCAACGGGGTGGCGATAGAGCGCGAGGAGGCCATCCTCTTCCGCGCACAGGTGGATTTCTGATGATTACCAGAACGATGCAAGGCAGGAACCCGAAATGAAGCGATTGAAGAACCTGATGTGTGCCGTGCTGCTGGGAACGGCTGCCGCAGGGAATGCCATGGCGGCGGACATCACCGTTTCCGCGGCATCGAGTCTGACCAACGCCTTCCAGGAGATCGGACGGCAGTTCGAGAAGGAACGCCCTCAAGACCGTGTCCTGTTCAACTTCGGATCCTCCGGGCAGTTGGTGCAGCAGATCGTCCGCGGAGCGCCGGTGGATGTGTTCGCTTCGGCCGACGAGGACTCCATGAACAAGGCGGAGAAGGAAGGGGCGATCGACCGCCCGTCTCGATTCGATTTCGCTCGCAACCTGCTTGTGCTGATCGTGCCGGTGGATTCGCGACTCACCGTGCGGACACTGCGTGACGTCTCCCAGCCGGCCTTCGGGCGGATCGCCATCGGCAATCCGGACTCGGTCCCAGCCGGGCGGTACGCCAAGGCGGCCCTGGAAAAGGCGGGCCTCTGGAGCGCGTTGCAGGACCGGCTCGTCAACACCGTGAATGTCAGGCAGGCGCTCGACTACGTGGCACGCGGCGAGGCCGACGCGGGATTCGTCTATGGCAGCGACGCCAGGCTCATGCCCTCCCGCGTGAGATCCGCGCTGGAAGTGGAGGTGCCGCAGCCGATCCTCTATCCGGTGGCTGTCGTGAGGGGCGGCGGCAACAGGAGCGGAGGCGCGGCATTCGTCGCCTATCTCAAGTCAAGGGCCGCACTGGACATCCTGGTCAAGTACGGATTCCAGACGCCATGAGCGCAGACGCATGACGCAAGGATCCTGCGGAACGCCCGCTCTCAGCGATAGGGTCGGCGCCATGGCTCGCTCTTGACGGTCCGCGTCCGGGTTTTGCTCCACGCCGCTGCTATCATCCACGGCATCGTCGGCGAGGGGTGGACGTGACCATAGGCGGGTTCTTTGCGGTGGGGCTGGGCGCGGCGCTGGGCGCGTGGCTGCGCTGGATTCTCGGCGTCTTCTTCAATCCGCTCTTTCCCACCCTGCCGCTGGGCACGCTCGCTGCCAATCTCGGCGGCGGATATCTCATCGGGGTGGCGGTGGAGTTCTTCGGAACGCGCGCGGGTCTTCCCCCCGAGTACCGCCTGTTCGCGATCACCGGCTTTCTGGGCGGGCTGACGACCTTCTCGACCTTCTCGGCCGAGGCCGTCAATCTCTTTTCTCGCGGGCAGCTCGCGTGGGCGGCCGCGCACGTCGGGAGCCACCTGGCGGGATCGCTCCTCCTGACCATGCTGGGCATCCAGACCGTGCGATCGTTGCAGGGAGCATGACCATGACCGGCACCGTGATCCTTCAGCTCTATTTCGCCGAGAACGACCGCCACCGCGGCGAACTCGCGTACGAATGGGTGCTCGAACGCAGCAAGGCGCTCGGAATTCCAGGCGGCACCGCGCTGAGAGGAATCGCGGGTTACGGCAGGCACGGGGTGCTGGAACAGGAGGGCTTCTTCGAGCTGGCTGCCAATCTGCCGATCGTGCTTCAGTTCGTGTGCGCGGCCGCCAAGGCGCAGGAACTCCTGCAGCTGCTCGCGGCCGAGAGGCTGGCGGTCTTTCATACCCAGGCGGCGGTCGAAGCCGGATGGACCGTACCGCCTCAATGAACGGGGACTCCATGGACAACGCCTCTTCGATCGCACCCCACACGCTGAGCGGGCGCGACGCGTTCGTCCGGCTCCTCGCTTCAGAGGGCGTCGACACGCTGTTCGGCAATCCCGGCACCACCGAGTTGGCGATCATGGAAGCGCTCGGCACGCAATCCGACATCGGCTATGTGCTGGGATTGCAGGAATCCGTCGTGGTCGCAATGGCCGACGGCTATGCGCGTGCGTCAGGGCGCCTGGCCGCCTGCAACGTGCACGTGGCCCCGGGGCTGGGCAACGCCATGGGCGCCCTGTACAACGCGAAGTTCTACGGCTCGCCGCTGCTGGTCACCGCCGGCCAGCAGGAGCAGGGGCACGGCCTCATGGAGCCACTGCTGTACGACCCCCTGGTTCCGATCGCGCAGCCGCTGGTGAAATGGGCTGTCGAGTGCACGCGGGTGGAGGATCTGCCGCGCATCGTGCGGCGAGCGGCCAAGGTCGCGCTCACGCCCCCCACGGGCCCGGTGTTCCTGAGTCTGCCGGGCGACGTGCTGGATGCCTCGGCGGTGCTGGACATGGGGGCGCCGACGCGCGTGGATTCCGCAGTGCGTCCGGTGGACGCGACGATTGCGCGCCTCGCCTCCCGCCTGCGTTCCGCACGCCACCCCGTGCTCATCGCCGGTCACGAGCTCGCCACGCGCAATGCCCTGGCAGAGGCGGCGGAGCTGGCGGAGGTGCTGGGGGCCCCCGTGCTGCAGCAGACGGTCCCCTATGCGGCGCAGTTCTTCTCGGAGCACCCGGCTTTCCTGGGCGCGCTCACGCGCAACCAGACGCAGGTGCGGGCCGCTCTCGAGCCCTACGACCTGCTGGTGTTTCTCGGGTCGGATGTCCTTCGAATGTCCGTGCACAGTCCGGTCGACGCCATGCCGCCCGGAAAGTCCGTGATCCAGATTGCCGAGCGGGACTGGGAACTGGCCAAGAACTACCCGGCCGAGATCGCCGTCCGGGCCGACGTGAAATCGACCCTGCGTGCCGTGGTGGATTGGCTGAGGCGCGAGTCCGGTCCTGCCGATGGGCAAGCCGCCGCGGCCCGCATCGCCGCGCTCGCGCCGCAGAACTGGTCGGCGAAGCGCGTTCACGCGGCCGAGCAGGCGCTCAAGTTTTCCGGCCGGACGCCGTTGGAACCCGCATTTCTGACGAAGGTTCTGGCGGATGCGATTCCGGGCGATGCGGTGGTGGTGGAGGAAGCCCTCACGGCAGGGTTTCCCCTCCTGGGCTTCCTGCGCCTGCGCGACCACCAGGGCTTCTACGGGCTTGCGTCCGGCGGGATCGGCTTTGCGATGGGCGGCGCCGTGGGCATCAGTCTGGCGCTGGCTGACCGCCCGGTCGTGGCGCTCGTGGGCGATGGCAGCGCCATGTACTCGATCCAGGCGCTCTGGACCGCTGCTCACCTGCGGCGGCCGATCACGTATGTCATCGCGAACAACCGCAGCTACCGCATCCTCAAGGAACGGCTCCAGTCATTCCGCAAGACCGATCGATTCATCGGCATGGATCTTCGCGAACCGTCCATCGACTTCGTCGCGCTGGCGCAGTCGATGGGGGTTCCGGCGCGGCGCATCGACGATCCGGCCGCGTTCGAGCCGGCGCTTCGCGCGGCTGTGGCGAGCGGCGGTCCGACTCTTCTCGACGTCTCGGTCGCGGACGGTTACGGCGGCTGACGCGCTCATCCCGCGGATTCTTCCGCGGCCACCTGTCACCCGGGCTTCCGCCAGAGGCGGACCGGTCCTGTTTCCCCGGAGGAACGAGCCATGAACATCGAGGCCGCCGCGTCCGTTGCACCGAATGTTCCGAGCAACCCCTTCCCCGCACTGCCCCAGGAAGACGAGCGGGACCTGCGCGATCTGTTCGCCCGCTGGGAGGATCTGGCCAAGTCGGAGCATTCCATGCCGCCCGTCTCTCCGCTCATCTTCCGGCTGCTGCGCATGGACCGCGATGCGCCGCTGGCCGTGGGCGAGGTGACCGAGATCGTGGAAAGCGATCCCATCCTCACGGCCCGCCTGCTGGGGCTGGCGAATTCGGCGCTCTTCGTCCGGCCCGGCAAGCCGATCTCGGACGTGAAGTCGGCCGTCATCCGGCTGGGCATCAACGAAGCCTTCGAGGAGACGTTCACCCAGCTCTTCGGCATGTGGGTGCGCCACATTTCGTTGTATCTCGCCGATCATCTGCACGACGCGGTCACCCAGCACGAAGCGTGGTCCTTCCAGACGCCGTCGGCCTACCCGCTCGGCTGCATTCCCCACGTGCCCGAGAACGTGACGGCCGCGCTGGTGGCGCTGGGCCTGGACGACAAACTGGAAGGCATCATCGAGCGCGTGGCGCTCCAGAGCGCTCGCATCGAATCGCTCGCGCGCATGCCCTGATCGTGGCGGGTTGACGGAACGCGTCCGGCGGTGCCATTGTCGCCGCCGGCCGGAGGGCAGGGCAGGGCAGCGCGATTCTCCTCCCTGTTTTCTCCGTCCACGATGTCTACCATCCAGCGTCCCGGGGACCCCTCATGCCGACCGATGTCGTCACGTTCTACGACACCCATCCGATCAACGAAGAACAGGTGCTGCGCGCCCTGGCCGAGAAGGGCATCGATCCCGGCCGCCTGAGCGAGAAGGATCTGCAGGCGCACGATCAGGACCATTTCGGCGGGCTCGAAGCGAACGATTCGCTGATCGCGATGGCGGGCATCGGTCCGCAGCATCGCGTGCTGGACGTCTGCTCGGGATTGGGTGGCCCTGCCCGGTACCTGGCGGACAAGGTCGGATGCCGCGTCGTGGGCCTGGACTTGAACCGCAGCCGGTACGAAGGCGCACAGCGCTTCACCCAGCTTGCCCGTCTTGACCATCTGGTCACTTTCGAGAACGGCAACGCCCTGGAAATGCCGTTCGAGGCTGGAACGTTCGATGTGGTGATGGGGCAGGAAGCCTGGTGCCATGTCCCCCACAAACCGCGGCTCATCGCCGAATGCGCGCGCGTGCTCAAGCCGGGGGGCTGCTTTGCCTTCACCGACATCCTGCGTCGCGACGGACTGAGCGAGGCCGAGATGGCCCGGCTGCGGGTCGACATGGCGTTCCCCGATCTCGAAACGTTGTCAGGCTATTCCAGCCTGCTCGAGGCCAACGGCTGCACCGTGGAACGCTGCGACGACCTCAGCCCCTGGTGGACCCAGGTGCTCGTGGACCGTCTGGCGATGTACCGCAGCCTGGGCACCGACACGGCACGCAAGTTCGGTCAGGCGCGATCGGCCGCATGGGACGAGTTCTACGCCTTCTTCGTGGGGCTGTATCAGCTCGGCCGCCTGGGCGGCGGACGTTTCATCGCGCGCAAACGGTGACGTCGTTCGCCCGATCGACGCCCTCCGATGCGGCTGTCAGGGCTTGAATCGCAGGCTCACCGTGGGATCGCCGGGCAGGCCGAGATAGCGGACGGTCACGGCCGTCCCGGCTTTCGGCGGTTGCGGCGGCAGGAAGGAGCCGAGGCTCAGCATCTGTCCCGGCGTCAGTTCCACGCCTTCATCGTGCAGTGATCGGGCGAGCCACAGCGCAGAGTTGAGCGGGTTGTCCATCAGCACAGAGCCGGACGCCCGGGCGCTTTCCGTTCCGTCCACTTCGATCACCACGGCCATCTGCGCGAGTGCGTCGGCGAACGCCTGATGGTTCTCGGCCCTGAGCGGTCGACCCAGCACGCCCAGGCGGGTGCCCACGTTGATCGCGACCAGCGCGGGGCCGGTGATCTTCACGTCGGGTGCCAGCATGAGATCGGGAAGTTCGATGAACGGCACGATCGACTCGATGTATTCCAGCGCTTCGAGCGGGGTCGAGGCCTTGTGCAGCCCGGGTTTCTTCACGACTGCCACGAGGTCCGCTTCCCACATCGGGCGGGCGCCGAAGCGGGCCGGCAGTTCCACGTCCCCGGTCAGCAGCATGTCCCGCAGCATCGCGGCATGCACGGGAGTCGAGACGCCGAATCGTTCCTGTACGGCCTTGTTCGTGAGGCCTGCCTTGTAGCCCGCGACGGGACCCCAGGTGCCCGTCAGCGCATTCACCACCTTGCCCTGAGCGCAGAGCGCGTCGTCGAGCGATGCGGCGCTCGGAAGTCCTCTCGCGGGCCGGACGGCCGAAAAATCCGCGACGAACGCCGCCACCTCCGCGTCGTCCGGGCATGCGGCCTGAACAGTAAACGGGAGGCACAGCGAAGCGAGCACTGCAGCGATCGGGCGCAACGTCATCTAGGGTTCCTGTGGGGTCCGGTCCTGGTGCCGGAGCATAAGAGGCTGCGGGCCGAGTGAAAAGGGTGCCCGGCATTCAAGCCGCGCGTCACTGTCCGTTCACGCCGTGGGGCGCGAGCGCGCACCGGCGCCGCAGGCAAGGCTGCCTCACGGCGAGCTTTCACGTTCGGCCCGCAGATCCGTTCGATAGGTCTCGGGCCCACGTAGACGGCGACCGCCGTGATGGCACACATGGCGATCATGTAGGCAGCCACGCCCCACGGCTGCCCGTTCATGGACACCACCAGCCACGCCGAGACGAAAGGAACGATGCCGCCGGCGAGCAGTGAACCGAGTTCCCTTGCCACCGCGAACCCGCTGTAGCGCAGTCGCGCACCGAACATCTCCGCGAAGTACGCGGCCTGCGGACCGAACATGCCTGCCACGCCCACGGCGATGCCCAGAATCATGGCCACGGTGATGAGCAGCGGATCGCGGGTCTCGATCAACAGGAAGAACGGATAGGCGAATAGCCCGGCGAAGATGGCGGCACCCATGTACACGGGCCGCCGTCCGACGCGATCCGACAGCGCCGAGAACAGCGGGATCGTGAGCAGCGACAGGGCGTGCGCGGTCATGATTCCCGTGAGTGCGGTCGATTTCGGCACGCCCAGGTTGCGCGTGAGATAGTTGAGGGCGAACACAGGAAACAGATAACCCAGACCATTCTCCGCGAGCCGAGCGCCGATCACCACGAGCACTTCCTTCGGATAGCGCCGCATGACCTCGACGATCGGCGAGCGCAGCACCTTGCGGCGAGAGACCGCTTCGCGGAACACGGGCGTCTCGGTGACCTTCGCGCGGATGTAGAAGCCCACCAGCACGAGCACGATGCTGAGCAGGAAGGGGATGCGCCAGCCCCACGCCAGAAAGTCCTCGCGCGGCAGGGACGAACACGCAGCGAAGACGCCCGCTGCGAGCAGATTGCCCACCGTTACCCCGATGGGGGCCCAGCTTCCGAACAGTCCTCGCTTTCCCTCCGGTGCGAATTCCACGGCGAGAATCACCGCGCCGCCATACTCCGCGCCGGCGCCGAAGCCCTGCACGAGCCGAAGAAGAACAAGGAGCGCGGGCGCCGCCAATCCGGCGGTCTCGTACGTCGGCAGCAGGCCGATGAGAAACGTGCCTCCTCCCACGAGCAGGAGCGTGATGACCAGGATCGGTTTGCGTCCGAGCTTGTCGCCCAGATGGCCGAACACGATGCCGCCGAGCGGGCGGGCGGCGAAGCCGACGCCGAACGTGGCGAACGATGCGAGCGTGCCCACCGTGGGATCGAGCTTGGGAAAGAACAGTTCGCCGAACACGAGCGCGGCGGCTGTTCCGTAGATGAAGAAGTCGTACCACTCCAGCGCAGATCCGACCGCCGCGGCGGTCAGCACCTTGCGATGCTCGGACTTCATCGGTTGGACTCCGTTTCGTCAGGGGAGAAATGCCGGGTCGCGTGTCCCAGGCGTCTTGTTGTCGTGGTGCGCAGGCGCGCGGGGGTCACGGGGAGGGCATCGAGACCCTCCTGGTGCTCGCAGGCGGCAGGTGGCGGGCGCAGCGGATGCGCGACCCTCCGACGGATTTTCTGAACGTCGACGATATTGACGTACCGGCAGGGCGGCCGCCTGCACCAGCCGGTGCATTCCCGCACCGGAGCGGCGGGCTGGCAATCCTACGGTGGATCATGCTGCTTCCTCCCGCTCGGTTCATCGTCTCCGGCCTGCCGGACGTGAGCCGTGTCGTGACGAAGGCGCTGCGCAAGTGTGGCTGACGTTGAACTGCGCTGCGCTCGTCGATATGCGGCGATGCTACACGCGCAGGCCCTTTCCTGTCGTGCTGCGTCGCAATGAGACCGGCATCGTCGGTACAGACCCGGCGAAGTGGGTTGCCATGCCTCATGACGCGAAAAGGTGCGGGTCTTGCTATCCGGCACGCATCGCTGCGCCCTCGCGCTTGGAGCGCCGGGTGCGAAGGAGACGGGCTATGGAGATGAAGGATGGCGTCGCCGATCGGAACCCTTGTTTTGCACTTGTACTCGGCGATCCAGCTTGTTTCCGGCTACGGGCCGGCGCCCACGTTTCCTGCCGTTGAGTCGATCCCGCGCGCCGTCCTCGCGGCGCGCTTCTGCACGGAGCCGCGCGATTGCCGGGTGCGGGCCGTGTACCTGCCGGGCGAGGGCGTCTACATCGACGATACGCTGGATGTCGCCCACGATGTCTTCGACCGTTCGGTGTTGTTGCACGAACTCGTTCACCACCTGCAGGCGACGGTGGGTCGCTTCCAGGGCGGTCCGGAAAGCTGCGACCGTGCCACGCGCGAAGAGCGCGAGGCCTACATCATCCAGAACCGCTATCTGGCGATGATGGACGACCCGCGGCGCGTCACGGTGCCACAGGTGGCGAGCGGGTGCGCGGTCCGGGTGGCGGAGAGACGCTGAATCTCCCTTGCAAGGCGGCGCCATAGCTGTTCTGCAAGGTGCATCTCAAGCTGACCGGCCCGGGGATTCCTTCTTGTTTCCCAACCCGGCATCCGGGGCCGCTTCGTTCGCCGCGTCTCTCGATCCTCTTCCCTGCGTCGATCCCTCGTTCGCGAATTCCCTCGACGTCTCCCTCTGCTTCAGCGAGAACGTGTTCGCGACAGCGGTTCCGGAGCCGGGCGTTGGCGCATTGCTCGGTGCCGAATGGGCGCTCTGGGAGGGGCGGCGCGGGGGGGCGGCCCCGTCCCCACGGCGGGTCCTTTGCCTGTCTTGGTCGGTCGGCCGCCGTGGGGCGGATACGGCAGGAGGCCTGCGTTTCGCGGGCGCGGGCCGGCAACGGCCGTTGCTGTGCTCGGCCGGTGACCGGTTGCCGCGGGCGCGTGGCGCAGCATGGCTGAAACGAAGAAGGGGGCGTGAAGGTCTTGTGGTGCGGCCCGACGATGTGCGGACCGATGCGCCCTTGCGCGCAAGACGCGCCGTTCTCCGAATCGTGGCCGATCTCCTGCCGCACGAATCGAGGTCATGAGCGCCGTTTTCCCCCAGCAACAGATGTCGGATATGACAACGTGACAGGGCATGGCGCCGCCAGCTAGATTAGTGGAGGCGAGGGACCCGTCAGGAAGGGAATGCGTGAAGCGCGCTTGCCATGGCAGGTGCAGGCGCACTTCCGCTGACGAAGGCGCGTCCGTCGAGCCGGATCAAGCGATCTCTTGAATCGCGACCGGCAGCACGGTCGTTGTTCCGGTCGTCGGCCGCGTCTGGACTCGGGTGCGCCGAGGCTGGTCCTTTCCGCTATTCACAGGCGCTCGCTTGACGGTCCGGAAGGTACTCGCCGAGCCCCATGGTGCGGGCGTCATCTTGAAGTCGCAGCCAATTCAAGACCCTCGTTCGGGAGGGCGAGAGGAAGACTGCTCTGATTCTCCCCCGGCGCGTGTGCATCCATGCGCACGGCGCGACACAGCCGCACGGATTCGGGCCACGGCCGGCTTTTCCTGGCCGTTGCCCAAACAGCTCCGGCACAGAGATTCGTGCCGGCGGCTTTCAATCAACCGACGACGTGGAGAAGAATCACATGAAAAGCATTCGAAACTGCCTGTTGACCGTTGCGCTGGCATGCGTCCTGGCCCCTGTCTCGCACGAGATCGCCGCACAGACGGATGCCGGCTTCCCGCCACCGTCGGGCGACCACAGCCTCGTCCCGGCCGGGGCGCGGCTGGAACGCCTGTTCGATGGCGGCTGCATGCTGACGGAAGGGGTCGCCGCAGGTCACGACGGCATGATGTACTTCAGCGACATCACGTTCACGGCCTTCTGCAAGGATCCTTCCGGCAAGTACTCGCAGGCGGGCAACATCTGGAAGTTCGATCCCAAGAGCGGCCAGACGTCGATCTTCCGGAGCCCGTCCGGCATGTCCAACGGGATCAAGTTCGACCGCGAGGGGAACATGCTCGCCGCACTGGGCGCCGATTTTGGCGGCCGCATGCTGATCAGGACCGACATGAAGACCGGCAAGAGCTATGTGCTCACCGGGCTCTTCGAAGGCAAGCCGTACAACGCGTTGAACGACATCACCATCGACGAGAAGGGGCGCATCTACTTCACCGATCCGCGCTACCTCGGGCACGAACCGGTGATGGCGGATGGCTTCGCGGCATACCGGCTGGATCCCGACGGCAAGGTGACCCGCGTGGCCACCAACTGCGGCAAGTGCAACGGCATCCTGATATCTCCCGACCAGAAGACCATGTACATCGTGAGCAACGACAACGGCTGGCTGGAGTTCCAGAATCTCAAGAAGGGTGAGACCACCCTGCAGGGTCCCCATCTTCTGCAGGCGTACGACGTCGCGGACGATGGCAGCCTGAGCAACCGCCGCGTGCTGATCGACTACGGCAAGCTGGAAAAGCCGTGCAGCGGGCCCGACGGCATGATTGCCGACGAGAGAGGCAATATCTGGCTGGCGTCGCGGTGCGAGTACCGTCCCGGCATCCAGGCGATCGACAGGAACGGAAAGGAATTGGCCTACATCTCCACCGGCAACGAACTGCCTACCAACGTAGCGTTCGGCCGCGGTGCGGACGCAAATCTCCTGTACCTCACTTCCGGCAAGAGCCTGTATCGGATTCGTGTGGGCGTGAAGGGCTACCAGCTGCCCTGATCTTCTCCGGCGCGGGCGGGAAGCCGCACCGCTGGCCGCGTGTGCCGGTACACGTACCGCTTCGGCATGCAGACCGAGTCTGCCGATGCGGTGCGTGGCCGCCGCAATTGGACGAGTTGCGAGTTCCTTGCGCGCGGTACTTCAGGTCCTTGCAGCGCTCGCGGGCCAGCTCGATGCTCGGTTCGCCGTGAGCGAGCATTTGCGCGCAGCGGTGGGATGCCGCTCGCAGCGGGGTAGACTTCGGAGAGTACCTTCGATCGTCCCGAAGTGTCCGTCAAGCCTCGGAATCAGGAGATCTGCCTGATCGGCCGATGGGCGGTCCGGGTGGGACGGCCGTTGCGGGGTCTTGCGTGCACGGCCGGTCCATTGAATGCTTCGTGGCGACCCGATGCCTCTCACGCACACTCGTCTGGCGGTCGACCGGAGCAGTTCAGCCGGAGTGCCATCGCATGGATGACTGATGCAAGTCTTCGAGAACAGCCGGACTGCCAATGTGGTCCGGCACGTTGTCGAGCCTGCCAATAGCAGGGTCTCGACAGGCTTGGCCGCTGCTTGAAGGCTGCTCGTGAACAGACGTGACAAAATCTTCGAACGGGGCATGTGTCGCGGTCCACTGCGATGTGGCCCGCTGGTCGTCCAACAAGAGATGGGCGCACACCTTCGGAATTGACTTCCGCAGTCGAGGCAAAAGGCAAGACCTGACCCCGACGATTTTGGAGTTCCACAGGGAGAGCGACTGAATCATGAAACTGTACGAATTCACGCTTGCGCCGAATCCACGGCGTGTGCGGATGTTTCTGGCCGAGAAGGGCGTCAGTATTCCCACCGTCCAGGTGAACGTGAGGGAACGTCAGCAGTTCACCGACGAGTTCGCGAAGATCAATCCGTTCGCCGTGGTGCCGGTGCTGGAACTGGACGACGGCACCTGCATCGGCGAGTCGGTCGCCATCTGCCGCTATATCGAGGCGTTGTATCCGGAGCCACCGCTTTTCGGCACGGGCGCCAAGGACCAGGCCATCGTCGAGATGTGGAACCGGCGGGCGGAGCTCGAAGGATTCATGGCAGCCGGCGAAGCGGCGCGGAATGCGCTGCCGCTGTTCACGGACCGGCGGGTGGCTGGCGTGCCCGGCGGCTATCCGCAGGTTCCGGAACTGATCGATCAAGGCAAGAGACGGATGGAGCGCTTCTTCGAACTGTGCGACCGGCATCTCGCAGACAACGCCTTTCTTGCGGGGCCTGCCTTCACCATTGCCGACATCACGGCGTTCTTGGCGGTGGAGTTCGGCAAGCGGATCGACATCGCCATTCCGGCACGCTGCGCGAACGTCGTCAGGTGGCACGAGGCGGTATCCGCTCGCCCGAGCGCAGGGGCTTAGGCGGCCTGAGGATCCGCATTGCCGAACAGGCGTGCGTGGATCGTCCCCGCCGAGTCCGGGGAGGTCGGGCGGGACCGCGGGTTCCGGGCGCGGCGAACTTCGATGGAAGTGGCGTCGACGGCCATTTCGAAGCCACATGGCCGATGGCGACAGGCGATTTCGCGCTGTTCTCCATGCGCCGGTTGCCCTGCGGGCGGATCGCCCCTCGCGTCGCGGGAGCGTCCGGCCGGAGCTCTCGCGACGCGGCGCCGCGTCAGCGCTTCTCGACCTGCTTCAGGAACGCATCCATCAAGCCTTCGGGCGCCTCGATGACGTGCTGCGGGGCCGGGAAGCCGCCGGAGCGGACGTCGGCAATGAAATCCTTGAACCCGCCGACCCTCTCCGCCTGCATCGCCTGCTTCATCGCGTGCAGATCGCGGTACTGCTTGGAGTGACGGGGGTAGGGCGGAGGATTGCTTCCCAGGATGTCCTCGGCGAACAGGAACTGGATGTCGCCCCCGCTGCCGGCGCCGATGGAGGAAGTGAGAAGCGTCGTGCGCTTGGTGATCTCGGCCAGGAGCGGTCCGGGAATGACCTCCACCTCGACGGCCCAGGCTCCAGCGTCCTCGATGCGCTTCACTTCCTGGTAGACCCACAGGGCTTCTTCCACGGTCTTGCCCACCGCGCGCAGTCCCCCGGTCCACGTGCTCTTGCGCGGGACCAGCCCCGCGTGGCCCTGTACCGGTACGCCCGCCTCTGCAGCCGCGGCGATGAAGCGTGGCGACCACTGGCACATGATGGCGTCGGCACCCAGTTCCATGGCCGTGTAGGCGAGCCGCACGGCCTCGTCCACGCTGGCAGCCGCCACCAAAGGCACGGAAAACGACATGAACGTGTTGGGCGCCGCCTTGCGGATGGCCGCGGCGAGTTCCGGCCGCTTGGGATCGAAGCGAACCTTCATCGTGTCGATGCCGGCTTCCTCGGCCGCCGCCGCTTCCTCCGGGGAGAAGGGAAGGGTCTCGCACAGCACCCGCTTGCCCTTGGCGTCGCGCAGGTCCTTGACCGTGTAGTTGCGCGTGCCGTAGGCGCCACCCAGCGTCATGATGCGCTTCAGACCGCGTTTTCCTGCGTCGCGCGGCGGAATGCCGCCGTCTCCTGTGGCGTGACTTGCCATGGTGATCTTCTCCTCCTTGAGTGGTGCCCGTCGGGCTCGGGCGAGTGTACCGCCTGGACAGCGAAGGGGCATCGCCGTCGTTGGCAGGGTTCGTCGAGTTCTGGGGCGAGTCGTCCCTCGGCCGACGAACCGGCCGTCGTGTCGAGGATGCTTACAGGTTCCTTCGCGCCGTCCGGTCCGGCTCGAACGCCGGCCCTGTTTCTCGGGGCAGCGGCGCGGCTCCATCGTGGAAGGTTCGAACCTTGCTGCATGCCCAGGCCGATCCGGAGGCGGGTCGGTCGGTCACCGGTTTTCAGCCGCCCTCGAGGCAGCGGCAGATCATGGATCGCAGGACATCGCCGCAGTCACTCATGCGGCGCCGAGGAAAGAACAATGAACAAGGGGAATCCCATGAGATCTTCAATGCTCCGTCGAATGACCGGTATGGCTGCGCTGGCAGGAGCGGCGCTCCTTTCCACCCATTCCGGGGCGTGGGCCGCCGGAGTGCTCGACCAGGAGAACGGCTTCACGACAGATCCGGGTCTGGCACCCTTCGCCAGCAAGTTCGCGAGCGATTCGGGCGGATTCAGGCGGGTCCAGACAGTGACGGTCGGGCTGAGCGGATTGCTGACCCGCATCGAAATCGGTCTGGGACGCAACATCGGCTTCGCGGGCGATCCCAGCGACGAGCAGTTCCTCGAAGCGGTCTCCGATCTGGACGTGAGCACGTGGACCGGGCCGGATGCCAACACCGCGGGCGCCCCGGGGTCAGTGCTGATCGACAACGCGAAGGGCGTCGATTTCCAGAGAGTGGCCTCCCTGGATGCCGGATTCACGTTTCTGGTGACCGGTTGGGTCGGCTACGACGTGAGCGGTGCCGGCATCATGGTGTCAGCCGGCGACGTGATCACGCTCGAGCTCGTGCCCAATGAAGGCAACCGGAACTCCGCGTACGCGTATTCCCAGACCGATGATTACGCGGGCGGCAGCGGCTATTACCAATCGGCTGCGGGGTCGGCGTTCAACTCGGAATCCGACCATGTCTTCCGGACCTATGTGACCCAGCCCGTTCCCGAGCCGGAATCGTGGGCCCTCATGGGCGTGGGGCTGGGTGTCCTGAGCTGGGCGGGCCGCAGGTTGCGCAAGGCGTCTGTCTGAGACGTCTTCCCGGAGACTGGCCCTGGGGAGGAGAACCGATCCTCCCTGAGGGTCAGTCCTCGGGCCGCATGTGCGGGAAGAGGATCACGTCGCGGATGCTGGGGCTGTCAGTGAGCAGCATCACGAGACGGTCGATGCCGATGCCTTCGCCCGCCGTCGGCGGCAGGCCGTGCTCCAGTGCCCGGATGTAGTCGGCGTCGAAGTGCATGGCTTCGTGGTCGCCGGCATCCTTCTGCCGCACCTGTTCCATGAAGCGCTCGGCCTGGTCCTCGGGATCGTTCAACTCGGAGAAGCCGTTGGCGATCTCGCGGCCCGTGATGAACAGTTCGAAGCGGTCCGTGATCTCCGGGTTGTGGTCGTTGCGTCTGGCGAGCGGTGACACTTCGGCCGGGTAGTCGACGATGAACGTCGGCTGGACGAGCTTCGGCTCGGTCGTTTCCTCAAAGTAGGTGAGTTGCAGTCCGCCGAGGCCATCGCTCTTCTTGTAGTCCACGCCCATGCGTTCGAACTGCTGCACGAGCCAGCCCCGATCCGCCATCTGCTCTTCGGTGATGTGCGGGTGATATTGGCGAACCGCCTGCGATACGGTGAGCCGCGCGAAGGGCGCACCCAGATCGATGATCTGTCCCTGATAGGGCACCTTGACCGTGCCGAGGACCTTCTGCGCGACCTCCCGGAACATCGCCTCGGTGAGGTCCATCAGGTAACGGTAGTCCTGATAGGCCTCGTAGAACTCGAGCATCGTGAATTCGGGGTTGTGCCGGGTCGAGATGCCCTCGTTGCGGAAGTTGCGGTTGATCTCGAACACCTTCTCGAATCCGCCCACGACCAGGCGCTTCAGATACAGCTCCGGCGCGATGCGCAGGTACAGCTGCATGTCCAGCGCGTTGTGGTGAGTGACGAAGGGCCGGGCGGAAGCGCCGCCCGGAATGGGGTGCATCATCGGCGTCTCGACTTCCAGGTATCCACGCTGGACTAGGAATTCGCGGATGGCCTGGATGATCCTCGAGCGCGCCATGAAGGTGCGGCGGGCGTCTTCCGTGACGATGAGGTCCACGTACCGCTGGCGGTACTTCTGTTCCTGGTCCGTGAGACCGTGGAATTTCTCCGGCAGCGGCCGCAGCGCCTTGGCCAGCAGCCGGATGCCCGTGACTTTCACGGTGAGCTCGCCGGTGCGCGTGCGGAAGAGGGAACCTTCCGCGCCAAGGATGTCGCCGAGGTCCCAATGCTTGAAGGCATCGTGCACTTCGGCGCCGGCACCGTCGTTGGTCACGTAGAGCTGGATGCGACCCGACATGTCCTGCAGCGTCGCGAAACTCGCCTTGCCCATTACGCGCTTCAGCATCATGCGGCCCGCGACACAGACCTTCACGCCCGCCGGCTCGAGTTCCTCGTTGGTCCTGCCGTCGTGCGTCCGGTGGAGATCCGCCGCGAGATCCGCGCGCCGGAAGTCGTTGGGGAACGCGTTGCCTTTGCCGCGCTGCTCGGCGAGCTTGGCCCGGCGCTCGGCGATGATCTGATTGTCGTCCCGGGGAATCTGCTGTTGTTCGTCGGTCATGATGGGCAACGGAGCCGTGTGCGGTGGGCGAAAGGGGTGTTCGGGCGAGCGGACGTCACACGCCCATCTTGAGACTTGCGGTGATGAAGTCGTCCAGGTCGCCGTCCAGCACGGCCTGGGTGTTGCCGATCTCCACGTTGGTGCGCAGGTCCTTGATGCGGGACTGGTCCAGCACGTAGGAGCGGATCTGGTGCCCCCAGCCGATGTCGGTCTTGGAGTCCTCCAGCGCCTGCTTCTCCTCTTCGCGCTTGCGCAGTTCCAGCTCGTACAGACGTGCCTTCAGCATGGCCATGGCCTCCGCGCGGTTGCGGTGCTGCGACCGGTCGTTCTGGCACTGGACGACGATGTTCGTGGGCAGGTGCGTGATGCGGATGGCGGAGTCGGTCTTGTTGATGTGCTGGCCGCCGGCGCCGCTTGCGCGGAAGGTATCGATGCGAAGGTCGGCAGGATTGATCTCCACCTCGATGGAGTCGTCGACTTCCGGGTAGACGAACACGCTGGCGAAGGACGTGTGGCGCCGCGCGTTCGAATCGAAGGGCGACTTGCGGACCAGCCGGTGCACGCCGGTCTCGGTGCGCAGGGTGCCGTAGGCGTAGTCGCCGGTCAGCTTGATGGTCGCGCTCTTGATGCCGGCCACGTCGCCGGGAGACTCCTCCAGCAGCTCCACGCCGAAACCACGCCGCTCGCCGAACTTGAGATACATGCGTTCGAGCATGGACGCCCAGTCCTGGGCCTCGGTGCCGCCCGCGCCGGTCTGGATGTCGATGAAGCAGTTGTTGGGGTCCATCGGATTCGAGAACATGCGGCGGAATTCGAGATCCGCCACCATCTTCTCGATGCCGTCGACGTCCCCCTCGATCGCCACCAGCGTCTCGTCGTCGCCTTCGTCCTTGGCGAGATCGAAGAGTTCCTGGTTGTCGGACAGGCCGGAGCCGATGTTCTCCAGCGACAGCACGATGGCCTCGAGCGGCTTGCGCTCCTGGCCCAGATCCTGCGCCCGCTTCTGGTCGTCCCAGATCTTCGGGTCTTCGGTGAGACGGACGACTTCGCTCAGGCGCGACTTCTTGGTATCGAAGTCAAAGATACCTCCGCAGTTCCTGGGCGCGCGCGCCCAGGTCCTGGATGTGCTGCGAGATGGCGTTGATGCGTTCCGGTTCCATGATGTGAGGGTGCCGCAGGCAGTTCGGGGAAACGCCGATTTTAGCCTGCGGCGCGCGATTCACCTAGGGAAGCCGTGAGTCATGCGCATGCCGCGACTCAGGCACTGCGGGTGGAAGATGCGAAGTTCCGTGCCGCCGGGTTCTCAGACGAACCGCGGCAGGAAGAGCCCCAGCACCAGTCCCGCCATCGCGGCCCCCATGGGCCCGGCACACCGCAGTGCCAGCGCCCTGCCGCCTGACAGTGCGGCCATCCCCAGCTTGAAGGCGTTGTTGGACAGGACCGCGATCGCCACGGTGATGGCCACCATCCCGGCTGTGACCTGCCCCAGGTCGTGGAGACGAAGCGACGAGAGGGTGATGGCGTCCACGTCCGTGAGGCCGAGACGAGTGCGACCGCATAAAGACCGGAAGGGCCGGCAAGATCGCGCAGCCACGCGGCCGCGAGAAGCACCCCTCCGTAGAGCAGCCCGAACACGATGGACACCTTCATGGCGGCAGGATTGCGCACCGCTGGCATGGGCGCGGCGTCCGACGTGTCGTAGCGGCGCCACAGAAGCGCGACCCCGATGCCGCCGAGAACGAAGCCTGCGGCCAGACCCGGCACGACGTCGATCCAGATCTCCGGCGCCACGACGGCGATGACCAGCGCCAGGCGGGCCAGCACCACGATGTTCGCGATGGCGATGACCGGCGCCGAGATGCGCACGGCTTCATCGGAGTCGCGCGCATGCCGGGCGTACGCCAGCGTCGTGGCGGTGCTGGACACGAGGCCGCCGAACAAGCCCAAAAGCCACGTGCCGTGGCGCTGCCCGACGAATCTCAGGGCCAGATAACCGGCCAGGCTCACGCCGGAGATGAGCACCACCATGAGCCAGATCTGCCGCGGATTGATGGCGTCGTAGGGCCCCATGTTCCGGTCGGGCAGGAGCGGAAGGATCACGAACGACAGCACCGCGAACTGGAGGATGGAGATGAGCTCCGTCCGGTCGAGCTGCAGGGTGAGTCCGCGCAGCTCCGACTTGAAGTACATGAGCACGGTGGCGCCGATCGCCGTCATCAGGGCGAGCTGCGGGTCGCCCGCCACGGTCATCACGGACAGCGAGAAGCACAGGAGCGCCGCGACGATGGTCGTGGTACCCGGGTCGTCCGGGATGGGTGCCGCCAGATACACGGCGATCATCATGGCGCCGGTCATGAGGAGGCCGACTGCCGGCAGCCAGGGCACCCCCGGTGCGCTGTGCGACGAGCGCGAGGCTCGCACCCAGGAGCGCGATGAGCGTGAACGTGCGCAGACCCGCCTTCGCAGCTTGCCGGCGTTCCCGTTCGCCCCCCATCAGCAGGCCGATGGCGGCGCTGGTCAGGAATGAATCGAGCTGTTCGAATCCCTCGGCGTTCAGCCATTCCTGCAGCATCGGGCACCTCCTTGCGGGAAACGGCAGTCCGGTCGACCACGGGCAGGCGTCATTCCGCGGCGTGCCAGTGATCCACCAGGAGCTGCACCGTGCGATTGCCATTCCATTCGTTCACGTCCAGCCGGTAGGCGGCGTGGATCCTTGGCGGGACCGGCTGATCGTGCCGGAACAGCATCGCGCACATGGACGGCCCGGCACGCAGCCCGTCGTCGGGCACCACCTCCAGCCGCATGTGTGCCCCGCCTACCAGACGCTGCGACACCACCCGGAATCCATCCGCAAAGGAGGGGGGCGCGAATCCCTGTCCCCACACTTCGTTCTGCAGTGCTTCGGCCAGCGGCAGCGTGCGCAGCACCGGGTCCAGAGAACCGTCCGTCTCGATGACTCGCTGCAGATCCGCCGGCGACAGCAGCTCGGCGGTCACGCGCTCGAATGCGCTGCGAAACGCCGGCAACTGGTGTTCCAGAATGGACAGACCCGCTGCCGCCGCGTGGCCGCCGAAACGGAGCACGAGTCCGGGATGCCGGCGGTCGACAAGGTCCAGCGCGTCGCGCAAGTGCAGCGCCGGGATGGACCGGCCCGATCCTTTCAGTTCACCGTCCGGTCCGGAGGCAAAGCACAGGACCGGACGGTGGAAACGCTCGCGCAGGCGCGAGGCGAGAAGACCGACGACCCCGGCGTGCCAGCCCGCGTCGTGCAGCACCAGGCTCACTCCATCGGTGACGCCCACCGAGTCGAGGGAGGCGAGCGCGGCCGTCTGCATCTCGGATTCGATGCCGCGGCGCTCGCGGTTGAGTGCGTCGAGGCGGCCGGCCAGCGTCTGTGCGCGTGATTCGTCGACGGTGATCAGGCACTCGATGCCTTCCGACATGTCTTCCAGGCGGCCGGCTGCATTGATGCGCGGGCCCAGCACGAAGCCAGTTCGTAGCAGGTGGCCCGGGACAGGCTTCGGCCCGCCGCCCGCGCCAGCGCCGAGATTCCGGGACGGGTCTTGCCGGCCCGAATCCGCTTCAGTCCGTGCGCCACGAGGATCCTGTTGTTGCCGTCCAGCCGCACCACGTCCGCCACGGTGCCCAGTGCCACAAGGTCCAGCAGGTCTCCGAGGTTCGGTTCCGGCTGATGCGCGAAGGCGCCGCGCTGCCGCAACTGCGCGCGCGTGGCCATGGCCACGTAGAACATTACCCCGACACCCGCCAGGCTCTTGCTTGGAAACGCGCATCCGGCCTGATTGGGATTGACGATGAGTTCCGCCCGCGGCAATTCCGCGCCCGGAAGATGGTGATCGGTCACCAGTACGGGAATGCCGAGACGGCGCGCCTCGTCGATGCCTTCGAGGCTGGCGATGCCGTTGTCCACGGTGATGATGAGATCGGGCCCGCGCTGCGCCGCGATGCGGACGATCTCGGGGGTGAGCCCGTAGCCGAATTCGAACCGGTTCGGGACCAGCGAGTCGATCTTCGCACCCAACCGGCGCAGTGCAAGGCACCCCACGGCCGAGGCCGTCGCGCCATCCGCGTCGTAGTCTCCGACGATCAGCAGGCGCTTGCCGGCCTGGATGGCATCGGCCAGGACGGCGCCCATGTCTTCGGCATTTGCCAGGGCGGAATACGACGCCAGACGGTCCAGACCCAGTTCAAGTTCGTCCGGGCCGCGAATGCCGCGCGAGGCGAAAACCCTGGCAAGGACGGGGTCCACGCCGTGGTGCATCAAACGCGCCATGGCGTCCTGCGGAACGGTCCGCTCGATGATTGTTTGCATGAATTTGGTAATCGAACCGCTCAAGGGCCCCCCCGACGGCTTCGATATTAGCTTGCCCTGTCCGCAACGCGAGCTGTCGTGCGAGAACGGGCGCGGCCGACTTCATCCCATGGTCAAACCTGGGGAGTCCCACTTCATGACCCCGAACAAGAAAACGCGCATCTCCACGCAGGTGAGCCTGCTGGCCTGCGGCATCTTCATCGCAGCCATCGTCGGCATCTCCCTGCTCGCGTATCTGCGCGCGTCCAGCATCTTCGACAGCCGGGGCGCCACGGAACTGGGGGCGAGGCTCAAGCTGATCGAAAGCCAGTTCGAGACCTTCGACGCCACGGCCAAATCCAACGCGGACCGCCTGAGCCACGTCTTCGAGTCCATGCTGGGCGGGAACGTCAGGGTCGACCCGGGCCGCACCATCCAGGTGGGCGAGCACGCATCGCCCGCAGTGACGGCCAATTCGGGCACGCTCAATCTGGATTTCTCCCAGGTGGACGGGTTCAGCCGCATGACCGGGGGCACGGCGACGGTGTTCGTGCGCATGGGCGACAACTTCCTGCGCGTGACGACGTCGGTCAAGAAGCAGGACGGCAGCCGCGCCCTGGGCACCTTGCTGGATACCAAGCATCCTGCCTTTCCGCGCATGCTGGAAGGCACGCCCTATCTGGGCAAGGCGAGCCTGTTCGGGCGCGACTACATGACCAAGTACAGCCCCGTGAAGGATGCCGGCGGCCGCACGGTCGCCATCCTGTTCGTGGGTTTCGACATCACGGAAGGCCTCGCCAAGCTGCATTCGGAGATCGGTGCGGCGCGGATCGGCGAGAAAGGGCACTACTTCGTCATCGATGCGTCCCAGCAGGCCTCCCGCGGCGAACTGGTGGTTCATCCGGAGGCGAAGGGAAAGAACGTGAGCGGAGGCGGCCTCGAGGCCTACGCGGACATCCTGCAGCAAGGGCAAGGAGCCCTGGAAAAGGATGGGCGTCTCTACGTGTTCACGAAGCTCGATTCCTGGCAGCGCATCTTCGGGGCATCGGTCGAT
This sequence comes from Betaproteobacteria bacterium, assembly GCA_016713305.1. Taxonomy (NCBI): domain Bacteria; kingdom Pseudomonadati; phylum Pseudomonadota; class Betaproteobacteria; species Betaproteobacteria bacterium. The sequence goes on from JADJPK010000007.1 coordinate 210,099, forward strand.
CTGGGCGAACTGCACTCCGACGCCGTCGTCCTGGGCAACCTTCTGGGCGGCCTGGGCCTGGCGGTCATTCTCGCCGGCTGTGCCGCCATCTACTTTTCGCTGCACAGGAAACTCCGGCCGCTCGAATTGCTGGCGCGCGATGCGGAGCGGTTCGGCTCGGGCGATCTCACGGTGCGCTCGCAAGTCAGCAGCGCGGACGAGGCGGGTGAACTGGCCCGGGCCTTCAACGGCATGGCCGACCAGGTCCGCGACCTCGTCGTCCGTGTGAAGCGTGCGTCCGACAGCGTGCGCGAGGCGGTCGTCCTGGTCCGCAACGAGTCGCGGCACGTGCTGGACGGTTCGCGCACCCAGAGCGAGTCGGCCTCCCGCGTCGCGGCGGCGCTCGAGGAAGTCAATGCCAGTCTCACCGGTGTGACGGACAACGCGCAGGACTCGCGCGAGCTTTCGCAGAAGACGAACCAGCTGTCGGTGCAGGGCGAAGCCGTCGCACTGAAAGCGGCCGACGAGACGGCCGCCATCGCGACATCCGTACGCGCGTCAGCGCAGGCGATCGCATCGCTCAACATGCGCTCGGAACAGATCAGCGACGTGGTCAAGGTGATCAAGGACATCGCAGATCAGACCAATCTGCTCGCGCTCAACGCGGCCATCGAGGCGGCGCGAGCCGGGGAGCAGGGCCGCGGGTTCGCGGTGGTGGCCGACGAAGTGCGCAAGCTGGCCGAACGCACGAGCCACGCGACCATCGAGATCGGCACCATGATCTCGGCCATCCAGAAGGAGACATCGGATGCCGTCACAGGCATGCGCGGGGGATCGGAACGCGTCGAGGAGGGCGTGCGCCTGGTGAAGGAGGCCGTCGATGCGCTGACCGAGATCCGCACCGCAGCCGAGATGGCCGTGGCCAAGTCGGCGGAGATCTCGCTGGCGATGAACGAGCAGAGCGTGGCCGGCACAGAGATCGCCACCAACGTGGAGCGCATCGCCCGCATGGCGGACGAGAACAGCGCCGCCGCAGCGCGGAGTCAGGAATCCGTGAGCCGCCTCGAAGCGCTCGCCAGCGATCTCACCGCCCTCACTGCGGGTCTCAAGGTGGGAACGTAATTCCTGTCAGGGTGCGCCTCGGCGGATCCTGCACAGACCGGCGTCTGCCAAGTACGCTTTCCGGGAGAAGGAAGCCGGCTCCGGACACGTTGCAGGCCGGCGCGGCCCGCTGGCATCCCTAGGCGGGCACGCCCAGTTTGGCCCCACGCCGCCAGAACCGCAGAAGATCGAGCCGGCCCAGATGGAGGTGCATGCTCCGCTGGCCGGAGATGCCCGTCAGCCTCAGCCTGTCCAGCATGCCGGTGCCAAGCGCGGTGAGCGCTGGTTCGAGGAACTGCTCGTCGAACGCCTGAAGCGCGCACTGCCAAGCCGAAACATCCGCCGAATCGGCCGCCCGGCGGCATCTCGAATACTCGAAGAGCACACTTTCACGGGTCGCCGCGGCGAGTACCGGTTGCGCATCGTCCGGAGCCGGAAGGGCTTCGGTCTCGCTGGCGCGTCCGAGTGCGGTTGTCAGCGGATCGTCCGAGAAGAGGCGATCGACCGGCCGCCTGGATGGAGCCACGTACCGTCCGGGGCCCCAGAACCAAAGGCTCTTGACCAGCGGATGCCCGGCGTCTTCCCGTGCCGTGTTGACCGGATGGCCGTGCAGGAGCATCTGCGCTTCGTTCAACCGCTTGATCCACGGAAGCGCGCCGTCGCCTTGCGGCAACAACCGGTCGATGGGCCGTCCATGCGCGGCCGACAGCGCCGTCGTCTGCATGTCCGGCTGCGATGGAAGGCGGGCCACCCACCGGTCCGGAGCGATGGCCAGGAACGAGATGCCGTCGGCAGCGAAGAAGGCGTTCAATGCCTCGATCAACGCCGCGGCCTCGGTCTCGAGGATCTCCAGCGACTCGGCGGCCGTGAGGAAGATCTCGGCGCCCCGGGCTTGCATGTTGACCGGATCGGCGCACATCCAGACCGCTTCACCCGCCTGCCGCTCGCCTCGCTGGACGAGCAGGGCCGCGAAGGGCGCGGGCGAGGAGGCGAACCCCCATTGCTGGCCGAGCCAGTCCTCCACGCCGGCGACGGGATGGGCATGGCGCCGGCCTTTGGCCAGCATCCGTTCCAGCGCCGGCAGTTCGAGACCGGTATAGGGCCGCGGGTCGGTCATGTCGGGCCAGAACAGGCCGGGCACGAGAAAGTGAAGGCTGCGCATGGGAAGCGGTCTCGAAAGTGCGTGAAACTCGAAAGGGGCGGGTACTGGAACGGCCGGCGCGCTGCTCTGCAGAGTCTCGTATTGCCCCGGACCAAGCGAAATGGATTCCAGCCCGGGAATTGCGGGCCGCTCTGGCACAATCCGGCTGTCCACCGTCCCCCGGTCCTCCGTGCTTCCGTTCGAATACTTCGTGGGCCTGCGCTACACGCGGGCCAAGCGCCGCAATCACTTCATCTCCTTCATTTCCATGACGTCGATGGGAGGCATCGCGCTCGGCGTGGCTGCGCTGATCGTCGTGCTGTCGGTGATGAACGGCTTCCAGAAGGAGTTGCGGACACGGATCCTCGGGGTGGCGGCGCACGTGCAGCTCACGGGCGCCGGCGACGGATTATCCGGATGGCAGACGGTGGCGCAACGCGCCCGGCAGCATCCCGGCGTGACCGCGGCGGCGCCCTACGTGAACGCGCAAGGCCTGTTGTCCTATGATCAGACGGTGCAAGGCTCCGTCATTCGCGGCGTGCTGCCCGAACTGGAGGATTCCGTCGCCGACATCGGCCGCCACATGAAGGGCGGATTGTTCTCGGCTCTCCGCCCGGGCGAATTCGGCATCGTCCTGGGACTCGAACTCGCGCGCAATCTCGGCGTGCGGCTGAACGAAAAGGTGACCGTCATCGCCCCGCAGGGGCAGGTGACGGCGGCGGGTGTGCTGCCGCGGATCAAGCAATTCCGCGTGGTGGGCTTCTTCGAGGTCGGCATGTACGAGTACGACTCGGGCCTCGCCCTCATGCATCTCGCCGACGCGCAGAAGCTCTATCGCATGAACGACGACGTGTCCGGTGTGCGGCTGAAACTGACGGATCTGTTCGATGCGCCGGAGATCAGTCGCGAATTGGCGACATCCCTCGGAAGCAGCGTCACGGTCAGCGACTGGACCCGCAGCCATGGGAATTTCTTCCGCGCCGTGCAGATCGAGAAGCGGGTCATGTTCATCATCCTGACACTCATCGTGGCGGTGGCCGCCTTCAACATCGTGTCCACGCTGGTCATGGCGGTCACGGACAAGCGGGCCGACATCGCGATCTTGCGGACCCTGGGCGCATCGCCTGCCGCGATCTTGCGGATCTTCGTGGTGCAGGGTTCGCTCATCGGCCTTGCCGGCACCGTCATCGGCGTCGTCGCCGGCATCCTGCTGGCCATGAACGTGGACGTCGTCGTCCCCCTCATCGAGCGCACGTTCGGTGTCCAGTTCCTCGACAAGGACGTGTACTACATCAGCGAACTGCCCTCGGACCTGCACCAGGCCGACGTCGTGGTGATCGCGGTGGTCTCCTTCTTCCTGACTCTTCTGGCCACCCTGTATCCGAGCTATCGAGCGGCCCGGATCAATCCGGCAGCCGCCTTGCGCTATGAGTGAAACCGGTCAAGCAGCTCCCGTCATCCGTTGCCGCGGACTGGCCAAGACCTACGCGGAGGGCGTGGCGCCCGTGGACGTGCTCCGCTGTGTCGCTCTCGACGTGCGGCGCGGCGAGACGATCGCCATCGTGGGGGCCTCGGGATCGGGCAAGAGCACGCTCCTGCATCTTCTGGGCGGCCTGGATGCGCCGAGCGGCGGCGAGGTTGCGCTGATGGGTCAACCGGTGCAGGGGCTGTCGCCGCGGTCGCTGGGCGAACTGCGCAACCGCGCATTGGGCTTCGTCTATCAGTTCCACCACCTGCTGCCGGAGTTCAGCGCGCTCGAGAACGTCGCGATGCCGCTGTACATCCGCCGCACGGCGGAGAAGGAGGCTCACGAGGCCGCGCGCGCCATGCTCGAACGCGTGGGTCTCGCCAGCCGGCTGCAGCACGTTCCCGGCGAGATGTCGGGCGGTGAACGGCAACGGGCCGCGCTCGCCAGGGCGCTCGTCACACAGCCGGCGGCACTGCTCGCCGACGAGCCGACCGGCAATCTGGATCGGCGCAATGCCGAGGCAGTGCTCGATCTCATGCTGGAGCTCAATCGCGGTCTGGGCACGAGCCTCGTGATCGTCACGCACGACATGGGCATCGCGGGACGGATGGACCGCGTGCTCAGGCTCGAAGACGGCCGGCTCCAAGCGGCCTGACGGCTGCAAGCCCGGAGCCGGCACGATGAGGAATCCGCAAGGTCGCGCCGCGCAGCGTCGAAGCGCGAATCCGGCTGCGGCCTTCCCGAGACACTGACGGCATTGCTCCCGTGGGTCCGGCCGCCTTCTTCGCCGCAGGTGCCTGGCTGCTGCAGCAGCAACCCCGGCTTCCCTCTCTGGCGGCGGCGTCCATTCTGGTTCCGCTGCTGCTTTGTGCGCGGTACTGGTGGAACGCATCGCCGGCGGCGCTTCGCATCGCGAGCCGTCTGGCCCTGGGCCTCGCGTGCTTCGCTGCGGGCTTCTACTGGGCGGCCGCCTACGGCGGTTGGCGGCTCGCGGACGAGCTCCCCGCACGGTGGGAGGGACGCGACGTGCGGCTGCGCGGCACGGTGACCGGTCTTCCGGAGCGGACCGCGAGCGGATGGCGATTCGGTGTCGAGACGGAGCGGGTCATCACGCCCGATGCGGAGGTTCCACATCGGCTGCTGATCACGTTGATGGATGATCCCGCCGAACCGGCCGTGACGACGGAACCGCCCGTGGAGGCGGGCGAGCACCTCGTGTTCACGGCTCGGCTGCGCCGGCCTCACGGAACCTACAACCCGCACGGATTCGATTTCGAAGGCTGGCTGCTGGAGCGCGGCTTTCGCGCCACCGGTTACGTCCGCACCGGCGAGCCGTTCAGCCGGGAACGCCCGGTGCCCTGGCAGTTCTCCGGCGGCATCGACCGATGGCGGGCATCGCTGCGCAGCCATCTGCTCGCGGCGGTGCCGGAGTCCGCCTTCGCCGGCGTGCTCGTCGCGCTGGCCATCGGCGACCAGCAGGCGATCACCGCCGAGCAGTGGCAGGTCTACACCCGCACCGGCGTCAACCACCTCATGAGCATCTCGGGCCTGCACATCACCATGCTCGGTGCGGTCGCCGGATTCGCCGTGTCGAGACTGTGGCGCCGTTCCTCGCGCCTGGTTCGAGCCCTGCCTGCCGTCGATGCCGGCGCCTGGGCGGACTGGCCACCGCCTTCGGTTACGCGATGCTTTCCGGATTCGCCGTGCCGGCACAGCGCACGTTGTGGATGCTGGCCACGGCCGTGATTGCGGGCCGCCTGCGCATGCGGGTGACGCCCTGGGACACGCTGGGGTTGGCCCTGGCGGTGGTCGTTGCCGCGGATCCCATGGCCGTCATCTCGCCGGGATTCTGGCTTTCGTTCGGTGCCGTGGCCTGGCTCATGTTCGCCGGCGGGAGGGAAGAGAGGTCCACGCCAGCCGCGCACCGCTGGTCACGCGCCCAATGGGCACTGTTCCTGGGGCTCACGCCGCTGCTCGTGGCGATGTTCCAGCAGGTGTCGATCGTCGGGCCGCTGGCCAACGCGTTCGCGATTCCCCTGGTGAGTCTGGCTGTCGTCCCGCTGACGCTGGCCGCGACCGTCCTGCCCTGGAGCGGTCCGGCGCAGCTGGCGGCATGGCTGCTGGACTGGCTGCACACCGCTCTTTCGACCATCGCCGCATGGTCCTGGGCCCAGTACGTCCAGCCCGCACCGCCCGCCTGGACCGTGCCGTTGGCTTGTGCAGGAGCGCTGTGGCTCCTGCTTCCGCGGGGTTTCCCTTCCCGGTGGGTGGGGGTCTTGGCGTTTCTTCCGCTCGTGGCATTCCGGCCGGATCCGCTGCCGGAGGAGGAAGCGCTCGTCACGATGCTGGACGTGGGCCAGGGCCTCGCGGTGCTGGTGCGCACGCGGGACCAGGCGCTGCTCTTCGACACCGGCCCCGGATGGTCGGCGGAAGCCGACAGCGCGAGCCGGGTGATCCTGCCGTATCTGCGAGGGGAGGGAATCGACCGGCTCGGCGCACTCGTGGTGAGCCACGACGATCGCGATCACACCGGTGGCGCCAGGTCACTGGTCAGGGGAATGGCCATCGATTCGGTGCTCACATCGCTTCCCGCGTCCAGCCCAGCCCTGGGCAGCCATCCGCGTGTGCTGAAGTGCGTGGCGGGCCAGTCGTGGACGTGGAGCGGCGTGAACTTCGCCATGCTGTATCCGTCGAATCCATCCCCCGCAGCCACGGTGCGGGACAATGCGCGCAGTTGCGTGCTGCGGGTCGAGGCGGGAGGCAGGAGCGTGCTCGTCGCCGCCGACATCGAGCGCGATGCGGAAACGGAGATTCTGCGCAGCGGCGCCGCATTGGAATCGACCGTGCTGGTGGTTCCCCACCATGGCAGCGCGACGTCGTCGACGCCGGCGTTCGTTGCCGCCGTGCATCCACAGTCCGCCTGGTTCGCCGTCGGGTACCGCAACCGTTTCGGGCATCCTCACCCCGATGTGATTTCGCGCTATCGTGAGTTGGGGGTGACGATGGCGCGCTCCGACGTTTCGGGCGCCGTCACCGCGCGGCTGTCGCGGGCCGGACTCGAGATGCAGGCGTGGCGCCGTGTGGCCCGGCGCTATTGGCACACCCCCATCGATTCGATCTGAGGAATTCCCGCCCCGTGTTCAAGTCGGTTCCACAGGAAGTCACCCAGCCGTCGGCTCTCGTCGCGCAATGGCGCGCCGATGGCGCCCGCCTTCAGCCTGGAGACGAGGGCGTGCTCACCGATGTCATCGATGCGGTGGGGCAGAGCGACGGTGACCCCTGGCACATGGCACTGGAGGCGGCGGATGTCCTGGCCTACCTCAAGCTCGATGCGGACTCGCTGCTGGCAGCGCTGTTCCTGGGGGTCGGGTCGGATGCGCAGACGGTCGAACGCCTGATCGACGGCCGCAAGAACGACGTGTGGAGTCTGGTCGAGGGCGCGCGGCGCATGCGCGATCTGCACGCTCTGCTGCCGGAGGAAAGCGCCAAGCGGCGGTCGCCGGACCAGGCCGCGCAGGTGGAGCGGCTGCGCAAGATGGTGCTGGCCATGGCGCAGGACGGACGCGTGGTCGTGCTCCATCTGGCGTTCCACCTCGTGAACCTGCGCCGCCTCGTGCGCGACGGCGATGCGAAGCAGCGGGCGGACGCCGCCCACGAGACCTTCGAACTCCTGGCGCCGCTCGCCAACCGGCTTGGCATCTGGCAGGTGAAGTGGGAGATGGAGGATCTCGCGTTTCGCGCACGGGATCCCGACGGCTACAAGAAGATCGCATCGCAGCTGGACGAGAAGCGCGCCGACCGCGAGCGCTTCATCGCGGACGTGACGGCGCTGCTCAGACGCGAACTGGCAGGCGCCGGCCTGCGTGCGGACGTGAGCGGACGTCCCAAGCACATCTACAGCATCTGGAAGAAGATGCAGCGCAAGGATCTGGGCTTCCAGGACCTCTTCGACGTGCGTGGCGTGCGCATCCTGGTGGACGACGTGAAGGACTGCTACGCGGCGCTGGGCCTGGTCCATCACCTCTGGGCGCCCATTCCGCGGGAGTTCGACGATTACATCGCGCGCCCCAAGGCCAACAACTACCGCTCGCTGCACACGGCCGTGATCGGGCCGGAAGAGAAGGTGCTGGAAGTGCAGATCCGTACGCACGAGATGCATCAGGCGAACGAACTGGGCGTCGCCGCACACTGGCGCTACAAGGAAGGCGGCCATCGTGCCGACTCCGGTTACGGCCGCCATATCGCGTGGCTGCGGCAGGTCCTCGACTGGCGTCTGGGCAGCGCGGACAGCGAGGAGCTGGCCCAGGAGTTCCGTGCCGAACTGCTGCAGGACAGCGTCTACGTGATCACGCCGCAGGGGCAGGTGATCGCCCTGCCGTCGGGCTCGACTCCGGTGGATTTCGCGTACTACGTCCATTCGGGTCTCGGGCATCGATGCCGGGGCGCGAAGGTGAATGGCCAGATCGTGCCGCTCACGCATCGCCTCGCGAACGGCGACCGGGTGGAGATCATCGCCACGGCCGAGGGGGGGCCCAGCATGGACTGGCTCAACCCGGCACGGGGGTTCCTCGCGAGCGGACGCGCACGCGCCAAGGTGCGCCAGTGGTTCAACAACCAGAACCTCGAGCAGTCCATCGCGCAGGGCCGGCAGATGCTGGAGCGCGAGGCCCACCGCGTCGGTGTGGCCATGCCGCCGCTGGACAGTCTTGCCACGGCCCTGGGCCATGCCAAGCCGGACGATCTGCTCGCAGCGCTGGGCCGAGGGGAGATCGGTCAGCGGACCTTGCAGACCGCGCTGCGCGGCCGGTCCGCCGAACCGCCGGCCGAGCCGGCCGCGCTTCCTCCCTCGTTCGTGGGGGAGAACGCGAATGCGGCACGTCCCGGCGGAATTCTCGTGGTGGGCATCGACCGTCTCCTCACCCAGCTCGCACGCTGCTGCCGTCCGCTTCCCCCGGATGCCATCGTGGGTTTCGTCACCAAGGGCAAGGGCGTGTCCATCCACCGCCAGGATTGCCCCAACGTGAAGCAACTCCCGGCCGAACGGCGGCTCGAGGCGCAATGGGGCGCAACGCCCCGCGATGCCAGGTTCCAGACCGATGTGGAGGTGACCGGATCGGCCGAGGGACTGCTGCGTACGGTGGTCGACGTGCTCGGAAAGGAGAGGGTCACGGTGCGCGCTGCCCGGACGTCGGGCCGGGGTGCGAGCGAACGGGTCCGCCTGACGGTGGAAGTCTCCGACGAACTTCAGCTGCAGCGGGTCGTCTCGCTCCTGCGCGAGGTGCCGGGCGTCACGGCCGTCAGGCGCTGCTGAACCGGGCCGCGCCCACGGGGCGCGGGTCCGGGCCTCGTCGGTCGTTCCGTTCCCGATTGTCCCCCGGCAGAAATGCCGAGGGTTTCGCTGCGTGCCGAGATGGTGCGTCCGCGAGCCTTCCTCTGCGGGCCGCCGGTCGTCCCCTCAAGCAACGCGGCGGCCGACCGGAGTTCATGGACGCGTTTCGGGCCTGACCTTCTCATTGCTTTCGCCATGGATTTCCGGCCGGAATGTGAGGAGTCCGCCGTTCTGCGCCGTCTCAAGTTCATTTCCCTGTTTCCGTTAAGAGACTCGCACGACCGCGAGAACACCCCCGGATGCGCCGGGGCGGTTCGTCGTGCGAACGCCACAGAACAAACTGGATACATGAACTCGACGAACCATTCGGTACCGCGGAGGCCTCGGCCGATACTCGTAGGGACGGCGTGCGTGGGGGCGGCCCTCACGGCAGCGTGGTTTCTGCTCAATTTCAGTCCCTTCGCGGCGGTGATCGTCGCGGCGGCCGGCACTGCCGCACCCTGGGTGTGGCACGCGTTCCGAACGCCGTTGGATGCCCATTCGTCGCGTTCCGAGGAGCATCGGGACTCCGGCAACGTCCCGCTCGGCGATGCGCTTGCCAGGATGGGGACGGCCACGACACGTCTGCTCGAAGGGTCCGATGACGAGTTGCGCAGGATCGACGGGCTGGTGTCGGATGCCATCCCGGACCTCATCAAGAGCTTCAGCGACATCACGGCCCAGGCCAAGCGCCAGCAGGAACTCACCCTGGCGGCGGCCAACAGCGACGAGATGCGCGCGCGGTTCCACGGATTCGTTGCAGAGGCTTCCAGCACGCTCCAGCAGTACGTCGACCGGCTGGTGGAAGGCAGCCGCTCGGGCATGGAACTGGTCGAGCAGATGGAAAACATCGAGAGCCGGGTGAAGGATGTCACGGGCTTCCTGGACGAGATCGACTCCATCGCCAAGCAGACGAATCTTCTCGCGCTCAACGCGGCCATCGAGGCCGCCCGCGCGGGCGAGGCAGGGCGCGGATTCGCCGTGGTCGCCGACGAAGTGAGGACGCTCTCCGGCCGCACCGCGACCTTCAGCCGGCAGATCCTGGATCAGATGAAGGGCATCGAGGTGGAGATCCAGCGTGCCGACGAACGCATCAACGCCATGGCGTCGCAGGACATGGTGTCTGCACTCGGCGCCAAGTCCAATGTCGAGACGGCGCTGAACGAGCTGGGCGACGCCAACATGGCGATGAACGACTCGGCCGCGGAAGTCTCCCGCATCGCCGGCGAACTGGAGCACACGGTCAACGCCGCGGTCACGAACCTTCAGTTCCAGGATCTCACCACCCAGCTGATCGGCCACGCCCGTCACCAGAACGAGGCGATCCGCGAACTGCTGGCGCACATCACGCAGGTCGGCGGCGCTCTGGCCGACGACAGCTTTGCTTCCCAGGCGGGTTCCCTGCTCGCCGAATTCGATCAGCGGCTCACAAGAGCGCAGGCGGCCGCCGAGCGCACTCCGGTACGGCAGCAAGGCATGGATACCGGGGCCGTGGAACTGTTTTGAACCTTACTCGCAAGTCGGGAGATTGATAGATGTCAAAGACGATTCTCGCCGTGGACGACTCTCCGTCGATCCGCAATATGGTCGCTTTCACGCTCAAGAGCGCGGGCTACGACGTAGTGGAGGCGGTCGACGGCCAGGATGGTCTCGACAAGGCCAAGTCCAAGCAGGTGAACCTCGTGCTCACCGACCAGAACATGCCCCGCATGGATGGACTCACCCTGGTGAAGAATCTGCGCGCCATGCCCCAGTACAAGTCGGCACCCATCCTCATTCTCACCACGGAATCGTCGGATGACATGAAGGCGAAGGGCCGTGCCGCGGGTGCGACGGGCTGGCTGGTGAAGCCCTTCGATCCGCCCCGGCTGCTGGAGGTCGTCAAGAAGGTCATCGGCTGACGCCCGGGAGCGCGAAGTCATGAGCTTCGACATGGGGCAGTTCACGCAGGTGTTCTTCGACGAGGCCAAGGAGCACATCGCGACCATCGAGGAGGTCCTTCTCCGGCTCGACCTCGTCGAACCGGGTCTGGAAGATCTCAACGCGATCTTCCGCGCGGCGCACTCCATCAAGGGCGGGGCCGGCACGTTCGGGTTTGCCGACATGGCGGATTTCACCCACGTCGCGGAGACGCTCCTCGACAGGCTGCGCAAGCAGGAGCTGAAGCTGACCGCCGCCATGGTGGATGCGCTGCTCGAGTCGAACGATGTGATCAAGTCCATGCTGGAGGCGCACCAGAACGGGGGTGAGGCCGACGGTGCGATCGAGCAGGAAGTGCGAGGGCGCCTGGAAGCGCTGTCGTCCGGGGAAGCACCGAGCGCCGAGCCAGTACGGTCTTCGGGCGCCGTCGCCCGGCCGCGCGAAGCACGCCGTTTCGTGATCCGGTTTCCCCACGCCAACGTGAGCTCCGATCAGGCGCTCGCCAATCTCCTCGCCGAGCTGAGGGCCCTGGGCACTCTGCATGTGGTTGAACAGCCCGCGCCCGGGCGTACTGAACCGGATGCACGCTGGGAACTGGTCCTCGACACCACTGCGGAGCGTGCCGAACTGGTGGATCTGTTCGATTTCGTCCTGTCGCCCTCGCGGCTGGAACTGGACGAAGTGGAAGCAGGCGCGGATATCCCCGGTGTGGCGCAGGCGGGTGATGAGGGCTTCGGCTTCTTCGAGGAAGCGGCAGGCGCTCCGCCGAAGGAAGAAGGTTTCGGCTTCTTCGACGATGCCGCCGGCGCACCCGTCCAGGAGGCCGGTTTCGGCTTCTTCGACAATGCACCGGGCACCGCGTCGCAGGCCGGGGATTCCGCGGAGCGAAACCAGCCTTTCGGTTTCTTCGACGGTGCGCCGGGCGAGCCGGGCACGTCGACGCAAGCGGAACCGGCGTCTTCGAACGCGGCCACTCCCGCGCGCCGGGCCACCGATGCCTCGGGCAAGTCCGACGCACCGGCGGGTCGACGCGCGACGGACAAGGCGGCCGCAGCGGCCGCCAGTGGCGACACCTCGATCCGCGTGAGCGTGGAAAAGGTCGACCAGCTCATCAATCTGGTGGGCGAGCTGGTGATCACCCAATCGATGCTCGCCCAGGCCGTGATGCGTGCCGACCTGGCGGTGGACGACACGCTCGTGAATGGCATCGCACAGCTGGAGCGCAACTCCCGCGATCTGCAGGAGGCGGTGATGTCCATCCGCATGCTCCCGATCGCCTTCGTGTTCAGCCGCTTTCCGCGGCTGGTGCGCGACATCGCGGGCAAGCTCGGCAAGAACGTCGATCTCAAGCTGGTAGGCGAGCAGACGGAACTGGACAAGGGCGTGATCGAGAAGATCGCGGACCCCCTGACCCATCTGGTGCGCAACAGCCTGGACCACGGGCTGGAGAGCGCAGCCGACCGCGAGGCCGCCGGCAAGCCGGCCAAGGGGACCATCACGCTGCGGGCCTTCCATCAGGGCGGCAACATCGTCATCGAAGTGGCCGACGACGGCAGGGGGCTCGACCGGGAGAAGATTCTCGCCAAGGCCCGGTCGCGCGGCATGCCGGTGGACGATTCGATGAGCGATGCCGAGGTTTTCGGGCTCATCTTCGAGGCGGGCTTTTCCACGGCCGAACAGGTCACGGACATCTCCGGCCGCGGTGTCGGCATGGACGTCGTGCGCCGGAACATCATGGCACTCGGCGGACGTGTCGACATCGCGAGCCAGCTGGGCAAGGGCTGCACGGTGTCGATCCGGCTGCCGCTCACGCTGGCCATTCTCGATGGCATCTCGGTGGCCGTGGGAGATTCGCTGTACATCGTGCCGCTGGGATTCATCGTGGAGTCCCTGCAGCCGCAACAGACCGACATCCGGACCATCGCGGGCTCCGGACTCGTCATGCAGGTAAGGGGCGATTACCTCCCTGTCGTGAGGCTGCACGACGAGATGGGTGTCACGCCGAAGATCCGGGAATTCCACCGCGGCATCACTGTCATCATTGAATCCGACGGGGCAAGAGCAGCGATGTTCGTCGACGAACTGGTGGGGCAGCACCAGGTGGTCATCAAGAGTCTGGAGAGCAACTACCGCAAGGTGCCGGGGATCTCCGCCGCCACGATCATGGGAGACGGCAGGGTCGCGATGATCCTGGATGTCGCTCACATCGTGCGCAAGGCCACTTCGAAGAAGGAGTATCAGGAAGCCGCTTGAGCGGTGTCATAGCAGCCGGGGTCTGGAACCGGGAGACGGCACCGACACGGTGCGGCCACCCGGCACACGTCGAAGCGACGAACGTCATGAGAGGGCAACGTCGATGAAAGCACTGAGTATCAAAGTGCGGTTTGCAGTGGCAGGGCTGGTCATGCTTGCGGGCATGAGCGCGATCGGGGTGCTGGGCTTGCAGGGCATGTTCAGCGCAAAGGAAGGATTGCGGACGGTCTACGAGGACCGGGTGGTTCCCCTGAAACAGCTGAAGCATGTCGCGGATGCCTACGCCGTCAGCGTGATCGACGCCGTGAACAAGGCCAACGCCGGTCTTGCCAGTGCCGAGGAAACCCTCAAGGCTGTCGATACCGCCCAGACCGACATCAAGCGGGAATGGGGACAGTACGCTGCGACGTTCATGACTCCCGACGAGAAGAAGCTGGCCGGGGAAGTGAACGCGACCATGGCGGTGGCCGATGCCTCGGTGCTTGAACTGGAGAAGTTCCTCCAAGGCAAGACCGGATCGCTCAAGGGAGCGCTCGGTGCCTTCGATGGTCCGCTCTATGCCACGGTCGATCCGGTAGGCGGAAAGATCAGTGACCTGGTGGAACTGCAACTGCGGGTCGCACAGGAGAATTACAGCGCGGCTGTAGCCGACTACGGCCACAAGCGCACGGTCGTGATCGCGATCGGTGGGGTGGTGGCGGTCCTGGCGGTCGTCATCGGATTCTTCCTGTACCGGAACATCGTACCGCCCATTGTGCGGCTGGCCGGTCAGATGCGCGAGATCACGGCTGGGAACACCGAACTGGAGGTGGACAGCGACCGCCGGGATGAGCTCGGTGAGGTCGTGAGCGCCTTCCGGGATCTGTTCGGCAAGGTGCGCAGCGATCTCGCGGAAGCGCAGCAGCGTGCGACGGTGAACGAACGCATTCGCCAGGCACTGGACAGCGCCAGCACCAACGTGATGGTGGCCGACACGGACGGCAAGATCGTGTTCATGAACAAGTCCGTCACGGAGATGCTCGGCCGCAACGAAGCGGAGCTCAGGACGCAACTGCCCGGGTTCAGCGTGAACGCAGCCCTGGGCGCCAACTTCGATGCGTTCCATCGGAATCCTTCCCACCAGCGCAACCTGCTCGCCGCGCTGCAGACGACGCACCGCACGCAGATCAAGGTGGGACCGCTCACCTTCGCGCTTACCGCCAATCCCATCGTGGATGGCGAAGGCAGGCGCATCGGAACGGTCGTGGAGTGGAACGACCGGACCATGGAAGTACGGGTCGAAGAAGAGATCGGTCGCGTCGTGTCGGCGGCAGCATCCGGTGACTATTCGCAGCGGGTTCCCGAAGACGGAAAGAGCGGTTTCTTCCTGCAGATGGCGCAGGGACTCAACCGGATCGTGGGTGTCTCGGAAAGCGGCATCGGCGAGGTGGGCCGGGTGTCGAGAGCCGTTGCCTCCGGCGATCTCACGCAGAAGGTCACCGGAGACTTCGACGGGCAGTTCGCGGAGCTGCAGGCGGATTCCAACGCGACGAACGAGCGTCTGCGGGAGGTGATTGGTCAGATCCGGGAGTCTGTGGAGTCGATCACGACGGCGTCGAAGGAGATAGCGGCTGGGAACACGGACCTGTCTGGGCGGACGGAGGAGCAGGCGTCGAGTCTGGAGGAGACGGCGAGCTCGATGGAGGAGTTGACGTCGACGGTGAAGCAGAACGCGGAGAACGCGCGTCAGGCGAACCAGTTGGCGATCGGTGCCTCGGACGTTGCGGTGCGTGGTGGGGATGTGGTGAGGGAAGTGGTGCAGACGATGGGAGGGATCAGCGAGAGCAGCAAGAAGATTGCGGACATCATCTCGGTGATCGACGGGATTGCGTTCCAGACGAACATTCTGGCGCTGAACGCGGCGGTGGAAGCGGCGAGGGCAGGGGAACAGGGACGAGGTTTGCGGTGGTGGCGACGGAGGTGAGGAATCTGGCGCAGAGGAGTGCGGGGGCGGCGAAGGAGATCAGGGAGCTGATCTCGGACTCGGTGGGGAAGGTGGAGTCGGGAGCCGGCTGGTGGACGAGGCGGGGAGGACGATGGAAGAGATCGTGGTGTCGGTGAAGAGGGTGACGGACATCATGGCGGAGATCACGGCGGCGTCGGTGGAGCAGAGTGCGGGGATCGAGCAGGTGAACCAGGCGATCACGCAGATGGACGAGGTGACGCAGCAGAATGCGGCGCTGGTGGAGCAGGCGGCGGCGGCGGCGGAGAGTCTGGAGGAACAGGCGCAGATGCTGTCGCAGGCGGTGTCGGTGTTCAAGCTGGGACAGGAGGCGGAGGGGTGGGACGGGAAGGCGGAGCGGCGCGGGCCGGACCGTGCGAAGAACGTGGCGCGGCTGCCGAAAGCGGAAGGAGCGAAAGGGGCGAAGCCGGCGGCCAAGCCGAAGTCGCTGGGTGCTCCGGCGGCGAAGGTGGTGGGTGGAGATGCGGCGACCGACGAGTGGCAAGAGTTCTGATGCCCAGGGCGGAGCACACCCTGTAAACCTGCTGCAACCGCCCGACCCGCGATGCCGGACACTGTCCGGCATCGCCGTTTCCGGAGCCGGGAAGTCCGGTACCGGACTTCCGGCGCATGTCGGGCGGGGGCGGCCTGCCCCCGCAATCCGGGCCCTTCTCGCGTGTCGTGCATTCCCTGCAAAGGGCGACGATCCGACTTCCATCCGCCCGGCTGCATGGCCGGTTCTGACGTAGCACAAAGCCCTCAAGTCCGGTCTCCAGCATCCGTGAATGGTCAAGTACGAACGTGGGGCGCAGGGTCATCCCGTTCGTCAAGACGCAAACTACAAGGAATGCAAATTGAAGTTGTTCCAGAAACTGAGCAATGCAGGTGTCGGGTTCAAGCTGACGGGCGTGGCCGTCATCGCCGTGGGCGTGGTCATGGGATCGCTCGCGTGGCTGATCGGGAATTCGGCGCGCGATGCCATGGACGAGGGGGCGCTCGAGCGCCTCAAGATCGAACTCAACATGACGGTCGATCTGCTCTCCAACTATGGCGAGCGCCTGGACACCGAGGCAGAGCACCTCATGTCGGTGATCAGATCCCAATATTCCGGCAGCTTCTCGGCGGACTTGCGTCATCCAGCGGCCGTGGGCGGCCGGTCCGTCCCCGCATTGGTCAATGGCGGGCGGGTGCTGAACGGAGAACACCGCAATCTGGATACGCTCCGCGACACGACCCACGCCGTCGCAACGCTCTTCGTTCACGACGGCCAGGACTTCGTGCGGGTGGCGACCTCCCTGCGCGACAAGGAAGGCAACCGGGTTTCCGGAACGCCGCTGGACCGCAACAGCCCTGCCTACGCCGCGCTGTCGGCCGGGCAGTCCTTCCGTGGCCATGCCGAACTGTTCGGCCGCGAGTACGTCACCCGCTACGAGCCGCTCAAGTCGGCTGACGGCCGCATTGCAGGCGCCTTGTTCGTGGGACTCGACATCAGTGACGAACTGGCCGCGGTGAAGAAGCGCATCCGCAGCGTGAAGGTCGGCGAGACCGGCTACATCTATGCGCTGGATGCATCGCCCGGACCGCACTACGGTTTTGCGACGATCCATCCGGCCAAGGAAGGCCTGAGCCTGCTTGCGGCCAAGGATGCGAATGGCCACGAATTCATCAAGGAGATCGTGGAGAAGCGCGAAGGCGTCATCCACTATCCCTGGTTCAATCCGGAACTGGGCGACAAGGCGCCGCGCGACAAGATCGTCGTGTACGGGCCCGTGAAGTCGTGGAACTGGGTGGTCGGGGTGGGCAGCTACTCGGACGAGTTCTCCCGGAGCGCCTCGATGCTTCGCAACCGTGTCTTCATGGTGGCGGGCGCCGGACTCGTCCTGCTGGGCCTGGCACTGTTCTTCGCCATCCGGCAGGTGATCGTCAAGCCTCTGGGCAAGGCCGTGGCGGCGGCGGAAGAGATCGCCGGCGGCAATCTCAATCACGAGGTGGAAAGCGACAGCCGAGACGAAGTGGGGTCCCTGCTGACGGCATTGAACGACATGCGGGTGAAGCTCCTCGAGCGCATCGAAGCCGATCAGCGCGTTTCACGAGAGGCCCTCAGGGTGAAGGTCGCGCTCGATGGTTCCGCCACGCCGGTCCGCATCGCGGACAACGAGGGCACGCTGCTGTACATCAACGAGGCGATGCGCCGGACGCTCAAGCAGATCGAGCCCGAGATGCGCCGGAAGCACCCCGATTTCTCCGCCGAGACACTCGTGGGCAAGAGCGTCGGCGTGTTCTACGACGATCCGAAGGCGGCGTTGGCCCGCCTGGCCAGTCTCAGCGGTCTCGTCCGTACGGACATGGTCATCGGCGGCCGGGATTTCGAGATCACCACGACACCGATCATGGACGCGAACGGAGTGCGTCTGGGCAGCGTCGGAGAATGGTCGGACCGCACGGACCAGCGACGTGCGGAACGGGAGATCCAGAGTTCGGTGCAGGCCGCTGCAGGGGGAGACTTCTCCCGCCTGGTACCTCTCGACGACAAACAGGGCTTCCTGCGGCAGATGGCCGAGGGGCTCAACCAGATCATGCAGTCCTGCGATACCAATCTTGCGGGCGTCGCGACGGTGCTCGACGGCCTCGCCGGGGGCGATCTCACCAAGCGTGTCGATGGCGCGTTCGAGGGACGCTTCGCCAGTCTCCAGGAGGACACCAACGTCTCGATGGATCGGCTCGGCGAAGTCGTGAGCCAGATCCGCGATTCGGTGGAGTCGATCACGACGGCGTCGAAGGAGATAGCGGCTGGGAACACGGACCTGTCTGGGCGGACGGAGGAGCAGGCGTCGAGTCTGGAGGAGACGGCGAGTTCGATGGAGGAGCTGACGTCGACGGTGAAGCAGAACGCGGACAACGCGCGTCAGGCGAACCAGTTGGTGGTGGGGGGCGTCGGAAGTGGCGCAGCGTGGTGGGGATGTGGTGAGGAAGTGGTGCAGACGATGGGAGGGATCAGCGAGAGCAGCAAGAAGATTGCGGACATCATCTCGGTGATCGACGGGATTGCGTTCCAGACGAACATTCTGGCGCTGAACGCGGCGGTGGAAGCGGCGAGGGCAGGGGAACAGGGACGAGGGTTTGCGGTGGTGGCGACGGAGGTGAGGAATCTGGCGCAGAGGGAGTGCAGGGGCGGCGAAGGAGATCAAGGAGCTGATCTCGGACTCGGTGGGGAAGGTGGAATCAGGGAGCCGGCTGGTGGACGAGGCGGGGAGGCGATGGAAGAGATCGTGGTGTCGGTGAAGAGGGTGACGGACATCATGGCGGAGATCACGGCGGCGTCGGTGGAGCAGAGTGCGGGGATCGAGCAGGTGAACCAGGCGATCACGCAGATGGACGAGGTGACGCAGCAGAATGCGGCGCTGGTGGAGCAGGCGGCGGCGGCGGCGGAGAGTCTGGAGGAACAGGCGCAGATGCTGTCGCAGGCGGTGTCGGTGTTCAAGCTGGGACAGGAAGGGGAAGGTCGGGACGGGAGCGCGCAACGGCGTGGGCCGGAGCGTTCCACGAATGTCGCGAGGTTGCCCAAAGCCGAAAAGGTCAAACCCGCCAGACCCGCCGCACTCAGCGCGCCGAAATCCCGGGTGGTCAATGCGAGGTCGGGATCGGACGAGGAATGGGAAGAGTTCTGATGCTCCAACCGTGCGGCAGTCGGAGGAGAAGCATATTCCGGTGACGAGCGATCCTCCGCGGCAGTCACGCCAGGCACGATGAACGCGCATTGCCCCGAACGGCGGCCTCGAACAGAGAGCCGCCGTCTTTCATTCTGTCGCGCGGGAACGCGAACCGGTGGCAGACCGATGGAAAGGCCGCCTGCGGCAGTGGGTATGAGAAATTTCTCAGTACCTGCATAAAGTCGCAGAGGTACCGGCCGTAATGCCGCGAAGAAGGGCCGAACTGTCTTCACGAATCGGGTTGCGGCCCCGATGCTGTCCCCTCTTCGTACAAAGGATTTCGCATGACCCGCCTCTTGAACAGGCTTTCCCTCCGAGCCAAATTCGTGGTGATCGGCGTCGTGGCCTCCGCCGCCATGCTCACCGCACTGGGCTTCCTGCTCAGCACCCTGCAGGAGTCCATCGCGTTCTCGGCCAAGGAAAGGCTCGGTATCGAATACCACAAGCCCCTGCGGCATCTCCTCGAGAAGATCGCCGTGGCCCAGGGTGACCCCGCGGCCCGGGAGGCAGTCAAGCCTGCCATCGCAGCCGTGGATGCGGTCCACGAAAGACTCGGGGGCACGCTGGACATCGGCGATCGGTGGAAGAACGTCAAGACGCAATGGGACAGCGTTGTGTCCGCGGACGCATCTGCCGATCTCAAGCCGGTGGCCACGGCAGTCGCAGCGCTCATGGACCATGTCGGCAACACGTCGAACCTCATTCTCGATCCGGACCTGGACTCGTTCTACCTGATGGATATCGCGGTGGCGCGCATACCGCACGCGGTGGAGAAGCTCCTCTTGCTGCGCGACGGCGGTGGTGAAGTCGTGGCGGCCCGCAAGATGACGGGTGAACAACGGACGCTGCTTTCGACCACGGCAGGTGTGGCGGTCGGCTTTCGCGAAGCGATCCAGGCGTCCCTCGACACGGCGGTCGGAAACAACGGAACGCTTGCGGGGCTGCGCGCGAAGCATGACGACCTTGCCCGGGCGACCGACACGTTCTTCGGTCTGGTTCAGAAGGATCTGCTGAGCGCGGAACGTCTGGAGCTGGCACCGGCACGCTATTCGGAAGCTGCCCATGGGGCGATCGCCACGAACTTCGCCTTCTACGACGCGGTGGCCCCGGGATTGGACGGCCTGCTCGAGGCCCGGGTCGCGAAGCTTTCGTGGAAGAGAAACCTGCTTGCGGGAATCGTGCTCGCGCTGATGGCGTTCGCCGGATTCCTCGCGCGCGTCGTTCTCAACGATATCCTGAGAAATGCCGCAAAGGCGGCCGATGCTGCCGACCGGTTGTCCCGTGGAGACATGGAGTTCGACGTTGCGGCCAATACCCGAGACGAACTGGGCGCGATGCTGAACTCCATGGCCGCGATGAAGCGGACGGTTCAGCGTTACGTCGATGGACAGATCGAACTGGGCCGTCAGCACGAGGCAGGGATGATCGCCTACCGGCTCGATCCTCAGGAATTCGAGGGTGCGTACCGTGACATGGCAACCCGCACCAACGCAGCGGTCCAGACGCACATCGAAGTGACCCGGCAACTGGTCGCCGTTCTGGACAAGTACGCCCACGGTGACTTCCATGTCGACATGACTCCCCTTCCCGGCGAACTGGGCGCCGTCTCCGAAGCTGCGGCACGCGCCAAGCGCAACATGGTCGACATCAGCGGGGAGATTCAGACGCTGGCGGACGCGGCGGGGCGCGGCGAGTTCCAGGTGCGCGGTGATACCGGGCGCTATCACGGTACCTATCGCCAGATGGTCGAGGGGATGAACCGCTTGATGGAGACGGCCGATCGCGGTGTGACGGAGGTCGGGCGCGCGCTGCAGCAGCTCGCCCGGGCGGATCTGTCCCATTCGGTGTCCGGGGATTTCCAGGGCCAGTTCCGGCAGCTTCAAGACGATGCGAACCAGTCGACGGAGCGTCTGCGGGAGGTGATTGGTCAGATCCGGGAGTCTGTGGAGTCGATCACGACGGCGTCGAAGGAGATAGCGGCTGGGAACACGGACCTGTCTGGGCGGACGGAGGAGCAGGCGTCGAGTCTGGAGGAGACGGCGAGCTCGATGGAGGAGCTGACGTCGACGGTGAAGCAGAACGCGGACAACGCGCGTCAGGCGAATCAGCTGGTGGTGGGGGCGTCGGAAGTGGCGCAGCGGGGTGGGGATGTGGTGAGGGAAGTGGTGCAGACGATGGGGGGATCAGCGAGAGCAGCAAGAAGATCGCGGACATCATCGGGGTGATCGACGGGATTGCGTTCCAGACGAACATCCTGGCGCTGAACGCGGCGGTGGAAGCGGCGCGTGCAGGCGAGCAGGGACGAGGGTTTGCGGTGGTGGCGACGGAGGTGAGGAATCTGGCGCAGAGGAGTGCAGGGGCGGCGAAGGAGATCAAGGAGCTGATCTCGGACTCGGTGGGGAAGGTGGAGTCGGGGAGCCGGCTGGTGGACGAGGCGGGGAGGACGATGGAAGAGATCGTGGTGTCGGTGAAGAGGGTGACGGACATCATGGCGGAGATCACGGCGGCGTCGGTGGAGCAGAGTGCGGGGATCGAGCAGGTGAACCAGGCGATCACGCAGATGGACGAGGTGACGCAGCAGAATGCGGCGCTGGTGGAGCAGGCGGCGGCGGCGGCGGAGAGTCTGGAGGAACAGGCGCAGATGCTGTCGCAGGCGGTGTCGGTGTTCAAGCTGGGACAGGAGGCGGAGGGGTGGGACGGGAAGGCGGAGCGGCGCGGGCCGGACCGTGCGAAGAACGTGGCGCGGCTGCCGAAGGCGGAAGGAGCGAAAGGGGCGAAGCCGGCGGCCAAGCCGAAGTCGCTGGGTGCTCCGGCGGCGAAGGTGGTGGGTGGAGATGCGGCGACCGACGAGTGGCAAGAGTTCTGATCGCATCGGCGGTGGTCTTGTTCCCGTTCGGTGACAGGGAGCACCGTATCGATCGTCGACCGGAGAGTCCCGCCCTGCCCGGAAATCCGGCGCAGGCGCTGCGACGCCCGGCCCCACTATCTCCAGGGTAAATATTCCCCGCCACCTGCCGACAAGGGGTTGGCAAGACCGATAAACCGTCAGGGGAATGCAATGGGCAGTGGCAGTGGCAGCAGCGGTGGAAGGAGCGGTGGCATGGGCAACAGCAGTGATGGCGGTAACGGCCGTGGCGGCGGCTGGTTCGGTCGGTCAAGGAAGAAAACCATCGAAGCGGGAGGCCGGCGCTTCGATGCAGACGAAGTGTGGGAGATGTGGGCGCGCCTCGAGGCGCTGAGTCGATCCCAGGCCGTCATCGAATTCACGCCGGAAGGCGAAGTCCTGAAGGCGAACTCCAACTTTCTCTCGGTCATGGGCTATCCGCTCGAGGACATTCAGGGGCGGCACCATCGCATGTTCGTCGAGCCGTCCTATGCGCAGAGCCCGGACTACGCGCAGTTCTGGGAAGGCCTGCGCAAGGGCGAGTTCAGGGCGGGACTCTTCAAGCGTATCGGCAGCGGCGACAGGGAAGTCTGGATCCAGGCGAGCTACAACCCGGTTCTGGACTCGAGCGGCCGGGTCCTCAAGATCGTCAAGTACACCACCGATGTCACGGCGGAGCAGGAGCGCACTGCACACGCGGCGGCCAAACTGCAGGCGATCGACCGGTCGCAAGGCGTCATCGAGTTCGATCTCGACGGCCGTATCGTCTCGGCGAACCGCAATTTTCTCGATGCACTGGGCTACTCCCCGGGGGAGATCGCTGGCCAGCATCACGCCATGTTCGTGGAGCCGGCCGAGCGGCAGAGCGATGACTACCGGAGGTTCTGGGAAAAGCTGCGTCGTGGCGAGTTCGACTCGGGCAAGTACAAGCGCGTGGGCAAGGGCGGCCGCACGGTGTGGATTCAGGCGACCTACAACCCGGTTCTCGATGCGTCGGGCAGGCCGGTGAAGGTCGTGAAGTTCGCCCAGATCATCACGGAGCAGGTGGAGGCGGCCCAGGCCACCGAGCGCGCAGTGGCGGACGTCATGCGGATCGTCTCGGCGGCTGCGAACGATGACCTCAGCCTGCGCATCGATTGCCAAGGCAAGTCGGGAGAGTTCGAGACCCTGTGCGCGGGAGTCAACCGACTCATGGATACGATGTCCGATGTCGTCGGCCGGATGCGGGATGCCTCGGACGTCATCACCACCAGCGCCAAGGAGATAGCGGCTGGGAACACGGACCTGTCTGGTCGGACGGAGGAGCAGGCGTCGAGTCTGGAGGAGACGGCGAGTTCGATGGAGGAGCTGACGTCGACGGTGAAGCAGAACGCGGACAACGCGCGTCAGGCGAACCAGTTGGTGGTGGGGGCGTCGGAAGTGGCGCAGCGTGGTGGGGATGTGGTGAGGGAAGTGGTGCAGACGATGGGAGGGATCAGCGAGAGCAGCAAGAAGATTGCGGACATCATCTCGGTGATCGACGGGATTGCATTCCAGACGAACATTCTGGCGCTGAACGCGGCGGTGGAGGCGGCGAGGGCTGGGGAGCAGGGACGGGGATTTGCGGTGGTGGCGACGGAGGTGAGGAACCTGGCGCAGAGGAGTGCGGGGGCGGCGAAGGAGATCAAGGAACTGATCTCGGACTCGGTGGGGAAGGTGGAGTCGGGGAGCCGGCTGGTGGACGAGGCGGGGAGGACGATGGAAGAGATCGTGGTGTCGGTGAAGAGGGTGACGGACATCATGGCGGAGATCACGGCGGCGTCGGTGGAGCAGAGTGCGGGGATCGAGCAGGTGAACCAGGCGATCACGCAGATGGACGAGGTGACGCAGCAGAATGCGGCGCTGGTGGAGCAGGCGGCGGCGGCGGCGGAGAGTCTGGAGGAACAGGCGCAGATGCTGTCGCAGGCGGTGGTGGCGTTCAAGCTGGAACAGGAGAGCCAGGACACGGGTCCCCTGCAGCGCCGCCGTGCGGCGTCGACGCACCGCATCGCGGTCCAGGCGGCTTGATGTCTCTTCCTCGGAGGCGCCGCTGCCGGCAGCCCATGCTGCCCGGAGACGACCCGCCTTTCGGGGCAGCGCAGGTGAGGAGTGTCAAGTTGGCAGCGGCGAAGCCGCTAACTCCCCGGAGAGCCGGGTGATGGCCGCTGCCAAGGCATCGGCGAAGGACGCCACCGTTCAGATCGCGGGAAAGGGAACGCAATGAAAACAGATACGAAAGACAGTCTTGCCAAGGGATCGATCGAGGCAGCCCAGGCGGCCGGAGAATTCCTGACGTTCCGGTTGGGGGAAGAGGAGTACGGGATCGAGATCCTGAAGGTGCAGGAGATCCGGGGTTACGATGCCGTGACGACCATTGCCAACGCACCCTCGTTCATCAAGGGCGTCATCAACCTGCGGGGGGTCATCGTGCCCATCGTGGACCTTCGCATCAAATTCGGGGTCGGCCAGGCCGACTACAACCAGTTCACCGTCGTCATCGTGCTCAACGTGGGCAGCCGCGTCGTCGGCATCGTGGTCGACAGCGTCTCGGACGTGATGACCCTCACGTCGGAGCAGATCAAACCGGCGCCGGAATTCTCGTCCAGCTTCGACACGCGCTATCTCACCGGCATCGGCGCGATCGACGATCGCATGCTGATCCTCGTGGACATCGAACGGCTGATGCTGTCCTCGGACATGGCGCTGGTCGACGAAGCGGCCGCGGCCTAGATGGCCACCGTCCAGTCCGGAACGCGCTCAGGCACCGTCGATCCGAAACAGCTGGCCGCGCAGTTCGCGGCCTCGCGTGACGCGTCGCGCGAGTTCGAATACACCCCCGCGGACTTCGAGGCCGTGCGCGCACTCATCTACAAGCGTGCCGGCATCTCGCTGTCGCCGGTGAAGGCGGACATGGTCTACAGCCGTCTCGCCCGGCGGCTGCGTGCGCGGGGCATGAAGCGCTTCTCCGAGTACATCGACTATCTCCGCGGCGGCGGCGACGACGAGGAGTGGGAGGCGTTCACGAACGCGCTCACCACGAACCTCACATCGTTCTTTCGCGAGGAGCATCACTTCCCGATCCTCGCGAATCATCTGCAGAGCCTGCGTGGACGCAATCCGTCCATCTGGTGCTGCGCATCGTCCACGGGCGAGGAACCCTACTCGCTCGCGATGACGGCGGTGGAGGCGTTCGGCAGCTTCAACATTCCGGTCAGCATTCTCGCTTCGGACCTGGATACGAACGTGCTGGCCAAGGCGCGGGCGGGTGTCTATCCGGCCGAGCGCATCGAACGGTTGTCGGCAGAACGGGTGAAGCGCTTCTTCATGCGCGGTACGGGTGCCCAGGAAGGTCTCGTCAAGGTCCGCCCGGAACTGGCCAAGCTGGTGTCGTTCAAGCAGATCAATCTGCTGTCCAGCCCGCTCCCCGTGCAAGGACAATTCGATGCGGTGTTCTGCCGGAACGTGATGATCTACTTCGACAAGGCGACGCAGGCTTCGATCCTGAGACGCTTCGTCCCTCACATGAATCCCGATGCGCTCCTGTTCGTGGGCCACTCCGAGAGCCTCTTCCACGTGTCGGACGTCTTTCATCTGCGAGGCAAGACCGTCTACGACCTGGTGAAAGGGGGAGGGGCGAATGTCGTTTGATGCAGCGCTCGAATCCCTCGCGACCAATCTCTACTTCGACCGGACGTTCGACCGCCATGCAGTCAAGGTCCTGCCGGGCGAGTTCTACGTCACCGATCGCGACATGGTGCTCGTGACGACGCTGGGCTCCTGCGTGGCCGCGTGCATCCGCGATGCCGATCTGGGCATCGGGGGCATCAATCACTTCATGCTGCCCGACACGTCGACGGTCGAGGCGGGCGCGCCAGCTTCGACATCGGCCCGCTACGGGACCTATGCCATGGAACTGCTGATCAACGAACTGGTGAAGCTCGGGGCGCGGCGCAAGCACCTGGTCGCGAAAGTGTTCGGCGGAGGCAATGTGCTGGGCAACATGACCGTCACGAACGTGGGCCAGCGCAACGCG
Organism: Betaproteobacteria bacterium; assembly: GCA_016713305.1. Classification (NCBI taxonomy): domain Bacteria; kingdom Pseudomonadati; phylum Pseudomonadota; class Betaproteobacteria; species Betaproteobacteria bacterium. Next base: position 235,955 of record JADJPK010000007.1, read on the forward strand.
TCCTTCGTGCTGGGGTATCTGTCGATGGAAGGCATCCCCGTGCTGGCCAAGGACCTGCTGGACGAGCATCCACGCAAGGTCTATTTCTTTCCGCGCACCGGCAAGGTGCTGATCAAGAAACTGCGCAGCGTGCGCAACGAGACCCTGGTGGAGCGCGAGACCGATTACGCGAAGCGTCTCAAGACGACCCGGGTGTCGGGAGACGTGGAGTTGTTCGCATGACGCTGGCCATGCATGCAGCACCGGCGGCAGACCGGAAGATCAGGGTCGTGGTGGTGGACGATTCGGCCCTGATCCGCTCGGTGCTCAAGAAGCTGCTCGAGACGGCGCCCGACATCGAAGTGGTCGGGGTGGCGTCCGACCCCATCGTGGCACGCGAAGTCATTCGCAGCACCGAGCCCGATGTGATCACGCTGGACGTCGAGATGCCGCGCATGGACGGGCTGGAATTCCTGTCGCGTCTCATGCGCCTCAAGCCGACGCCCGTGGTGATGGTGTCTTCGCTGACCGCGCGCGGCTCCGAAGTGACCTTGCGGGCGCTCGAGCTCGGCGCCGTCGACTTCGTGGCAAAGCCCAAGTTCGACATCCAGCACGGATTGCAGGAGACCGCGCGCGAGATCGTGGAGAAGGTGAGGGCGGCCTCCCACGCGCGGGTGCGCAAATCGGTGCCGGTGGAGTCCGGTCCCGCCAATTCCGCGGATGTCGTCCTGCCGGCCACGCTGTCACGCGTCGCGGCCACGGAGAAGGTCATCATCGTTGGCGCGAGCACGGGCGGAACCGAAGCCATCAAGGCGTTCCTGACCCGGATGCCGGCCGACTGCCCCGGGATTCTTATCGCCCAGCACATGCCCGAGGCTTTCACCAAGTCCTTCGCCCAGCGCCTGGATGGCCTGTGCCGGATCAAGGTTCACGAAGCCCAGGGTGGCGAGCGGGTACTCCCGGGCCACGCCTTCATTGCACCGGGACACTCGCATCTGCTGCTCGCGCGGAGCGGCGCCAACTATGTGACCGAACTGTCCCAGGCCCCTCCCGTCAACCGGCATCGGCCGTCGGTGGACGTACTGTTCCGGTCGGCCGCGAACGTCGCGGGGCGCAATGCCATGGGCGTGATCCTGACGGGCATGGGCAAGGATGGTGCGGCGGGCATGCTGGAAATGAAGCAGGGGGGAGCCTATACGTTTGCGCAGGACGAGGCCTCCTGCGTGGTCTTCGGGATGCCCCGCGAGGCGATCGCGCTGGGCGGAGTCGACGAAGTCGTCCCCCTCGACGACATTGCGTCCCGGGTGCTGCTGCGCCTGGGCGCGGAGCGCACGATCAGGGTTTAGCGGCCACCTTCGGGGGCCATTGCAGTCGTTTCAGGAGAGCAGTCATGCAGACGCAGGTTCAGAAATCAGGCGACAGGGCGACCATCCGGTTGAACGGACGGTTCGATTTCAACGCGCACCGCCATTTCCGCGAGGCCTACGAGTCCCATCTGTCGGCCAAGGAGGTGAAGGAGTTCGAGATCGACATGGCCCAGGTCGACTATGTGGACAGTTCCGCCCTGGGCATGCTCCTCATGCTCAAGGAAAAGGCGCATGCCAGCGCCAAGTCGGTGGTTCTCGCGAACTGCAAGGGCACGGTCAAGCAGGTGCTGGACATCGCCAATTTCGGCAAGCTCTTCACCATGCGGTAAGTTTGTCCGGAGTCCGGAATCCTGTCCCTGACGGCGGCGCAGGCCTTGGAAGTGCCGCCGGTTTCGGCTAGACTCCGCTCTCTTTTAGGCGCGTAGCTCAGCTGGTTAGAGCACCACCTTGACATGGTGGGGGTCGTTGGTTCGAGTCCAATCGCGCCTACCAAAGATCACAAATGCGGGAGTCGGGTGGCACGGACGGCCGGAAGCGGCCACGGGTTGCCGGCTCCCGTGTTCATGTCGGCCCCACTGCGCAACACTGACCTGACGCGGCACACATGCTTTCGATCCGATTGCCCGACGGCGCGACCAAGGAGTTTCCGGGGCCGGTGACGGTCGCCGACGTGGCGGCATCCATCGGACCGGGTCTCGCCAAGGCCGCGATCGCGGGCAAGGTGGACGGGCGACTGGTGGACCTCTCCTTCCTGGTGGTGAACGACAGCCAGGTCGCCATCGTGACGGGCAAGGATGCCGAAGGTCTGGAGATCATCCGTCACTCCACCGCGCATCTTCTGGCCTACGCGGTCAAGGAACTCTTCCCCGATGCCCAGGTGACCATCGGTCCGGTGATCGAGAACGGGTTCTACTACGACTTTTCGTACAAGCGGCCCTTCACGCCCGAGGATCTCGCGGTCATCGAGAACCGGATGGCGGAGCTGGCCGGGCGTGACCACGCCGTGAAGCGCGAGGTGTGGAAACGGGACGACGCGGTGGCCTTCTTCAAGTCCATCGGCGAGCACTACAAGGCGGAGATCATCGCCTCGATCCCGTCGAACGAGGACATCTCCCTCTACCGCGAGGGGGACTTCATCGACCTGTGCCGCGGCCCGCACGTGCCGTCGACGGGCAAGCTGAAGGTGTTCAAGCTGATGAAGGTTGCCGGCGCCTACTGGCGCGGCGACTCCAAGAACGAGATGCTCCAGCGGATTTACGGGACCGCGTGGGCATCCAAGGCCGACCAGGATGCCTATCTGCACATGCTGGAGGAAGCCGAAAAGCGGGATCACCGCAAGCTCGGCCGCCAGCTCGATCTCTTCCACGTGCAGGACGAAGCCCCCGGGATGGTCTTCTGGCATCCCCACGGCTGGACGCTCTGGCAGCAGGTGGAGCAATACATGCGGCGGATGCTGGCGGCCAACGGCTACCGGGAAGTCCGCACGCCCATGGTCATGGATCGCGCGCCCTCTGGGAACGCTCCGGGCATTGGGAAAACTACCGGGAACACATGTTCACGACGTCGTCGGAAAACCGCGACTACGCCGTGAAGCCGATGAACTGCCCGGGCCATGTGCAGATCTTCAATCAGGGGCTGCGCAGCTACCGCGATCTTCCCCTGCGGCTGGCCGAATTCGGTGCGTGCCATCGCAACGAGCCGTCCGGTGCCCTGCACGGAATCATGCGGGTCCGCGCCTTCACCCAGGACGATGCCCACATCTTCTGCCGTGAAGACCAGGTGCAGGACGAGGCGGCCAGCTTCATCGACCTGCTCCAGCGGATCTATGCGGACTTCGGCTTCCACGAGATCCTGATCAAGCTGTCCACCCGTCCGGAGAAGCGTATCGGCGCGGACGAGACCTGGGATCGCGCCGAGGCGGCGCTCAGTTCCGCACTGGATGCCAAGGGCCTCCAATGGGAACTCAATCCAGGGGAAGGCGCGTTCTACGGTCCCAAGATCGAGTTTTCCCTCAAGGATTCCATCGGCCGGGTCTGGCAATGCGGCACCCTGCAGCTCGATTTCGAGCTGCCCGGCCGTCTGGACGCGGAGTTCGTCGACGAGGACAACACCCGCAAGACGCCGGTCATGCTGCATCGGGCCATTCTCGGGTCACTGGAGCGTTTCATCGGCATCCTGATCGAGAACTACGCCGGGGCACTGCCCCTGTGGCTCTCGCCAGTGCAGGCCGTGGTGCTGAACATCTCGGAAGCCCAGCGGGGTTACGCCACCCAAGTGGGGGGGCGGCTGGGGGCCGCAGGCTTCCGCGTCGAAACCGACTTGAGGAATGAGACGATTAACCTTAAGATTCGGGAACATAGCTTGAGGAAGCTGCCCTACCAGATCGTCGTCGGCGAAAAAGAGGTCGCTGGGGGTCTGGTGGCAGTTCGTGCGCGGGGTGGTCAGAACCTGGGGACGATGACACTCGACGAGTTCGAGGCGCGTCTCAGATCGGAACTGCCTGCCGGCGCTTAACTTACCAGGAGGTAACACCCATCCTTCAAGATCGCGAGTTGCGGATCAACGGCGAGATCAATGCGTCGGAGGTCCGGTTGGTCGGTGCAGACGGTGAGCCCATCGGAGTCGTGAGCCTGTCGGTCGCGACGCAGATGGCCGAGGAAGCAGAACTCGATCTCGTGGAGATCGCACCGACAGCGAAGCCGCCGGTTTGCCGCATCATGGATTTCGGCAAGTTCAAGTACAGCGAATCCAAGAAGCGGCACGAAGCCAAACTCAAGCAGAAGCAGATCCAGGTCAAGGAGATCAAGTTTCGCCCCGGCACGGACGAGGGCGATTACCAGATCAAGTTGCGGAACCTGATCCGCTTTCTCGGCGAGGGCGACAAGACCAAGGTCACTCTGCGGTTCCGTGGACGGGAAATGGCGCACCAGGAATTCGGGATCAAGCTGCTGGAGCGCGTGAAGCAGGATCTCGAGGCGCACGGGGTGGTCGAGCAGTTTCCGAAGCTCGAAGGCCGGCAGATGATCATGGTGCTGGCGCCCAAGAAGAAGTGATGCGGAAGTGAGGTTTTCCGGGCTGTCCTTCACGGCGAAGGAGGGCCCGAAAGAAGCGCCTGACCGGCAGTCTAAGCGTCCGCGGCATGCGGGCCGCCTATCAAGCGCAGCAAACCAAGGAGTACACGATGCCGAAGATGAAGACCAAGCGCAGCGCGTCCAAGCGCTTTCGCGCACAGGGCAGTGGCGGGATCAAGCGGGGCAAGGCCTTCCTGCGCCACATCCTCACCAAGAAGTCCACGAAGCGCAAGCGTCATCTGCGCGGTTCGACTCAGGTGCACGAGTCGAACGAGAAGTCCGTCCGTGCCATGATGCCTTACGCGTGAGGAGAGCGAGATGCCGCGAGTAAAGCGTGGAGTAACCGCACGGGCCCGTCACAAGAAGGTGCTGGCCCAGGCCAAGGGATACCGTGGCCGTCGCAGCAACGTCTACAAGATCGCCAAGCAGGCTGTCATGCGCGCCGGGCAGTATGCCTATCGCGACCGCCGCAATCGCAAGCGTGTTTTCCGCCGCCTGTGGATCGCACGGATCAATGCGGCAGCGCGCTCGCTCGATCTTGGCCTCACGTACAGCACGTTCATGAACGGTCTCAAGAAGGCGGCCATCGAAGTGGATCGCAAGGTCCTCTCCGACCTGGCGATCTTCGACAAGGACGCATTCGCGCAGCTGGCGAGCCAGGCCAAGGCGAGCCTCGGCCGGTAAGGATTCCGGCCCGCGAAGAAAAAGGAGGCCTTCGTGGCCTCCGTTTTTTGACACTACGAATCCCCTCGACGCATGGCATCGAGCGGTTCTGCCCGGATCGGGTGCCGGCGCGTGCGCTTTCCGGCCGGGGCGACACCGGCCCGGCGTGGCACTCGCGTGCACCGTGACGAACGCCATCACTTTTTCTGACAGGCCCTGGAGAACATGGACGAACTCGACAGCGTGGTCGCCGAAGCCGAACAGGCCTTTGCGGCAGTCGAGGATGCAGCGCTGCTGGAGCAGGTCAAGGCGCGCTTCCTGGGCAAGTCCGGTGTGCTGACGGAAGCCTCCAAGGGGTTGGGAAAGCTCGAACCGTCCCAGCGCAAGGAGGCGGGGCAGCGCATCAATGCCGCCAAGGATCGCGTCGAAAGCCTTCTGTCCCTCCGGCGCGATGCGCTCGCCCAGGCCGCGCTGGATGCCCGCCTCAAGGAAGAAGCGGTGGACGTCACCCTGCCCGGCCGCAAGCGGGGCGGGGGCAGCATCCATCCGATCATGCGCACGTGGCAGCGGGTGGAGGAGATCTTCGCCTCCATCGGGTTCGACGTCGCGGACGGTCCGGAGATCGAGACCGACTGGTACAACTTCACGGCGCTCAATCAGCCCGAGAATCATCCGGCGCGATCGATGCACGACACCTTCTACGTGGAAGGCGGACTGCTCCTGCGGACCCACACGAGCCCGATGCAGGTGCGCTACGCCCGCATGCATCAGCCTCCCATCAAGGTGATCGCACCCGGGCGCACCTACCGCGTCGATTCCGATGCGACGCACTCGCCCATGTTCCACCAGGTCGAGGGGCTGTGGATCGGCGAGAACATCAGCTTCGCGGACCTGAAGGGCGTGTATACGGACTTCCTCAGGCGCTTTTTCGAGACCGACCAGCTCAAGGTGCGCTTCCGGCCTTCGTTCTTTCCGTTCACCGAGCCATCGGCCGAGATCGACATGGCGTTCGGGTCGGGGCCGCTCGAAGGCCGCTGGCTCGAGATTTCCGGATCCGGTCAGGTGCACCCGAACGTGATCCGCAACTTCGGCCTGGATCCCGAGCGCTACATCGGTTTTGCCTTCGGTTCCGGCCTGGAACGTCTGACCATGCTGCGCTACGGCGTGAACGATCTGCGTCTGTTCTTCGAGGGAGATCTGCGCTTCCTCCGGCAGTTCGCGTGAGGTAACCCATGCAATTCTCGGAAAGCTGGCTTCGTAGTCTCGCGAATCCGCCGCTCGGAACGGATGATCTGACGCATCTGCTCACCATGTCCGGCCTCGAAGTGGAGGAGTGCGAGCCCGTCGCGAAGCCCTTCGAGGGGATCGTCGTCGGCCAGGTCGTCGAGGCGCAGAAGCATCCCAATGCCGATCGGCTCAAGGTCTGCAAGGTCGACGCGGGAACCGGCACGCTTCTCACCATCGTGTGTGGCGCGCCGAACGTCACCGCGGGCATGAAGGCGCCGCTGGCGATGATCGGGCGCATCTTCCGGCGGAGGACGGCGCGGACTCCATGGTGATCCGGCGGGCGAGCATGCGCGGGGTCGAGAAGCGAAGGGATGCTGTGTTCGGCCCGCGAACTGGGGTTGTCGGAGGACCACAGCGGGCTGCTGGTGCTTCCGGACAGTGCGCAGATCGGCCGCCCGGTGCGCGAGGTCCTGGATCTGGACGATCACCGCATCACCATCAAGCTCACCCCCAATCGCGCGGACTGCCTGTCGGTGCTGGGAATCGCGCGTGAAGTCGCTGCGCTCACCGGGACGCCTCTTGCGCCGCCGGTCATTGCGCCCGTGCCGGCTGTGAGCGATGCCCGCCATCCGGTGAAGATCAGCGATGCCGCCGGTTGCGGCCGCTTCACCGGCCGTGTGATCCGCAACGTGAATGCGGTCGCGCCCACGCCGGATTGGATGCGCACGCGTCTGGAGCGGGCCGGCCAGCGCTCGATCTCCGCACTGGTGGACGTCACCAACTACGTGATGCTGGAACTCGGCCGACCGCTGCACGTGTACGACGTGGACAAGCTGCAGGGGCCGATCGACGTGCGCTTCGGGCGCAGCGGCGAAACGCTGGAACTGCTGAACGGACAGACCGTCACGCTGGAGCCGGACGTTCTCGCGATCACCGACGATCGCGGACCGATCGGATTGGCCGGCATCATGGGCGGGGAGACGACCAAGGCCGATCTCGACACGAAGCATTGCCTTCTCGAGGCGGCTTTCTTCTTTCCCGAGGCCATCGCGGGCCGTGCGCGCCGTTACAACTTCGGCAGCGACGCCTCCCACCGCTTCGAGCGCGGCGTGGATTTCGACAATAACGTCGACGGCATCGAACGCGCCACGCAACTCATTCTGGACATCTGCGGAGGCGAAGCCGGACCGGTGACCGACGTCATCGCGGCGCTCCCTTCCCGGACGCCGGTCGCCATGCGCACTGCCCGGGCGCGCAAGGTCATCGGCGTGCCGATCACCGACGAGGAGATGGGGGACATTTTTCGCCGTCTCGGTCTGGCCCACGAGTATCGCCCGCTGGGCGAACGCGACGGCACCTATGTGGTCACCCCGCCGTCGTTCCGCTTCGACATCAACATCGAAGAGGATCTCATCGAGGAAATCGCGCGCGTCTACGGGTTCGAGCGGATCCCCACCGAACCTCCCGTCGTTCCAGCCGCCATGCGGGGAAAGCCCGAGGCGCGCCGCCCCGTTCACGGAATCCGCGGCGCGCTGGCGGATCTGGGGTACCACGAAGTCGTGAACTTCAGTTTCGTGGACGCGCAATGGGAGGCGGATTTCAGCGGTTGCACCGATCCCATCAAGGTGCTGAATCCGATCGCCTCGCAGATGTCGGTGATGCGCACGAGCCTGATCGCGGGCCTTGCCGACAACATCCGCTACAACCTCAACCGCAAGCAGTCGCGGGTTCGCGTGTTCGAAATCGGGCGCGTGTTCCTGCGGGACGCCGGGGTGAGCGACGGCCCCCTCGAGGTCGCAGGCATCCGGCAGCCCCTGCGTGTGGCCGGCGCAGCCTTCGGATCCGAGTCGGAGGAACAGTGGGGCGAGCCCCGCCGGACCGTGGACTTCTTCGACGTCAAGGGAGACGTCGAGGAACTGCTGTCGCCGCGGATCGCCTCCTTTTCGCCTCTTCGGCATCCGGCGCTGCATCCGGGGCGCGCGGCGAACGTGATCGTGGAAGGAGCCATTGCCGGGTGGATCGGCGAACTTCACCCGCGCCTGCAGCAGAAGTACGAATTTCCGTCACCCGTCATGCTGTTCGAACTCGACGGGGAACTGCTCACGCGACGCCTCATCCCGGTCTTCCGGGAAGTGTCGAAGCTGCCCTCGGTACAACGCGATCTCGCGGTCGTGGTGGATGCAGGAATACCGGCAGGCGACTTGCTTGAAGCCCTGCGGAAGGGTCTCCCGGAAATCGTGGAGAGCGTCGAGGTTTTTGACGTATATCGCGGAAAAGGCGTGGAAAATGGGAAGCGCAGTCTTGCGTTCCGAGTCCTTATGCAAGATACTCGTCGGACCCTCACGGACGCTGAAGCAGACGACGTGATGGCACGCGCGATTACGTTGCTCGAACGCTCGTTCGGTGCACAGTTGAGGAAATAAGGCACACCATGACTCTGACCAAGGCGGAGCTCGCGGACCTGCTGTTCGAGAAGGTCGGCCTCAACAAGCGTGAAGCGAAGGACATGGTGGAGATGTTCTTCGAGGAAGTCCGGGTGGCGCTGGAAAACGGGGAGGGCGTCAAGCTCTCCGGCTTCGGCAACTTCCAGCTTCGCGACAAGCCGCAGCGTCCCGGACGCAATCCCAAGACGGGTGAAGAGATCCCCATCACGGCCCGCCGCGTCGTGACGTTTCACGCGAGCCAGAAGCTGAAGGCCATGGTGGAAAAGAACTACCATGGACAGTCCGAATAACGGCGAGATCGTCCTGCCGCCGATCCCGGCGAAGCGCTACTTCACCATCGGCGAAGTAAGCGAATTGTGCGGGGTGAAGCCGCACGTGCTTCGTTACTGGGAGCAGGAATTCACCCAGTTGAAGCCGGTCAAGCGCCGGGGCAATCGCCGTTACTACCAGCATCACGAAGTCCTCCTGATCCGCCGCATTCGCGAACTGCTCTACGAGGAAGGCTTCACGATCAGCGGTGCCAGGCATCGCCTCGCGCAAAGCGAGGAAGACGAGAGCGCGAAGGCCGAGCCGGTCACCGAGAAGCGGGAAGACGTGCTGTCGACGCTGCGCGACGAGATCCGTGGTGTCATCGAACTGCTGACGGTGTGACGAACGACTGCTGCCGTCGGTTCGCTCGCATTCACTGCCTCCGCACCCATTGCTGCCGCATTCTCCTGGCTGTCCGCTTCTCGTCAATTGCGTTTCTGGGAGGGCGCGCCCTCCGATATACTCGCGGTCTTCGGGGCGTAGCGCAGCCTGGTAGCGTACCTGCATGGGGTGCAGGTGGTCGGAGGTTCAAATCCTCTCGCCCCGACCAGTTCTTCGGTGATCCGTGCGCAAGCGCATCGGCGTCACCGTGCCGGGTGCCTCGTCGTGCGATTCGGGCGCGAATGACCGGTGAAATCGCCATCGTTCCGGCCCGCCATGCGGATTCTCCTCAGTAACGACGACGGATACTTCGCTCCCGGCCTTCAGGCCCTGGCGGAAGCGCTCGCACCTCTTGGCACCCTTACCGTGGTCGCGCCGGAGCGGGACAGGTCCGGCGCTAGCAACTCCCTTACGCTCGATCGACCGCTCGCGGTCCGCAAGTCCCATCTCGGCTATTTCTACGTCAACGGCACGCCCACCGACTGTGTGCATCTGGCCGTGACCGGCCTGCTCGACGAGCTGCCCGACATCGTGGTCTACGGCATCAATCACGGGACCAACATGGGGGCCGACACCATCTACTCCGGCACGGTGGCCGCGGCCACGGAGGGATTCCTCCTCGGGGTCCCGGCGATCGCCATGTCGCTCGCGAGCCGTCACGGGGGACACTATGCGACGGCGGGCCGGGTTGCCGCGGAACTCGTGAAGCGGGTGATCGACCAGCGGCCTTCGGCGCCGTTCCTTCTGAATGTGAACGTCCTTGACGTGCTCCACGAGTCCCTCAAGGGACTGCGCGTCACGCGGCTGGGCAAGCGTCACAAGGCCGAGTCGGTCATCAAGTCGCAGAACCCGCGCGGCGATACCGTGTACTGGATCGGAGCCGCGGGTGGCGCGGCCGATGCAGGGCCAGGTACGGATTTCCACGCGGTAGGCGAAGGGTACGTTTCGGTCACGCCGCTGCAGATCGATCTCACCCATTTCGGGCAGATCGACGCAGTCCGGGATTGGATAGGCGGCTGAGGCTGACATCCGTGGATTCCCGGCATCTGGGCATCGGCATGACATCGCAGCGCACGCGGCTGCGCATGGTCGAGCGACTGCGGGAACAGGGCATTCGCGACGAGATCGTCCTCACGGCGATGGCCGAGGTGCCGCGTCACATCTTCGTCGACGAGGCGCTGCAGAGCCGGGCCTACGAGGATCTCTCGCTCCCCATCGGATTCGGACAGACGATCTCCGCGCCTCTCACCGTTGCGCGCATGGTGGAACTCGCGCGGGCCGGGCGCCATCTCAATCGGGTGCTGGAAGTGGGCACCGGTTGCGGCTATCAGGCAGCGGTGCTGTCGCGGATCGCCCGGGAAGTGTATTCGGTCGAGCGCATCGCGGCCCTGCTCGGCAAGGCCCGCCGCAACCTGCGCGAACTCCGTTTTGCCAACATCAAGCTCAAGCACGCGGATGGTCAACTGGGCCTGGAGCAGATGGGACCCTTCGATGCGATCGTGATGGCAGCGGCGGCCACCGTCATTCCGGAGGCCCTGACGGCCCAACTGGAAGTCGGGGGCAAGCTCGTCCTGCCCATCGGTACCAAGGAGCAGCGTCTGGTCGTGGTGGAGCGCACCGAGCGATCCCTGGTCGAGACAGTGCTGGAGGTCGTCAATTTCGTGCCCTTGCTGCCGGGTACCCGCGTCTGACGATGGCCCGCGTCCGGGTCTTTGCCCTGTGCTTGTTCGTGATGTTCGCAGGCGGTTGTGCGTGGAACGAACAGCCCATTCACTCGCCGGGCGGCACACCCTCGGCGTCCAGGCCCTCCGGGAAGCCGATGGCGGCATCCCGGGTGTCCAGGCGAAAGGGCGACGAACGGCCCGAATACTACGTCGTGCAACGGGGCGACACCCTGTTCGGTATCGCACTGGATTTCGGATTCGACTACCGCGACATCGCGAACTGGAACGATCTGCAGGACCCGTCTCGCATTCTCGTGGGCCAGCGCCTGCGCCTGCAGCCTCCTGCGCCGAAGGCGGTGCTTCCTCCCGCCGGAACCGAGATCAAGCCCGTCGCGATCCGCAGCACCATCGAATCGGAGCCTTTGCCACCGGCACCTGCCGCCAGTGATGCCCATGCCACCAAGACGGTCGATGGCAAGGTTCCTGTCTTTTCCGCGCCGAAGGCTCTCGCGTTGCCCTATTCCGAGCAGGCCCTGGCACAACTCAAGGGCACGCAGGCCACGTCCGCCCCGGCCACCGCTGCCGAGCCCCCACGCAAGTCGACGCCCCCGCCTTCGGAGCCAGACGCCAAGGCTTCGGTGGACAAGGAACCGGTCGACGACGAAGCGGTGGAATGGGTGTGGCCGGTGCGGGGCGAACTGCTGTATCGCTTCGGCGATGCCGGCCGGTTGAAAGGCATCGGCATCGGCGGCAAAGCGGGGCAGCCGGTGGCGGCGGCGGCGAACGGCAAGGTCGTCTACAGCGGCAGCGGGCTTCGCGGTTACGGCAATCTGGTCATCGTGAAGCACAACGAGACCTATCTGTCGGTGTACGCCCACAACCAGAGCGTGATGGTGAAGGAAGGCGACATGGTGAAGCGCAATCAGAAGATCGCCGAGATGGGCGACACCGGTGCCGCGAGGGTGGGCCTGCACTTCGAGGTGCGCCGTTTCGGCAAGCCGGTGGATCCGCTGGGAACGTTGCCGCAATAGGCAGCACCCGGTCCAGACGTTGTCCCTGAGACCGGGCAATGGCGGCATGATCCGATGCCGCAAGGTAGTCCGCTAGCGTCTGACTGCATTCGGAACACGACCGGCAGGAAACGGCCGCCCAGGCGGCCGTTTTCGTCGCGAGAGAAACCGCGCCAGGACGCGACGGCGGCGTGCTACGAGGCCCAGCAAGCCCAGACCGCCCAGCATCATGGCATACGTCTCGGGCTCGGGAACGGCAACCATCAGGTTGTCCACCACCACGGAATTGCCCTTGAATGAGATCGAGCGGATATCGGCAGCGTCGCGCGTGATGCCCAGGAACACGCCTTCGTTGTAGCCGAATTCGTCGGTATTCACGCTGAATGTGTGCGACTCGATGATCTGGTTGTTGTCACCGTAGGCGGAAACCACCACGGCGAAAGGAACAGATCGCCGAGTTCCACATGGTTGACCAACGCGCCCGCACTGGCCGCAAGTTGGTCGAAAGTGAATCGGAGTTCGCCCACGGCATCGGTGGCAGCGAAGTGATTGGACCCCAGATGCCGTTGGTACCGAGATCGGCGATGAAGGCACCGAGCATCGAACCCATGTCGCCGGTGAAGGTGATGCCGGAAGAGATGATTTCCGGGCCCAGGGTGGCGTACCCGTCATAGGCTTCGAAGTCCACCATCACGTTGGGCACGCCGATGTCGGCCATATCGTGAGTCAGCGCGGCGTGGGCAGGCGGCGATGGCCAGGGTGGAGGCCAGAATCAGATTCTTGATGTTCATGATCAATCCTGTCAAATGGGGAATGGCGACGAGGCCGCCGCCACCCCGTTGCACGAAATCCTGGTCGGATCAGGAACCGACCACGCCACCGTCCTGCTTGGTGATCACCACCACGCCTGAGCGGGGCTTGTAGACCTGAGTGCGCTCGCTGTGGGTGGTGAGTCCGTTGGCTCCGCTGTCGGGCCACGTGGATCTCTCGGTGAAATTGACAGACCAGTCCTCGCCGGGGTGCTGAATCCCGACGAACAGGGTTCTGCCATCCGGAGTGCCGACGACGCCGGTGACTTCGCAGTTCTTCGGGCTGGTCAGGAAGCGCTTCGTCGCACCGGTGGACGGATCCGCGCACATCATCACGTTGCCGCCGATGTTGGCCCAGTCGCCCGCTGCGTCACCGGCCCGGTCGGTCTGGATCCACAGCCGACCGTCCTTGTCGAACCAGAGGCCGTCCGGTGCGCCGTAGTCGTCACCGTTGATGTTGCCCTGATGGTGGGGTCCGATCCTGACTGTCCCCCACTGGACGAACAGGTCCCATTGGAAGGTGGTGGCGGCAACATCCAGGCCATGGCCCACGCCATCTCGCCAGCGAATGATGTGGCCATAGCGATTGTCGATGCGCGGATTCGCCGCGTCGGGCAGGTCGCGCAAGGCCGGCACTGGTGCTGCCGTCGGGGTTGTTGAAACCGGGTCGGTCGCGTGCGGGTGGCACGTCGCCGGTTGTTGTTGGTCATGGTCATGTACACCTCGCCCGTGACCGGATGTGCCGCGCCCCACTCGGGGCGGTCCATCATGGTGGCGCCCAGGCGGTCGGCAGCTTGGCGGCAGCGAATCAGTACGTCGGCCTGGTCCTTGAAACCATTGGCCACGGTCAGACCGTTCTGACCCCACACCAGAGGCATCCAGACGCCCGTGCCGTCTGCGTTGAACTTGGCCACAAACAGGGTGCCCTGGTCCAGCATGTCGCGGTTGGCCGCCCGGTTCTTGCGATTGAGCTTGTTGGCGCAGACGAACTTGTAGACATACTCGTTGCGTTCGTCGTCACCCATGTAGAAGGCGACCCGGTCATTCCTGTCCACCACGACCTGGGCGCTCTCGTGCTTGGTTCGACCCATCGCGGTACGCTTCACCGGAACGCTGTTGGGGTTCCACGGATCGATTTCCACCACCCACCCGAAGCGGTGCGGCTCGTTGGGGTGCAAGTCAGCTCGGAAGCGTTGGTCGGCTTCGTGCCAGCGGTAACCAAAGCCGCCCTTCACCACGCCGTAGCGGGATTGTCCCTTGTGATGATGAACTTGCGGTCCAGGTTTCGTAGCCCCTCGACGTCACCGGTTTCGTTGGAGAAGTAGCCGTTCCAGTTTTCTCGCACGTGAGATAGGTGTCCCAGGGTGTAACCGTGGCACAGTTGTTCATTGCCCAGGACCAGAGTCCCCGTGGGTCAGCCGCCGTCTTCATCATCGAGTGTCCGGCGGCTGGTCCACTGATCTTGCAGGGAGTATTGCCCGTGATGCGGCGGTTGAATGCGGAGGACGTTGCACCTTCCAGTCACCGCCGATCTTGCGCACCTCGACGACATTCACGCCATGGGCGGCCGTTGCGCGCGCACCATCTCCAGCGTAGGGGTTTCGGCGGCATAGTCGGCGGCAGGCTTGATGTTGTTCACCAATGCGGGATCGACATACTCGCTGTTGGTCACCAGCAGGCCACGGGGCTGGACAGCCCGGAGGTCCCCGCCAGGGAATGGGAAGAAGCATCCCGTCGGTGTGGGCGCCAGCAATGCAACTGCGTCGCTCGCCAGCGCCCGCGGGGCCCAGTGGGAGCGCGGTCAGTCCCCCAGGCCACCAGCACTTTGCGCTTAGCCCGATGGGACTGTACGGCATCGGTCGGCTGGACTTCGCGGAGACTGGCGAGAAGCCGATGGCGCCGGAGGGGCGGGAGCGGCTTCGGCGTGGCTCGTCAGGCTATCAGGAAACGCCGCCGAGCAAGGCCGCGGCAGAAACGCCGGTGGAGCCTTTGAGGAAATCGCGGCGGGACAGGTTCCGCTCCTCGATCAGGTCCAGAATGCTCGGATTTCCGGAATCGTTCGTGACGGTGTCGTGCGGATTCAGTTTGCCATCAGGGTGCAGATTGCTGCTCACAGGTGACTCCTTTTCGCATGGTCTCGGGGTTATGTGCCATATCGTCATACGACTTGTCGTGTCGTCTTACGATGGGGCCGAGCGACAGTACAAGCGTCGGATTTCAGGTCTGTGAAAGCGGCCTGGTTCCTGGCAGGAGCGACAGGGTCGGGGTAGGCGGACTGCGGTACTGCAAGTGATGTCGCGATCGACACGCTGCAAGGCGCGCCCACCTCTGGCAACCCGGACCCGCGGGGAGGTCCGTGCACCGGAGGCGGGTCTCGCCGGTCCCGCACATGGGCTTCAGTCCGGCAAAGCTCAGCGCACAGGGAGTCTCATTCTGGGGAGTGTCCGGCGGACTTCGCCTGAGGTGCATCACTGCGCCGTTGTTCGGTGTGCCGGCCGCGCATTGCCACCTGACCACCTCGGGCCTCGTCCCGGGCTGAGTGCTGCTGTTGCGACTTTCCTAGACGTCGAACTCCTTGACGGCCCGCTTGAGTTCCGCCAGTTCGCTGCCGCTCGTTTCGCTGGCGTATCGCACACGGATGTAGAGGGACTGGATAGCACCGAGCGCGGCCGCCTGGGCCGGGGTGAGCGAGGCGGCGATGCGAGCGACGTAGTCGCGCGGGCCCTCGTGCGGCTCGCGTCCCAGGCCTCGTCTGGAAAGCTTTCTGGATACGGTGTTCCAAGCGGACAGAGCCTGGTCGCGCACCTTGGGGCGGTGCCGGCGCAGAGCGATGAGCGTGAGCAAGGTGATGACGATCGCAGTCGCGATGATGAGCATGAAGGCCACGCCTCGCCACGAGACCTGCCGCCCGGTGAGTTCCGACAGCATGGCCAGCTGACGTTCCTGGGTGTAACCCAGCACCCACTGGTTCCATCCGTTCGTCAGCGTGTCCACGGCGAACCGCATGCGCTTCAACCACTCGTTGTCCGCTCTCGCGAGCAGCGGCAGGGGATCGCTGGCGGGGACCGCGGCGGCCATGCCTGCTTCGATCCGTTGCGGCGACACGGCGGCCGTCGGGTCGACGCGAACCCAGCCCGATCCGTCGAGCCACACTTCCGCCCAGGCGTGGGCGTCGGACTGGCGCACGATCATGTAACCGCCCACGGGGTTGAACACGCCCCCCTGATAGCCCGTCACGACCCGCGCAGGAACGCCGGCGGCGCGCATCAGCACGACGAAGCTGGAGGCGAAATGCTCGCAGAATCCGCGCCGGTCCCGAACAGGAATTCGTCCACGCTGTGCGTGCCCAGCTCCGGCGGAACCAAGGTGTAGAAGAAGGGTTGCTCGCGGAACAGGGTCAGCGCCTGCCGGATGATCTCGTTCGGGTCGGAAGACTGTGCCCGCCAGGATTCGGCGAGCTTTACGGCCTGCGGATTGAAGCTCGGAGGCAGCCGCAACGCGCGCGCGAGAATGCCCTGCGATTCGTTGAGGCTCATCCGGTAGTTCAGGTAGGAACTCATCGGGTAACGCACGCGCGTGCGGATGGGCCGCAGCGAGAGCAACTCGAAATCCGACGAGATGAGGCCATACTCGGGCCGGTCCGACGGGATGTCGATGCCGAACATCCAGCGCATGTTGTGCGGCTCGAGCGTGACGTGATAGCGAAGCGGTTCTCCCGTGACACGTGCCTCGCGCCGGAAACTCATGCTGCCTTCGCCCACGCGCCACGTACGGCCGTCGAAGTCCCACATGACAGGACCGCGCCAGTAGAGCCGGGACGACTGCGGCGGGGGCGATTCGAACTCCACGCGGAAGGCCACGGCGTCCGAGAGACTGAGACTCGACAGGCTGCCGGGCGACATGGAGTCGGACAACCCCGACATGCCGCCGGTGGACGAGTGCGGCAGCGCCCAGAGCGGCCCTTGTATGCGCGGGAACAGCAGGAACAGCACCAGCATCACCGGCACCGCCTGGGCGAGCAGCAGTGCGGAATGGCGCAGCAATGCCGGGATGGACCGGGGGCCTGCCTGCCGTTGCATGCCGATCAGATAGGCCGTGATCAGCCAGACACAGATCAGGAGATACAGACCCATCGTCAGGGCCTGCGAGTACAGGAAGTTCGTGATGACGGCGAAGTAGCCCAGGAACACGACGACGTTCGCATCGCGCGCCGTGCGCAGTTCCATGAGCTTGAGGCACATCATGAGGATCAGCAGGGCGACGGCGGCGTCGCGGCCGAACAGCATGCCGTAGGAGAGCCATGTGCCCGCAGCCGCGGCCAAGGCCAGCACCGCGAGCATCCAGGTCTTGGGGAGCCCATAGCCGCGCCAGGCAAAGGCCGCGCGCAGACCCATGGTGGCGACCGCCAACGCCGATATCCACAGCGGCACGCGCAGGGCGTGCGGGGCGAGCACGAGGGCGAGACATCCGATCAGGGATACCACGCGATGCGTCGTGAGCGCTTCGGCCTCCAGCAGTGCGGATTTGCGCTTTCTCATCGGCCGAACAGTGCCAGGACCTCGAGACACCGGTCACGCTGGGCCGGTCCGCTCGAACTGGGGATGTCCATGCCCGGAACGTGCAGCGAATAGGGCATTCCGGAGGAGTCGGCGCGCACCACCCAGGCCGCGAGGCGCGACAGCCGGCGTTCCGTATTGAAGTCCTGCGGGCAGTCGCGCCAGTCGAGCCGCAGCTGGGCGCGCGATGGTCCCCCGGAGAATTCCTTGGTGACGGGCATGTCGCGGCGGGCCATCGCCTTCCACGCGATCCGCTTCAGCGAGTCGCCACGCTGATAGTCGCGCAGACCGGCGAAGTCGTCTTCCCCGCCTGCGGATGCAGGACCCGACCCGGCCTGCGATACGAACGATGGCACCGGCGGGGCGCCCGTCTCCGGGCGCGGATAGACGAGCGCACGCTGGGAGAAGCGCAGATAGCTCCAGGCCCGGAAAAGTCCGAGCGGATAGCTGGTCGCGATTTCCATGCGGCCCGGTTCCAGCCAGCCGCGGGTCTGGGCGACCATCTCGACGAAGGATTCGGATTCGTCTCGCGCCGGCACGTTGGTGAACTGGGCGAACTCGTGGTTGCGGCGCAGACCGACTGCGAAGCGGGGAAGCTCGGTCGGGTTACGGATCGACACGCGGAAGCGGACGTGGTCGCCGGCGAACACGTTCTCCTGACGGCCCGGACGGATGTCCAGTCCCGCGAGGTTGCGCCACGTGTGCAGCAGACTCACCACACCCACGCCGGCCAAGAGAAACGTGAGCACGTAGCCCAGCCCGAGGTTGTAGTTGATCGACCCCAGCAGCATCAGTCCGAGCGTGAGACAGAACATGCCGCCCATGCGCGAAGGCAGGATGTAGACGCGGTTCTGGGTGAGCACGACCGGCTCGCGGCCTTCCCCGGGCGCCGGTTGCGGGCGGGGACGTGCGCGCAGCGAAAGAGAGGCGAACTTCACGGACGGAGCCTGCGGCGCCGGCGGGGCGTGCCGGTCAGGGGATCGGTACCGAGGCGATCACGCGGGCAGCCGCCTCGTCGCCCGTGCTCGCCGCGTTGGTGCTCGCCGCGATGAGCCGGTGGCCGGCCACGCTGGAAAAGACGGTCTGGACGTCCTCGGGCAGCACGGCCGTGCGGTTGTCCATGAATGCCCACGCCCGCGAGGCGTTGAGCAGCGCGAGACCGGCGCGTGGCGAGAGGCCGCTGGCGAACTCGGCCGAACGTCGCGTGTGCGCGAGGATGGCCTGGACGTAGTCCAGCAACGCAGGGGCCACGTGCACGGCGCGCGCCTGCTGCTGCAGCGAGATCAGCGATTTCGGGTCCAGGGCGGGTGACATGGCGGCGATCATGGCACGGCGTTCTTCCCCCGCAAGCAGGGCGCGTTCCGCGCTGGCATCCGGGTAGCCCAGGCGAATGCGCATCAGGAAGCGGTCGAGTTGCGATTCGGGCAGCGGGAAGGTCCCGACCTGATGCGAGGGATTCTGCGTGGCGATGACGAAGAAAGGTTCCGGCAGTCGCCGCGTCTGGCCCTCCACCGTGACCTGCTGCTCTTCCATGGCCTCCAGCAGGGCGCTCTGCGCCTTGGGCGTGGCACGGTTGACCTCGTCCGCCAGCACCACCTGGGAAAAGACCGGGCCGGGATGGAACTCGAAGGTGCCGCTGTCCCGGTTGAACACGGACATGCCCAGGATGTCGGTCGGGAGCAGGTCGGCCGTGAACTGGACTCGCTGGAAGTCGAGCCCCAGAACCTTGGCGAGCGCGTGGGCCAGCGTGGTCTTTCCCACGCCCGGCAGGTCCTCGATCAGTAGGTGGCCGCGTGCGAGGATGCAGGCGACGGTGAGTTTCAGCTGCTGCTGCTTGCCGAGGACGATGGCGCCTACGGCGTCGAGGATGGATTCGATTTCGCGAGTCATGGAACGCTTCCGGGCTCCGGCGTGTTGTTGGTTGGGCGGATCGCGCGCGTCTTCTGGGGCCGGCCGGCTCCTGCCGCCGTCGCCCTCTGGAGCATTTGCGGGTCTTCGCCCCCGTTCTTTAGCGGAACCCGGATGTCATGAGCCATATCGGGGGCCTTGTCTGGAGCGTGGCATCAGGGCGGACGACGGAGGGGGAAGGCCGCCTCCGGATCACCTGCCCAATGACAACCCGGCGCACCGGATCGTTCGCGCGGCCAATGGGGGTCAAGCCGGTTTGGCAAGTCCACGCCATGTGGTGAGGTCACGGCGCACGCGGCGCATGGAAGGATCGTCGGGGTCGGGTCCGACCTCGAAACCCAGGTCGGACATGAGATGGAGCATCCTGGTGTTGTGGCTCATCACGAAGCCGACCATCACTTCGAGGCCGCGGTCCCGGGCGGCTTCCATCAGCGCGGACATCAGCCGGCGGCCGATGCCCTTGCCGTGCCAGCCGTCCGCCACGGCGATGGCGAACTCGCAGGTGTGCTCCTCCGGCGTCATCACGTAGCGCGCGACCGCGATCTGTTCGTCGGGGACGCCGTCGTGTACCACCGCGATCAGGGCGAGTTCGCGGTCGTAGTCGATCTGCGTGAATCGCACGAGCATCCGCTCGGAGAGTTCGTTCATCGCGTTGACGAAGCGGAAGTAGCGGGACTCCTCCGAAAGCCCGCGCACGAAGGCCTGCTCCATTTCCGCGTCCTCCGGCCGGATGGCACGCACGGTCACGGAGCGCCCGTCCGGCCAGCTCCACTCCCGGGTCAAATGAGTGGGGTAGGGGCAGATGGCCATGTGTTCATAGCGGCCGCGGGACCGGGGGCCGGAACTCTTCACGACCATGCGCGCGTCGGCCACGACGGCCCCCGTTTCGTCCGCAATGAGCGGATTGATGTCCAGCGACTCGATGGCAGGAATCTCGCACACGAGTTCCGAGACTCGCAGCAGCGTCTCCTCGATGGCGCTCATGCTGGCGGCGGGCCAGCCTCGCCACGCATCGAGCGACCCGGCCACCCGCGTGCGGGCGATGAGCGCATGGGCCAGCATGCCGTTGAGAGGGGGCAGCGCCACCGAGCGGTCCGCGACGATTTCCACTTCGCGGCCTCCCGCACCGAATGCGATGACCGGACCGAACACGGAATCCGTCGACACACCGATCATGAGTTCGCGCCCGTGCCGCTTGACGGCCATGGGTTCGACCGCCACGCCTTCGATGCGGGCTCCAGGTTGAGCCAGTTGCACGTCCTCGACGATGCGCTGGAAGGCCTCCCTGACCTGGCGACCGTCCTGGAGATTGAGCCACACACCGCCCACGTCCGACTTGTGCGTGATGTCGGGCGAGTTGACCTTGAGCGCCACGGGAAAGCCGAACTGCTGGGCCGCCGTGATCGCCGCCACCGCATCCGTGGCAATGGCAACCGGTGCCACGGAGACGTGGAACGCCGCGAGCACCGCCTTGGTCTCCGATTCCGACAGCACGGTCCGCCCCTGGCCGATCGCGTTGTCGATGATCATCGTGGCGCCCTCGACGTCCGGTGACTTCTCCTGTATCGACAGCGGACCGGGCACCTGCATGAGCAGACGCTGGTTTTCGTAGAAGCCCGCAATCGCGGCGAACGCTTCCACCGCGGGTTCCGGGGACTGGAATGTCGGCAGCCGCTCGGCGTGCAGTGCCCGCAGCGGTTCGCGCACGCTCAGTTCCCCCATGAAGCATGCGATCACCGGCTTCGCGGCCCGTTCCGCGGCCTCCTTGACGATGCCGGCCACGGCGGCAGGGTCGCTCATGGCCTGTGGCGTGACGATGGCGAGGAGTCCGTCGACACCAGGGTCCTCCAGGCATGCGCCGATGGCGTGACGGTACAAGTCGGGTCGGGCATCTTCCATCAGATCGACCGGGTTGTCGCGCGACCAGTGTGGCGGCAGCTTGCGGTCCAGTTCCGCGATGGTCCCGGGCGACAGCGGGCCGACCGTGAGCCCCATGTCGGACGCGCGGTCCACCGCCATCACGCCCGGCCCGCCGCCGTTGGTGATCACGGCGAGCCGTCTGCCCACTGGACGATAGCGCGAAGAAAGATACTTGGCGGCTGCGAAGAGCTGCAGGAAGCCGGCCACCCGCACGGCGCCGCAGCGGCGAAGCACCGCGTCGAACGCCTCGTCGGGGCCTGCGAGTGCGCCAGTGTGCGTGGTGGCCGCTTTGGATCCGGCGGGGCCCCGGCCGCTCTTCAGCACGACCACGGGTTTGATGCGCGCGGCGGCCCGCAAGGCACTCGTGAAGCGGCGGGCGTGCTTCACACCTTCCACGTACATCACGATGCTTTCGGTCTCGAGGTCGAGCGTGAGGAAGTCCAGCGCCTCGGCAAACCCGACGTCCAGCTGATTACCGAGCGATACGACGCTCGAGAAGCCGACGCCGTCCGTGGCGGCACGATCGAGCACGGCGCTGGTGAGTCCGCCCGACTGCGAGAGAAGGGCGACGCTTCCACGCGCGACGGGGGCAAGCCCGAACGTGGCGTTCAATCCCGACGAGGGCCGTGCGATTCCCAGCGAATTGGGACCGAGCAGCCTGAGTCCCGACTTCTGCGCGGTCGCGCAGATTCGCGCGAGGATCCGGTTGTTGTCCGCCCTGTCGGTTCCCAGCCCGGCCGTCAGGATGGCAGCGGCGCCCGCACCGATGGACGCCGCCTCGGTCACGATGTCGGGCAGCGTGTCCGCACGCGTGGCAATCACCACGAGATCGGGCTGTACGGGGAGATCGGCAAGACGCGGATAGCTCTTGAGTCCGGCCACCGTGGCATGGCGAGGATTCACCGGCAGGAGCGTGCCGCGGAAGGGACCGCCTCGCATCTGCCGCAGGACGGCTCCTCCCGCGGACAGGACGTTGTCGCTGGCTCCGACCAGGGCAACGATCTCCGGCTCGAACAGGCGGGATAGCGGATGGCGGCGTGCGAACGGCATACCGACATTCTAGGGAAGGTCCGGCAAACGTGCGCGGATCGATTGGCGGTCGCGAGGGGACGATGGCCGGGCGGGAGGCGAGGGCGAGATCGGGCCTCCGGCCGAGGCGGCCCGTGCTGCCGGGGCCCGCTTCGGACGGCTCCTTTCTCCTGGGGTGCACGGAAGCCCGCCCCGCGCGGATTCTGGCGGTCCCGATCCCAGCCGGGCATGCACGGCAGATTTTCCATTCAGCCTTGCGCCATTTGCCTAAAGTTCCCATCGGGCCATCCGAAAACCGTTCTTGCCGCATGTCCCGCAGAGGCCTGTTTCCGGCACACCCACACGGAGGGTTCCCTTGAACGCCACGTTGTCCACGCCACCCAAGACCGTTTCTCGACGGGACCGCATCTTCCTGACGCCGGTGATCTTCACCGGTACGCTGCTGCTGTTGCATGGGCTGACGTTGCTTGCCAGCTGGAGGGCCGTTTCCGATAGCCAGACGGCTCTTCTGCCGTCGCTTGCCTGCGCAGCCGCGTTGGTCGTGGGAGGCGGTTACCTGTGGTGGATCCGCCGTTCGTTGACGGCCCCGCTGACCGCCCTGAGCGAACACGTGCGCACTCTGAGCCAGGCGCGGGGCGATCTGTCCCGGCCGGTTCCCGAGGTGGGAGGATCGGCGCTCGAGCCGCTGGCCGAGGGCGTGACTGCGCTGCAGCAGCAGATCCGGACGATGGTCACCGACACGCGGCAGATGAGCGTCAGCATCGCCATCGGGGCATGCCGCATGTCGAAGCTCATGCAGGGGACGGCGGACAGCGCGCGCGGCCAGGGCCAGCTGACCGAGGTGATCTTCGAATCGAGCAACGAGGTGAGCGGTGCGATGGCCACGGTCAATCAGCACGCCCGGTCCATCGCCGGTTCGACGAGCACGAACCTCGAGGCGGCGCGGCACTCCTATGACGAGCTTCTGGGCGTGGTGGAATGCATCCAGGGCATCGGCGATCGGCTCAGCGCCTTCAACGGCACCGTGCAGGAATTGGCGACCACCTCCCGTTCCATACGCGACATCGGCGCGCTGATCAACGACATTTCCGATCAGACAAACCTCCTGGCCCTCAATGCGGCCATCGAAGCGGCCAGAGCCGGCGAGGTGGGACGAGGATTCGCGGTGGTTGCGGACGAAGTCCGGAAGCTCGCTGAAAAGGTCAAGTCCGCCACGGGCGTGATCGCGGAATCCACGTCCAACATGATCGACCTCGTGGAGAACACGCTCGTCGAGACGGGCAAGATCAACGACGACGCACAGGAGACCCGGCGCGTCGTCGAGAAGTCGTCACAGAACTTCGAGACCATGGTGCGCGACTTCAACACCATGAGCGGCCAGCTCGAGGAGATCACGGGGGCGATCGTCCAGTTGGACGGCACCAATCAGGATGTTCACTCGAAGGTGAGGGACATCCATGGGCTGTCGCGGGAAGTGACGCGACAGATGACCGATTCGCTCACGCAGTCGCGGGAGCTGCGGGATGCCACCGAGCGCGTCCAGGGTCTCGTGGCCAGATTCAGGCTGGGATCCAGTTCGTTCGACCGGATTTTCGACATCACGTCGAACTACCGGGACCGCATCGAGTCGTGGCTCGCGAAGGAATCCGAGTCGGGCCTCGATCTGTTCGACACGCAGTACCGCCAGATCCTCGACAGCGACCCGCCACGTTTCCACACGAACTACGACGAGCGCATCGAGACGGGGCTGCGGCGTTATCTCGACGAGGTGCTGAGCGAGATGGAAGGGCTGCGCTACAGCTTCTGCGTGGATCGCAACGGGTACACGCCTTCGCACAACACGAAGTTTTCCAGGCCGCTCACGGGCGACCGGGCGCAAGACCTTCTGCACAGCCGGGTGAAGCGCAAGTTCGACGATGACACCGGGCTTCGCGCTGCGCGCAACGAAGCCGACTCGCTGCTGCAGTCCTACATGCGGGACACCGGCGAACTCCTCGACGATCTGTCGATGCCCATCCGTATCCAGGGCCGGCACTGGGGTGCGCTGCGCGTGGGCTTCGACCCCGCGCTGCTGCTGAAATAGATGCGCCGCAGACCGCGACCGTTCCGGACTGGAGTTCAGTCCCGGCCGTAGGGTGAGCTGCCTTCCAATCGGAACAGTCGCGCGATGCAGACGAGGCCGAGCATTCCGCCGAGAACCGTGAGACCGAGGGCCGGCCAGGCGGTGGCGCCCAGGGTGTTCAACCGGGATATCTCCAGCACCGCGAAGTCGTAGAGGGCGTGACCGAGGGCCGGCCAAAGCAGTGACCGCGTGGCGATGGCCGCGAGCGCGAAGATGGCTCCCATCAACGTGGTGATGCACATCTGCAGGACCGCAAGGTGCAGGGGTTCTCCGGCCACGACGTTCATCATGTGGAACGTCCCGAACAGGGCGGTCGAGATCAGGGCTCCGCGCTTCAGACCCAGGCGCCGGCACAGTGCGGCCATTACTACCCCCCGGAACAGCCACTCCTCGTTGATGCCCACCAGAACGGTGGTTCCCAGCACCCGGAGAGAACGGTGCACGTCCGTTCCCACGTTCGCTGGCAGGCTGGAGCGCACGCTGAACCAGGCCCCCGCGGCGGCAATGAGCAGGATCAACAGGGGGAGCGCCCCGCTCGAGAATACGGGGGACGGGGCGTGTCAGCTGAGGTATCTGGCGGGAAACCAGGCGAGCGTAGCCACGAGAAGCAGCACGGCGACCTGAAGTTCCGTGGGAAAGTAGTGGAGGATGAACTCGGGGTCGGCGTACTTGTAGGGGGAACGGAGCGCACCCCAGACATAGAGCCCCAGCGCGGAGGCGGCGACCGCCAAGACACGCGGCAGGCTATCCAGGTGCCCTTGGCGCGGGACGTCGCGCACGGAAAGGGTCACGATGTGCCCTGGTGCTTCTCGAACGTGTGGAGCTGGTCCTTCCGCAGCCGGTGGACGCCGAACATCAGCCCGCCCGTCGATGCGGGAAGAGAGACGTCTCCCTTGATGCGCACGATGATGTAGTCGCTGCCTTCCTCGATGAGGTCCGCGTCCTTGGCGCGAAGGAGAGAGGGAGGCATGAGTCCGACGGCGCGCCCACCCACCAGATGAAGGCTTCCGACGTCCGCCCGCACCCCGCTCGGGCGCAGCTGATTTCGTGCGCCGCGTTCCACGAGTTCCCTCAGCTGGATGGCGGCGGCCCGAAGCTCCGTCGCCAGGCGGTCCAGTACCTCGGCCGGCGGGTCTGCAATCTCGCCCGGAGAATAGGTGCCGGGCAGATGGATGAGATAGCGACCCATCGTTTCGCCCGATTCCAGGTGTGCCACCAGCGTCACCCGGAAGCGGTCGTCCACGCACTCCTGCAGGAAGGCAAACGGCTGCAGAGGCAGACCGGCGTCGCCCTTGGCAAGGACGGGGCTGCCGTTCATGGCGTCGGCCACAATCCGGTAAGGATCGACGTGCCCATACTTCTTTTCGTACGCTGCGGCGGCGTGATCGTTGGCGGCGTTCTCCACCACATCGGCCACGAACGGTACGGGGACCAGCAGACCGACCGCACTTTCGTTGCGGATGAGGACATATTGCGAATGAGGCACCTTCGATGCCCTGTCCGGAATCTTCTTCGGCAAAGAGCGCTCGAGGTGAACGCCATCCCTCAGCGCATCTGCGAGGGGTCTGCTTTCCCGTATGGAAGGGCAACCGGAAAGAAGCAGGACCGCGGGGAGGAGGAGGAAAAGAACGCGCGTCATGGTGGTTGCCCTGGAAAACATGCGGGGTGCGCCGACACCGCGGGTCGCCCGTATCGAGGCGCAAGTGCGCATGTCCGGCGATTTTGTCGGCAGGATGGTAGCAGAACCGTCCTGTCGGATATGCCAGTGGAAAGCCGGCGTCGGGTCGACTGGACGGGCGCCGGCGAAGGATCCGGCCCGAGATGCCGTCAGCCTTTGTCGCGGGTCGGACCGTCCCGGCGTTCACCCCACGAGGAATGCTCGGAATCCCGCATAATCCGGCCTCACGCAACCATGGTTATCCATGGGGCAGGAGCGGCCGCTTCATCTACGGGCGGTCGATCGGGCCAGGGCCGGGTCACCGCGGTCTTCCGAGGCTCCTGCCCCCAACGACGAAGACAGGAGTCGCAATGCAACAAGCCATCATCTTGCGGGAACCCGGGCCGCCTTCGGTTCTGAAGGCCGAGTCCATCCAGGTCGGCGATCCCGGCCCGGGCCAGGCCAGGATCCGCCAGACCTGGATTGGCGTGAACTTCCACGACTGCTACGTGCGGTCGGGTCTCTACAAGACGCTGCCACTGCCGGGAATTCCCGGTCTGGAGGGCGTGGGCGTGGTGGAATCGGTCGGGGCGGATGTCACCGGCGTGAAAGCGGGAGACCGCGTGAGCTACCTCACGAACAAGTACGGAGGTTACGCGAGCGATCGCCTCATCGATGCAGACCTGCTGGTGAAATTGCCCGGCACCCTCGACGACCGGACGATCGCGGCGACCTTTCTGCGGGGCCTCACCGCGCTGATGCTCGTCGACGACGTGTTCGCGGTGAAGGCAGGACACACCGTGCTGGTGCATGCTGCCGCTGGCGGCGTGGGCCGGTACGTGTGCCAGCTCGCGAAGAACCGCGGTGCGATGGTGATCGGAACGGTGGGAAGCGAAGCGAAGGCGGAACTGGCGAAGAAGGCCGGGTGCGATCACACCATCCTGTATCGCAGCGAGAACTTCGTGGAGCGTGTCCGCGAGATCACGGGTGGCAAGGGCGTGAATGTCGCGTACGACTCGGTCGGGAAGGACACGTTCCAGGGATCCCTGGAGGCGCTGGCCATGCGCGGCCACCTCGTCAATTTCGGTCAGGCCTCCGGACCCATCGAACCTTTCCAGATCTCCCAGCTCTTCGGCAAGTCGAACACCGTGTCGCGACCGGCCGTCTTCCACTATTTCGTCGGAGAGGACCGGGAGAAGATGGCATCCCGTCTGTATGCCGCGCTGGAGAAGGGCGTCATGTCGGCGGATCTGGTGCACGAGTACGCGCTTGCCGATGCCGGGCAGGCCCACGCGGATCTCGAGGCGCGCAAGACCACCGGCGCAGTGCTGCTGAAGGTCTGACAGCCCCTTGCCTGGAGCGCCGCAGGCCGGCGCTCCCGCACTTCCCGAAGAGCATGCACACCGCCTTCATCCGACACGACGATTGTTCGCGGCACGACATGGGACGGGGTCATCCAGAGTGTCCGGCCCGGCTCGGTGCGGTCGAAGACCAGCTCATTGCCTCCGGAATTCTTCCTGCTCTCGACGTGCACGACGCGCCGGTGGTGAGCCGCGAATGCCTGGAGCGCGTGCACGATCCTGCCTACCTGGATGCCCTCGAGGCATCGAGTCCCGGGCATGGCGTGGTGCACCTGGATCCCGACACCGCCATGAATGCCTACACCCTGCGCTCGGCGTGGCGGGCGGCAGGAGCGGCGGTGCTCGCGACCGATCTGGTGGCGGGCCGGCAGGCGCGCAACGCGTTCTGCAACGTGCGTCCTCCCGGGCACCACGCCCTGCGCGGACGCGCCATGGGCTTCTGCTTCATCAACAATGTCGCCGTGGCTGCCGCGCATGCGCTGGCGGCGCACGGGTTCGGCAAGGTGGCGATCGTGGATTTCGACGTCCACCACGGCAACGGCACCGAGGACATCTTCGCTCATGACCCGCGGGTGATGATGGTGTCGACCTTTCAGCATCCGTTCTACCCGTACAGCGGGATCGAAGGGCGTTCCGACACGATGGTGAACGTCCCGCTGCCTGCGTACAGCACCGGCCGGCAGTTCCGCCAGGTCGTGGACGAGGTCTGGATGACTGCCCTGGAGCGATTTGCCCCGGAGATGATCTTCATTTCTGCCGGGTTCGATGCCCATCGAGACGACGACATGGCTTCCCTGGGACTGGTCGAAGACGATTACGCGTGGGTCACGCGTCGCATCATGTCCGTGGCGGATGACCATGCCGGGGGCAGGATCGTGTCGATCCTGGAAGGCGGCTACGAGCTGCACGCTCTCGGCCGATCGGTGACCGCGCACATCCGGGCCCTGGCAGATCTCTGAGGGATCGCGCGCCGTTCGCCGGCTGTTTTCTTGCCGAATCGTGCGATCCGGCCCGCTAAAGTTTGTCCCGCCGTCTCCGTTCTGCACTCCGGTCACCGGAGATCTTCCGTGCCGCCGAGCCTCTCGTTCGCGCTCGCGCTGCCCCGTCCGCGCTCCGTGGCTCATCAATGCGTCGGGCCGGGACGCATGCGAACGCCGTAAGAGGGGAAAGCTCATGCAGCAAAGGGTTCAGCATCCGGATGGCGCGATGGGTGGCTTGCATGCCGCTCACCTGATCATGGCGCTTGTGCCGGTCCTGGTGACGGTCGCTCTGCACTGGTCGGGGGTGGGACCCGTATGGACGACGGCGGTCGGGCTGGCGGTCGCCTCGGGTTTCGGCGTGTTCGGATCGATGTGGATTGCCCGTTCCCACGTGGGCCCCCGAGCCTCGCTCGACGAGGCGGTCGAGACGGCGTGCAGGACGGGCGACATGTCCGGATTGTCCGGCGCGCGGGGGGCGGGAGACTCGGCGGGACTGTCCAGGCTCGCGGATCGGATGGGGGCTTTCGTCGGGCTGGCTCGCAAGGGCGGCATCGACGTGGCGGCGGCCGCAGCGCGAATGACCAAGGAGACGGATGCCGCCGCCGCTCAGGCCACCCTGCAGAAGGAGCTGTCGGACCGGATCTTCGATCAGAGCCAGCTCGTCACGGATGCCGTGGTGACCATGGGCCGCCAGGCCGAGGGCGTTGCGGAGAACACCACCCAGAACCTGGAGTCCGCGCGCGCTTCCTCGACTCAGCTGCGGGATGTCGCCGGACGCATGGAGACGGTGCGCAAGAGCATCGCGGCGTTCAAGGATACGGTTGCCCAGCTTTCCAACCATTCGCGATCCATCCGGGACATCGGTGTGCTGATCAACGACATCTCGGATCAGACCAATCTTCTGGCGCTCAATGCGGCCATCGAGGCGGCGCGGGCCGGTGAAGTCGGCCGCGGTTTCGCCGTGGTGGCCGACGAGGTGCGCAAGCTGGCCGAGAAGGTGAAGTCGGCCACCGCCACCATCTCCAGCAGCACGGGGGAGATGATTCATCTGGTCGAAACCACCGCCGCGGACACCGACAAGATCCACGACGACACGACCCGGACCGTGACCGTGGTGCGCGAATCGAGCGACAACTTCGAGCGCATGGTCGCCTCCTTCGAATCGATGCACGACGAACTGCAGGGGATGCTTCAGTCCATCGAGGCCGTTCGCGTGTCGAACGAGGCGATCCACATCAACGTGGGTCAGATCCACGACGCCAGCGCGGCAGTGACCTCGCACATGAAGGAAGCGCACTCGCGGTCCCGGGAAGTCCGCGGGGCGTCCGAGCGCATTCTGGAGCTGGGTTCGCAGTTCCGGCTCGGCGACACCGTATTCGACAGGATCATGGGCAGGGCGCGCCAGTATCGCGACGACGTGCAGAACTATCTCGCGAGCCAGCAGGCGCAGGGGACGAACGTTTTCGACCGCAGTTACCAGCAGATACCCGGCAGCAATCCCGCGAAGTACCGCACGGCGTACGACCGGGCCTGCGAGACGGAGCTTCAGCGGCTCGGAGATGGCGTTGTCTCCGACCTCCAGGGCTGCCGGTTCGCGATATGCGTGGACGAGAACGGCTACGCGCCCACCCACAATCGCCAGTATTCGCAGGCACCGACCGGCGACCCGGCGAAGGATCTCGTGGCGAGCCGCGACAAGCGCATCTTCAACGACGACACCGCCATCAACGCCGCGCGGAGTCACGCGGAAAGCCTGCTCCAGACCTATCTGCGCGACACGGGCGAACTGCTGAACGACCTGTCGTTGCCGATCACGATCGGCGGAAGGCATTGGGGCGCCGTCCGCGTCGGTGTGGATCCTCCGGTGCTCCGGGGTGAATGAGGAAGGCGGCCGCGGGGGCCTTCAGGCGCGAGGCTCCACGATGAGGGCAGCCGCGACCCGGCGTCCTTCGGCCAGCAGGATGTTGTAAGTCCGGCAGGCGGCGTCGGTCTGCATGATCTCGACGCCGATGCGCTTCCGCGCCAGGCTCGCATAGGCGCTCGGATGCGGAAACCGGTGGCGGGCGCCCGTCCCCACCAGGACGATCTCCAGCGGTTCGTCGACCAGGCACTGCAGGGCCGTGGCATCGAGTGCTTCGATGGTCGGGACGGGCCACGGATCGATGATCCGGTCCGGAAAGACCACCAGGCTCGACCGGTGCATCTGTCCATTGACGGCCACGTAGCCGTCGCCCAGGCCGGTGAAGGCATTCCTGCCGTCGAACCGGTCGAGATGCAGTTTCAATTCAATACTCTCCGTTTGCGGAACGTTCCCGCCCCCACTAAGATTAACTTCTTTTCCCTGCACCGCCGCGGCCCATGCCCGGCGCGAGCCATCCCGTCATGCACGAGTTTCCCCGTATCAAGCGTCTCCCCCCGTACGTCTTCAACATCACCGGCGAATTGAAGGCGGTCGTCCGCCGGCGGGGAGAAGACATCATCGATTTCGGCATGGGCAACCCGGACCAGCCCACGCCGAAGCACATCGTGGACAAGCTCGTCGAATCCGCACAACGGCCCGACACCCACCGCTATTCGGTATCCAAGGGCATTCCCCGGCTGCGCCGCGCCATCGCCAACTGGTACAAGTCGCGCTACCAGGTCGAACTGGATCCGGATACCGAGGCGATCGCCACCATCGGTTCCAAGGAGGGCATCGCCCATCTGGCCCTCGCCACTCTGGACCGCGGCGACATCGTGCTGGTTCCCAATCCCAGCTACCCCATCCACATCTACGGGCCGGTCATCGCCGGTGCGGACATCCGCCACGTGCCCATGGTGCCGGGACGTGACTTCTTCGAGGAACTCGAGCGGGCGATCCACGAGTCGTGGCCCAAGCCCAAGATGCTCATCCTCAACTTTCCGGCCAATCCGACGGCACAGTGCGTGGAACTGCCGTTCTTCGAGCGCATCGTCGCACTGGCGAAGGAGCACGACATCTTCGTCGTACACGATCTCGCGTACGCGGACATTGTCTACGACGGCTGGAAATGCCCGTCGATCCTGCAGGTTCCGGGCGCCAAGGACATCGCGGTGGAGTTCTTCACCCTCTCCAAGAGCTACAACATGGCGGGGTGGCGGGTCGGTTTCATGGTCGGCAACCGGGAACTGGTCGCGGCGCTGGGCCGGATGAAGAGCTATCACGACTACGGCACCTTCACGCCGATCCAGGTGGCGGCCATCGTCGCACTCGAAGGCCCGCAGGACTGCGTGGAGCAGATCCGCGGCATGTATCAGCGACGCCGCGACGTGCTCGTGACCGGTCTGCACGCGGTGGACTGGATGGTCGAGATTCCGAAGGCGACGATGTACATCTGGGCGCAGATCCCGGAACCGTATCGGTCCATGGGGTCGCTGGAGTTCTCGAAGAAGCTGCTCGCCGACGCGAAGGTGGCGGTGTCGCCCGGCGTCGGGTTCGGCGAATGGGGCGACGACCACGTCCGCTTCTCGCTCATCGAGAACGAGGCTCGCATCCGCCAGGCGGTCCGCGGAATCCGCGACATGTTCCGCCGCGACGGCCTCCTGACGGCGGCTCAGGTCGCCAAGGCAGGATGACCCGCGCCGGCGGCATCGAGATCGTCCGCGTCGCCGGGCCGGGAGGACAGGTCCTCCGGCCCGAGCTTCTCGAACTCGCGCAATCCGTGCACAGGCAGTTGCGGCCCCACCTGTCCGGCGACTATCTGCAACAGATGCGGGATATCTTCGCGGACGGGGCCGAGATGGTCGTGGCAACCGTCGATGGCACCGTGCGAGGCGTCGCGGTATTCCGCATCTTCTCCAACACGCACGCGGGACGCCGGTTCTACGTCGACGATCTGGTGACGGACGAGACTCACCGTTCGTCCGGCGTCGGCTCGGCTCTGCTCCGGTGGCTCGAGGCTGAATCACGCGAGCGCGTCTGCAACGGCGTCGACCTCGAATCCGGCACGCAGCGGACCCGCGCCCATCGCTTCTACTTCCGTGAAGGATACTTCGTGACCGGATTCAGTTTCAGAAAGGCATTCGAATGAGACCCATACAAGTTGGCCTGCTGGGCATCGGCACGGTCGGCGGCGGAACGTTTTCCGTCCTGCGGCGCAACCAGAGCGAGATCATGCGGCGCGCAGGGCGGGGAATCGAGATCAGCGTCATCGCCGACCGTGACCTCGAGAAGGCGCGGGCCGTGGCCGGCGAAGACGCACGTCTGACCGACGATGCATTCTCCGTCGTCCGCGATCCGGCCATCGACATCGTCGTCGAACTGATCGGTGGCACTTCCGTGGCACGGGATCTGATCCTTGCCGCCATCCCGAACGGCAAGCACGTCGTCACGGCGAACAAGGCGTTGCTCGCCAAGCACGGCAACGAGATCTTCGCGGCCGCCCGCGAGAAGCGGGTGATGGTGGCCTTCGAGGCGGCCGTGGCCGGAGGCATTCCCATCATCAAGGCGCTGCGGGAAGGCCTGACGGCCAATCGCATCGAGTGGGTCGCGGGGATCATCAACGGCACGAGCAACTTCATCCTCTCCGAAATGCGCGAGAAAGGGCTCGCCTTCGACACGGTGCTCAAGGAAGCCCAGCGCCTCGGCTACGCCGAAGCCGACCCGACGTTCGACGTCGAGGGCATCGACGCGGCGCACAAGCTGACGATCATGGCGTCCATCGCCTTCGGAATTCCGATGCAGTTCGAGCGGGCCTACACCGAGGGGATCACGCGTCTGACGCGCGAGGACATCCGCTATTCCGAGCAGCTGGGCTATCGCATCAAGCTCCTGGGCATCACGCGCCGCACACCCAAGGGGATCGAACTGCGTGTTCACCCCACGCTGATTCCTGCGCGGCGTCTGATCGCCAACGTGGAAGGCGTGATGAATGCCGTGCTGGTCAAGGGCGACGCCGTCGGCGCGACGCTGTACTACGGAGCCGGCGCCGGATCGGAGCCGACTGCGTCGGCCGTGGTCGCCGATCTGGTGGACGTCACCCGCATGCACACCGCCGATCCTGAGAACCGGGTGCCTCACCTCGCGTTCCAGCCAGATCAGCTCGCCGACACTCCGATCCTTCCCATGGAAGAGGTGGAGACGTCCTACTACCTGCGCATGCGCGCCTACGACCGGCCCGGCGTTCTGGCCGACATCACGCGGATCCTGGCGGATCACAACATTTCCATCGATGCGATGGTGCAGAAGGAACCGATGGAAGGGGAGGAGCAGGTCGACATCGTCATGCTCACCCACCTCACGGTGGAAAAGCATGTCGACGCGGCCATCACCCGCATGGAGGCGCTGCCCAGCATCGCCGGAAAGGTCACCCGCATCCGTCTCGAAGAACTGGGCCGTCACTGAACACGCTGCGATCCATGAACTATCTCTCCACGCGCGGCGGCATGCCGCCCACGCCGTTCACCGACATCCTGCTGGAAGGGCTCGCACCGGACGGAGGCCTCTCGATTCCGGAAGCGTATCCGCGTGTGGATCGCGGGACGCTGGAACGCTGGCGGACGCTCCCCTATCGCGATCTCGCGTTCGAGATTCTCCGGTTGTTCATCGACGACATCCCTGCCGAGGACCTGCGCTCCATCGTGTACCGAACCTACACGGCGCAGGTATTCGGTACGGATGCCATCACGCCGGTCACGACTCTGGAACCGGGTCTGCATCTGCTGCACCTGTCGAACGGCCCGACGCTCGCATTCAAGGACGTCGCGATGCAGCTTCTGGGCAATCTGTTCGAGTACGTGCTGGGCAAGAGGGGAGAGGAGCTCAATATTCTCGGCGCGACCTCGGGCGATACGGGTTCGGCAGCCGAGTACGCCATGCGCGGCAAGCGGGGCGTGCGGGTCTTCATGCTCTCTCCGCACGGCAAGATGAGCCCGTTCCAGACGGCGCAGATGTACTCGCTGCAGGATGCGAACATCTTCAACATCGCCGTGCAAGGCGTGTTCGACGACTGTCAGGACATCGTGAAGGCCGTCTCCAACGATCTGGCATTCAAGGCGACGCATCGCATCGGCACGGTGAACTCGATCAACTGGGCGCGTCTGATGGCTCAGGTGGTGTATTACTTCGCGGGCTATTTCTCGGTGACCAGGTCCGCTGACGAACGCGTGAGCTTCTCGGTTCCGTCGGGAAATTTCGGCAACGTCTGCGCTGGACATGTGGCACGCATGATGGGGCTGCCGGTGCGCAGGCTCATCGTTGCCACGAACGAGAACGACGTCCTGGACGAATTCTTCCGGACGGGACGCTATCGTGTCCGTGCGGCGTCGAGCGTCTTTCAGACGAGCAGTCCGTCCATGGACATCTCCAAGGCCTCGAACTTCGAGCGATTCGTGTACGACCTGGTGGGAAGAGACGCCAACGTGGTCCGGGAGTTGTGGGGTCAGGTCGACAGGGGGGGCGAATTCGACCTTCGCGGAACACCGCACTTCGCCCGCATCGCGGACTTCGGTTTCGTGTCCGGGAGCAGTTCTCATGCGGACCGGCTGGAGACGATTCGCGCGGTACACAAACGGTATGGCGTTCTCGTGGACACCCATACGGCGGACGGAATCAAGTCGGGGTTGGAGAAGCGTGAGGCAGGGGTGCCGCTGCTGTGTCTGGAAACTGCGCAGCCGGCCAAGTTCGCAGCGACGATCCACGAGGCGCTGGGCATCGATCCGCCATTGCCGCCCGGCTATGCGGATCTGGAGTCCAAGCCGCTGCGTTTCGAGGTGATGGCCCCGGACGTCGCCAAGATCAAGGCGTTCATCGAAGCTCATTGCTGAGCCCCGGCGCGGGCGCGACCGGCTGTTCCGCCCGGAGCTACCCCATGCAGGACATCGACGAGGTCTTCGGCACAGAGGGTCCGCTCGCACGGGCCATCGACGGCTACACGCGGCGCGATCAGCAGGTCGAGATGGCCAAGGCCGTCGCTCGCGCCCTGCGAACCCAGGACGTGCTGGTCGCGGAAGCGGGTACCGGGACGGGCAAGACTTTCGCCTACCTCGTTCCGGCGTTGCTGCTCGGTGGCAAGGTGATCGTCTCCACGGGCACCAAGACCTTGCAGGACCAGCTCTTCTCCCGGGACCTGCCGATGGTTCGCGATGCGCTGGGTGTGCCGGTGACCATCGCGCTGCTCAAGGGCCGGGCCAACTACGTCTGCCACTACCACATCGAACGTGCGCGACGCGATGGGCGATTCGAAAGCCGTGCAGACGTGGGGTATCTGGAGGAGATCGAGCGTTACGCGCGTACGAGCAGCACGGGCGATCGAGGCGGCTTGTCGTCCGTGCCCGAGGATGCGGGGGTCTGGCCCCAGGTGACGTCCACACGGGACAACTGTCTGGGGCAGGAGTGCCCGAATCACAAGGAGTGCTTCGTGCTCAAGGCGCGGCGGGAAGCGCTCGAAGCGGATGTCGTGGTGGTGAACCACCATCTGTTCTTCGCCGATGTGGTGCTGCGGGACGAAGGGGTGGCGGAACTGCTCCCCAAGTGCAATGCCGTGATCCTGGACGAAGCGCACCAGCTTCCGGCCACTGCCAGCGTCTTCTTCGGCCAGAGCGTTTCCACCAGCCAGCTGGTGGAACTGGCGAGGGACACGCGGATGGAAGCCGCCGCCGGTGCGAAGGACTTTGCCCAGCTGACCGACGCCGCGCGCGCGGCGGACAAGGCGGCGCGCGACCTGAGGCTGATCTTCGGCAGCGAGACCGGACGGATCCGCTGCGAAGACGCGATCGGCAGGAGCGGCTTCGGCAGCGCGGCGGCAGCGCTGACGTCGGCGCTCAAGACTCTGGCAGAGCTTCTGAAGACGCAGGCAGAGCGCAGCGAGGGGCTCGAGCGTTGCTGGCAACGCGCCGAAGAGCAGCGCACGCTCCTGCACAAGTGGCTGGACGAACCCGATCCTGAAATGGTCCGCTGGGTGGAGGTCTTCGGCGGTTCGGTGCAACTTCACAGCACGCCGCTCACGGTCGGGCCGGCGTTCCGGCGCCACGTGGCGGAGGGCGCACGCGCCTGGATCCTGACGTCCGCAACGTTGTCGGTGAAAGGAGACTTCTCGCACTTCCTCGCGCAATTGGGTCTTGAAGACGAGCCTGCGGAAAGCTGGGAAAGCCCGTTCGACTTTCAGCGCCAGGCGCTGCTCTATGCCCCGCAAGGCATGCCCGATCCGAACACGCCCGAATTCACCGCGGCGGTTGTCCAGCGGGCAATGCCGCTCATCGAGGCCAGCGGAGGCCGCGCGTTCTGCCTGTTCACCAGTCTGCGGGCCATGCGGGAAGCACGGGAGCTGATCGAACGTGAACTGCAGCGCCGCTCCCTCGATTTCCCGCTGCTCGTGCAGGGGGAAGGTGCCAAGAGCGAACTGCTTGATCGATTCCGCAGGCTGGGCAATGCGGTCCTGATCGGCAGCCAGTCCTTCTGGGAGGGGGTGGATGTGCGGGGCCCGACGCTGTCGCTGGTCGTGATCGACAGGCTGCCGTTCACGCCGCCGGACGATCCGGTGTTGCAGGCCAGGATCGAACGCATTCGCATGGCGGGGGGGAATGCGTTCTTCGACTACCAGCTTCCGCAGGCGGTGATCTCGCTGAAGCAGGGCGCAGGCAGGCTCATCCGGGACGAAACGGACACGGGCGTCCTGGTCATCTGCGATCCGCGATTGATCGCCAAGCCGTATGGCCGGCGAATCTGGCAGAGCCTGCCGCCCATGCAGAGGACGCGGGAAGAGAGGGAAGCCTGCGCGTTTCTCCAGGAGCGGTGCAGCGGCGCCTGGGACTGAGCTTCCGGCGCCCGTCTCCCTGTTCCCGGGCCGCACAGGCGGCCGAGGTTCGAGGCCTCAGCGTCCCATCCACCAGATCCATGCGGCCCACAGCATCGCCATCCATAGGACGACGATGATCACCGCGCCGGTCACGCTGCGCGGCTTGACTTTCCGTTCGTCGAACCACTTCGCGGACTGCTGGCGGCATTCCGCCAGAACGTCGGATGGCATGAGGCGAAGGCACAGCCAGATTCCGGCGGGCAGGAGGATCGCCTCGTCGATGTAGCCCAGCACGGGGATGAAGTCCGGCACGAGATCGATCGGCGACAGGGCGTAGGCGGCGAGGGCGAGCGCGAGCAGGCGGATGGACCAGGGGGTGCGCGGATGCCGCCCGCAGAACCAGACCGTCATCGCGTCGCGCCGCAGCGCATCCGCCCAGCGCAGGAACCTGCGCCACATGGCTCAGGCGATCGGAACGGCCTGGAGATCGTGCGTATCGGCGCCTGTGATCCGCACGCGGGCGAACTCTCCGGCCTTGAGCCCCTTGGCCGGCGACACCACCACGACGCCGTCGATTTCCGGCGCGTCCGCGCTGCTGCGGGCAAGCGCCTGCCTGCGATCCACCGCGTCGACCAGTACAGTCATTTCGGTCCCCACTTTCGAGGAGAGCCGGGAGGCGGAGATCCCGGCTTGCACTTCCATTAGGCGGGCCTGCCGCTCGAGCTTCAACTCTTCGGGCACCGGGTCGGACAGGTCGTTGGCGGTGGCGCCTTCGACAGGGGAATAGGTGAAGCATCCACACGGTCGAGCTGCGCCTCCCGCAAGAAATCAAGCAGGGCGTCGAACTCGGCGTCCGTCTCCCCGGGGAAGCCGACGATGAAGGTCGAGCGGACCGCAATCGCCGGACACGCCTCACGCCAGGCCCGGACTCTGGCCAGATTGTTCTCGGCGCTTGCCGGACGTTTCATGAGCTTGAGAATTCGCGGGCTGGCATGCTGGAACGGAACATCGAGATAGGGCAGCACCTTGCCCTCGGCCATCAGTGCGACTGCCTCGTCCACATGAGGATACGGATACACGTAGTGGAGCCGGATCCATGCACCGAAATCGGACATGGCCCGCACCATTTCTGTCATTCGCGTCTTCACGGGACGACCCTTGAAGAAGCCGGTCCGGTACTTGACGTCCACACCGTATGCGCTGGTGTCCTGGGACACGATCAAGAGTTCCTTCACACCCGCCCGGACCAGGTTCTCGGCTTCCTGGAGAACTTCGCCGGCGGGCCGACTCACCAGGTCGCCCCGCAACGACGGGATGATGCAGAAGGTGCAGCGGTGGTTGCATCCTTCGGAGATCTTGAGATACGCGTAGTGCCGAGGCGTCAGCTTGATCCCCTGGGGCGGAACAAGATCCGAGAATGGATCGTGCGGCTTGGGGAGGTGTTCGTGGATGGCGGTCATCACTTCGTCGGTGGCATGCGGACCGGTGACCGCCAGCACCTGAGGGTGGGCATCCTGGACGACAGATCCCTTTGCGCCCAGGCAACCCGTGACGATCACCTTGCCGTTCTCGTTCAGCGCCTCACCTATGGCGTCGAGCGATTCCTCCACGGCGGAATCGATGAACCCGCAGGTGTTGACGACCACCAGATCGGCACCGTCGTAGGACGGTGCGATTTCGTAGCCTTCGGCCCGCAGCCGCGTGAGGATCTGTTCCGAATCGACCAGGGCCTTGGGACAGCCGAGGGAGACAAAACCAACTCTGGGCGCTGCCGGCGGGCGCGCCCGAACCTTCGAATTCATGGAGTTACTGAGTCGTCAGGGAAGATCTGCTCAATGTACGCGAATCGCGTGGCAGTTGGAAACAGGCGATGACAGGCGGAGAGGAAGGGAGCGAGTGGAGAGGTCTCCGCGGCTTCGTCCGGCGTCGCCTGCTCGCGTTTACGGAGCGTCGAGATTGCCTCGACGCCACGCTCGCCGGTGCGGAGAACCGCAACCCTCACGCATCAGAACGGGCCAATGCCCATTCGGGTCCCACGCTTGTGCGC
The DNA here is from genome assembly GCA_016713305.1 of Betaproteobacteria bacterium. NCBI lineage: Bacteria > Pseudomonadati > Pseudomonadota > Betaproteobacteria > Betaproteobacteria bacterium. The sequence goes on from JADJPK010000007.1 coordinate 275,212, forward strand.
CCCCACAAAGCGGCCCGACCGTTCGCGACATCGCTCCCGCGGGCGAGGCGGCGTCGCGGCCCCACCCCTCCGTCTCGGGTTTTACTAGCCGGACTTCTTCGGACTCCCGGGTGCGGGGTCTCCATTCGACGGAGCCTGCTCCGGCACCGTTCCGAACGTGGGGAAGGAAAACGCCGAGAACATGCTTCGCGCCTGTTTTTGCAGCTGTTGCTGCATTTCGACGAACGAGTTGGCGCTCTGCTCCAGGTAGCTGCCCATCAGTCCCTGGATTGCGGGCCCCTGCATCTTGACGAACTGCGTCCACGCTTCCGCCCCCAGCGTGGGGTTGTCGCCCAGTTTGGCAAGGGACTGCTCCTGCAGCTTGCGCTGGATCTCCAGGAAGGTCTGGATGTTCTTCTCCAGATAGCTGCCCATCATGCCCTGCATGGCGTTGCCGTAGAAGCGGATGATCTGGGACAGCATGTCGCTCGAGAACATCGGGGCTCCCGCCGTTTCCTCTTCCAGAATGATTTGCAGAAGAATGCTCCGGGTCAGGTCTTCCGAACTCTTCGCATCCACCACCTTGAAAGGCACTTGTTCGAGCACCAATGTCTTCACGTCAGCCAGCGTGATGTAACTGCTGGTCGCCGTATCGTATAGCCGTCGATTCGGATACTTCTTGATAAGCCGGGTGTCTTCAGCCATTCGGACCTCTCGCGATTGTTTGGGGGATACGCGCTGACCCTGGCCGCAGACGGTCTGAGCATTGCTGCGATCCCCTCTGAGCGCAATTTAACGGATCATTGATGCGCCGCGCAAAAAAATGTTGACTTACAGAGTAAACGGCATTTACCATTTGGTTGTGCGTTGCAGCAATCAAGTCTTGGCCGGAGACGTTCGTCGGTAGCGGCAAGATGAGCGGTAATGACATCGGCACATCGTTGCAGTGCGCTTGGGCAAGACCGGATCGGTCTTGCGGTGTCGGGCCGGGTGGCGAAAGGCAGCGGGCTTCGAATCGCTGCAGGCGCCGCGAAATGTCGAGGGCGGGTGTTTGGGCCCGGTCTTGAAACGGCAGAAGTTGGCACGATGTTGGCTTATAGATTGATCGTGTCAAGGGGCTACTGGCGAAGGTTGGAGCGGTGAAGCGCCAGGGCCATCACGAATTCCAGGTCGCGATCTACTCGCGGCCAGTGCAAGCCGGAGCGCTCGAAGAGCGCCGGTTGCCAGGAGCAGGCTCCTCCCCCTTTATCGAAAGATAAAGGTTCAACCCCGGTGGGTTCCCCACCGGGGTTTTTTTTCGTGGTATCGACCGGGCCTCGCACGTCGGATCCTCTGACGGACGAACTTGCCGCCACCCGGTCCCGATTACTGCATGTGTTGACCGCCGTTGATGGAGATATTGGCTCCAGTCAGGAAGGCAGCCTCGTCGGAGGCCAGATAGATGATCAGTCCGGCCACTTCCTCGGGTTTGCCCAGCCGGCCGACAGGGATCTGCGGGAGGATCTTGGAATCGAGTATGTCCTTGGGGATCGCGGTCACCATCTTGGTGCCGATGTAACCCGGCGAGATGGTGTTCACGGTGACCCCTTTTTTTGACACCTCCAGTGCGAGGGCCTTCGTGAAACCGTGCATGCCGGCCTTTGCGGCCGAGTAGTTCGTCTGACCGAAGGCTCCCTTCTGGCCGTTGACCGATGAGATGTTGATCACGCGTCCCCAGCCGCGCTCCACCATGCCATCCATCACTTGCTTGGTCATGTTGAAGACGCTGTCCAGATTGGTGCTGATTACCGCATCCCAGTCCGCCTTGGTCATCTTCTTGAAGGTCATGTCACGGGTGATGCCGGCGTTGTTCACCAGCACATCGACCGGCCCCACGCTCTCCTCGACCCTCTTGACAGCGGCGGGGCACCGCGTGGAATTCGTATCCCTTGTCTCGCATCGCAGCAATCCAGGCATCCGCAGACTTGTTGGATGGCGAATGGGTGGCGACCACGGTATAGCCCCTGGTCAGCCATGCCGGTGCAGATGGATTCGCCCAGTCCGCCCATCCCGCCGGTCACCAAAACGATTCGCTTGGCCATGTCGTTTCTCTCCTCCTTGGAATCAGGCGCTGCCCGAACGGGGGCAGCGCGGGTCGTTTCAACTCAGGAACCTGCCGCCGCACGCCGGCCGGAGACGGACTGCACGTATCGACCCGGCGCAGCTTCGGTCGCGGCAAGGCCAGCGCCACCCGGTGCCGACGGCGCCGGCTTCCATGCTCCCGAGTGCGACGCAAGCCATCCGGCCCAGTCCGTCCACCAGCTTTCTGCTCGATGTTCGGCGCCATGAAACCATTCTTCCGGGGTTCCGGCAATCGTCTTGGACACCCAGTGTCCCCGTGATCGCAAGCCGGGGGGATTGACGACGCCGGCGACGTGCCCGCTCTCCGTCAGTACGAACCGCTTGTCGCCGCTCACGAGGCGGAGCCCCCGATAGGCCGATTGCCAGGGGACGATGTGATCCTTGATCGCCGCAAGCATGTAGCTGGGAACGCCGATCGTCGAAAGGTCCACCGGTTCGCCCAGCACGTTCATCGTCCCGGGCCTGACGAGCGTGTTCTCCAGGTACATCTTGCGCAAGTACTGCGAGAACAATAGGGCAGGGACGTCTGCGCCGTCGCTGTTCCAGTGCAGCAGATCCATGACCGGTGGAGTCTCGCCGAACAGATAGTTTCGTTCGACGAAGTGCCAGACGAGTTCGCGGGCCCTCAGGCTGGAGAACGCGGCGGCAATATGCCGGGCAGGCATCAGGCCGTTCCTGCCGTCGGCAGCCTCGAGTTGATGGAGGAAGGCATCGTCGACGAACACGCCCAGTTCGCCGGGTTCCTTGAAATCCAGGAGCGTGGTGAGCAGTGTCAGGGAGGCCAGCGGGGCGCGGTGCTCCGGTTGCACCAGTGCGGCAGCGGTTGCGCACAGCGTCCCGCCGACGCAGTACCCGAGAAGATTCACCCTGCGGGTTCGCGAGATTCTTCCGGCTGCCCGCATCGCTTCCAGGACGCCGCCCCGGACGTAATCGTCCCAGCCGCTGGCAGCGGTTTCAGCGCACCCGTTGCGCCAGGAGACCAGAAAGACCTGGAAGCCGGACGCCAGGGCGAACCGGACAAAGGAAGTCCCGGGCCTGAGGTCGAGGATGTAGTACTTGTTGATGAACGGAGGGACGATGACGAGCGGCCTGGCGCGGACTCGGGAGGTGATGGGGCGGTACTGGATGAGCTGTGCGATAGGCGATTCCCAGACCACATGGCCCGCTGTCGCAGCGATGTCCCGTCCAAGCGCCAGCGCATGCTCGTCGCTCATGCGAATGCTTCCGCGCTCGATGTCCTGCGCCAGATTGCGAAGGCCGCGTGCCACCGATTCGCCTTGCGTCGCGATGGCCCGCCGGATCGCATCCGGGTTCGTGACGAAGAAATTGTCCGGATCGCTCGCCTCGATCGACTGTCTCAGCAGGAATGCCAGCCGGCGGCCGGGCATGTCCCGCAGGTCGAGAAGATCCCGGAGGGCGCTGGCGTGACGCGACCAGAGCTCATGCTGGGCGCGTGCATAACGGAACCATGGCGAGTCGGACCAGTCGCCGTGCGAGGACGAGTCTTCGGGGGGCAGGTTCGCATCCACTGCCGGCCCGGCTTTGCTGCCGGGCAGAAGCGTTTGCCACAATGCGAACTGCGCGGTGTAGAACTCGGTCAGTCTTTGCTCGAACGCCTCGGGACGCTCGCGTAGCGCCTCGAGCATGGCGTGGGCCAGCGTCTGCAGTTCCTCCACCGATGGACGAATGCTCATGCCGAGCGCTGACATCGCATCCGGGCCCAGGGCCTTGGCGGCTTCTTCGAGAAAGGACGTGGAGTTCATGGCAGCGGGATTGTCGCATCGGGAAACAGGCAGGAGCCAAAGGGAGTGTCCGGCATGTACATCGTAGCGGCCGCCTGGCTCTACGTCGCTGTGCTGATGGCAGCCACCGAACCGAGCGTGGTGGCGGGCATCCTCACCTTCGTGTTCTATGGGGCTGCGCCTCTCGCGCTGCTGCTCTGGCTGTTCGGTGTTCCCCGGCGCCGCCGCGATCGGAAGACCCGCGGAGCGCCGGAGCAAGGGGCCGTGTCCATGGCCAGGCCACCAGCGCCTCTCGTCGAAGGGAAGGAACAATCCGACCGATGAACGCGGGCGGGTTCAGCGGTTCGCTGCCGGGTCCAGCCAGATCATCGCAGCCATTCTTCCCGTGATGCGGTCGCGGCGATGGGAGAAGAAGCGGGCGTCGTCGGCGAACGTGCACCACTGCCCCCCGAATACTCTCCCCACACCCAGCGCCGCGAGGCGCCGCCGCGCGAGTCCGGGGAGATCCGCCAGCCACTTGCCGGGCGACTTCGGAACGAAATGCTGCTCCGCTGCGGCGTCTCCCTTCGTGAATGCGTCCAGAACGTCGGGGCCGACCTCGAAGTGCATGGGGCCGATGGCAGGGCCGAGCCAGGCGATGAGTTCCGTTTCCGGAATGGCCATCGCCGCCACTGTGCGTTCGAGCACACCGGCCGATAGTCCCCGCCATCCCGCGTGGGCAGCCGCGACACGCCGCCCTCTGGTGTCGGCCAGCAGGACCGGCATGCAGTCGGCCATCTGAACGGTGCACACCACTCCCCGCTCGCCCGTGACCGCAGCGTCGGCTTCCGGCAACCCGTCCACCGCTGCAGCCTCTACGACCCGCGTTCCGTGGACCTGCCTGAGCCAGCGGGGCGCCGCCGGCAGCAAGGCGGTGAGCAGATCGCGATTGCGCTGCACGTTTTCAGGGTTGTCGCCGACGGACGTTCCCAGATTGAGGCTCCGGTAAGGACCGCTGCTCACGCCACCGGAACGGGTGGTGACGAGTGCCTGGACGCCGTGCGGCGCCGGCCAGTCTGGAAGGATGCAGTCCGAGCGAGTCAGGGGCATGCCGTTTTCAGCGCGTTCAGGAGGTCGTCGAAATCGGCGGGCGGGGAAGAGGACCAACTCATCCTTGCGCCGCTGGCGGGGTGCTCCAGAGACAGTGTCGTCGCGTGGAGCGCCTGACGATTGAAGGCAGTGGCCGACCGCAAGTTGATGGAGGTGCGCTTTCCGTACACCGGGTCGCCGACGAGAGGATGTCCGATATGCTGGAGATGGACGCGGATCTGGTGCGTGCGTCCCGTCTCCAGCGTGCACTCCACCAGTGTCCACCCGCTCCCCGACTGCAGAGGACGATAGTGCGTGCGTGCGGGCCGGCCGCGTTCCACGATCGCCATGCGGGTACGGTGCGCGGGATGCCGCCCGATGGGCGCATCGACGCTGCCGGACTTCTCGATTCTTCCTTCGGCGATGGCCAGATAGACGCGTGACACGCTGCGCGCCTGCAGTTGCCGGACGAGATCGGTCTGCGCTTCGAGCGTCTTGGCGACGACCATGAGGCCGCTCGTTTCCTTGTCCAGGCGATGGACGATGCCGGCACGCGGCAGGTGTTCCAGGCGAGGGGCGTGTGAAAGCAGTGCGTTGAGCAGCGTTCCTGTGCGATTGCCTGCGCCGGGATGTACGACGAGCCCCGCAGGCTTGTCGAGGACCACGATGTGGTCGTCCTCGAACACGATGCCGAGGGGAATGTCTTCCGGCCGATCGGCGGTTTGCGTCGACGAGTCGTCAGGATCGAGCGTGACGGTCTCCAGCCCGCGCATCCGGCGCTTCGGGGCGGCCTCGGAGCCGTCGACACGGACGCGGCCGGCCTCCACCCAGTTCTTGATCTGACTGCGGGAATACTGCGGAAAACACTGCGCGAGCGCCTGATCCAGTCGCAGGCCTGCGCAGGTCTCCGGCACCACCAAGGAATGTCCGGGCCCTGAGGGTGCCACGCTATAATCCCGTTCCCCGTCCATTGCGCCTGCCATGTTGCGAATTCTAGCCGTGATCACTGCCGTCCTGATGCTCAGCGCATGCGGCGGCAGCGGAACCACCAAGGGCGATGACCAGACCCGCGGCTGGTCCGTCGAAAAGCTGTATGCCGAAGCCAAGGCAGAGCTGGATGCCGGAAACTACAAACGTGCTCTCGGGCACTACGAAAGCTGTCGGCCCGGTACCCCTATGGCCGCTACGCTCAGCAGGCCCAGCTGGAGATGGCCTACGCGTATTTCAAGGACAACGAGCGCGCATCCGCGATCGCGACATGCGACCGGTTCATCCAGCTCTACCCGACTCACGAACGTGTCGACTACGCGTATTACCTCAAGGGTCTGGTCACGTTCAACGAGGATCTCGGGATCATCGCCAAGCTTTCCGATCAGGATCCGACGGAGCGGGATCCACAGGCGATGCGTGAATCCTTCGACGCCTTGCAGGAGCTGGTCACCCGGTTCCCCGAGAGCAAGTACACCCCCGATGCGATCAAACGCCTGCGTTACCTGGTCAATGCCATGGCGTCATCGGAAGTCCGGATCGCCGAGTACTACCTGCGCCGCCGCGCCTATGTCGCGTCGGTCAACCGGGCGCAATACGCGATCAACAACTATCCGCAGGCCCCTGCGCTCGAACGGGCCTTCGTTGTTCTGGTGAAGGCCTACCAGGCGATGGGATTTACCGATCTTCAGCGCGACGCCGAGCGGCTTCTGAAAATCAACTTCCCGGAGAGCGCCCAGATATCCGGCACGGGGTCCGACAAGTCCTGATTCCGGGACGAATCCCAGGGAAGTTGCACCGCCGGGTCCGGCCTCCCGGTAGTCTGCTGCCGGGCGGTTCATGGTTCGACGGGGTGGCGCAAGCCGTCCTTACCGAGGAGGCCTTTGGTCCACGGGGTCCGTCCGGGTCCTCAGGCCACCTTCAAGAGACTCCCGTGACGTTTACGCGTCCCGTCCGGCCAGAACGGCACGATTGCGGCCGGCGCGCTTGGCGGCGTACAGGGCCCGGTCGGCCGCAAGCACCAGTTCGCGGGAAGTTGCCTTGCCTCCCATGGACGCCACGCCTGCGCTGAAAGTCACCGTGAGCGCCGCTTCGTCGATGTCGTGTTCGAGCCGGGAGAAATCCGCGCAGAGCTTCTCCATCACGTTCAGCGCGGCAGGACCGTCGGTGTCGGTGAGGATGATGGCGAACTCTTCGCCGCCGTAACGCCCCACGATGTCGCTCTTGCGCAACTGCTGTTTCAGGAATCGCGCGAGATTCTTCAGAACGCGGTCCCCGACCGGGTGGCCGAACTGGTCGTTGATCGACTTGAAGTGGTCCAGATCGATCATCGCGAAGGCCAGAGGGTGCGCCTGGCGTAGCGCGCGCAGGGATTCGATCTCCAGGTACTGCTGCAATCGTGAATGATTGAGGAGCCCGGTGAGACTGTCGTGCTGCATCAGCCCGGACAGCGTGCGATAGCGCTCCACTCGCGCGATCACGGTAGCGATGAGCTGAGATGCCTGCAGCGGCAGAGGAAGCAAGGCATCGCCCCCCACGTTCATCAGGCCGATCTGCCTGTCGAGATTCCAGTGTTCGGACAGGAAGACCACGGGCAGGCTCACGTAAGACGGGATCTGATGCACCACCTGCGCCAGTTCGTCGCCGCCGCACTGGGGCAGCTTGAGCGCGATCAGGAGCAGTTCGGGATTGAACTCCCCGAGCGCTGACACCAGTTCGTTCGGATCCCGAACGATCGCCACGTCCATGCCCACTTCGTGGAGGATCGCCCGGCAAAGGTCGGCGCGATTGTTGTCGCCGTCCACGATCATCACGCGGTACGGTTCCGGCGTGTCCCGCATCGCCAAGGCGTCGAGCTTGTCCACCAGTTCGGCCACCCGAGCCGGTTTGAGAAAGTACGCCACGGCCCCCGCCCGCACGCTTTCCAGGCGCGCCTGGACGTCGCCGCGCATGGACAGATAGATGAATGGAGTGCGCGACAGTTCGTCGTTGCCGAGCGTCGCCAGCGCCTGGGCAGAATGAAACCCTTCGCCTGCGAGATCCACGTCGATCAGCATCGCATAGGGCTGCCTCTGACTGAGCGCGCCGATGAGTTCCTGGCTCGAGGGGAAGACCGCCGTGTCGTAGCCAAAGCGGGAGAGCTGGCTCGTGAGGGCGGCCGCCATCGCTTCGTCCCGTTCCAGCACGTAGAGCAGGCGACGCGGAGATGGCTCGGCATCGGCTGGGGTGGCCGTCGCCGGCGTGAGACGAGGGGAGGCCGTCGATTCGGAGGAAACCGGGGGCGGCTCTTCCTCGTTTGCGGCCGTCGTGGTGACCACCGACAGCTTCACGGGCCGTTCGGTGGGAATCTCGAGAACAGGCTCGGGATCAGTGCGGGGATCGGGCTGCTGCGAACCGAGGTTCGCGTCGGCCGGGGGCTGGGCCGTTTCGGTCGGAACGCTTGCGCCGGGCACTGCGCCAAGTTCTGCCGCGGCCGCCTTGAGTTCGCCAAGAAAGCCATTCACGCGCTCGACATCGTCTGTCGAAAGGTGATGGCCGCGAGAAAGAACGAGCGTCAGTGTCCGGGCCAGGCGCCGAGAGGGCGAAGAGAGCGAAGGCAGGCCGAGCATGCTGGAGGCGACGTCCAGGCCGTGCGCCAGGCGTTGCACGGCGACAAGTCCATCGCGTTCACCGCCCGTCTGAACAACCGCGCTCCACAGGGCTTCGATCTCCCCGAGCTTGCGCGGCAATTCCTGGGCGTGTCGGTCAGACAGCTCCCGCAAGGCCTTGCGAAAGACCTCCAGCGCATTCATCGAGTGGATTCCAATTCCTTCCCGGGCGAGGTTCAAATTCTATCGAGTCCTGAACTCAAAACCTCTCAAAACGAGAGGTTGGGTAGCAAAAAAGGGGCCGTTGCCGATCGGCGACGCCCACACCGAAGAAAAAACGCTGGCAGTTCAATCACGTCGGTGAAATTTGCCGAACGCAGGTCGGGTCTGAGTCTGCCGATTCGCGTGCCCTGGAATTGCGTGAATCCGGGTCGAGGACTTCTCTGTCAGCTTCGCCGACACGCTGCGTCGTGGAGACGCAAATCCCCAGGCACGAGGTGAGGCAGTTCTCTGGCGAGTGGGGGGGGCGTCCCTTCTGATGGGATACAAGACGCCGTGGCCCGGGTCGCAGATGCCAGACGCGGCGGGCCGTCAACGCGCAAGTTCCGGCAGTTCGCGGTACAGATCCAGGGCTTCGGGGTTGGCCAGAGCTTCCTTGTTCTTGACCGGCCGGCCATGCACGACATCCCGGACAGCCAGTTCCACGATCTTGCCGCTCTTGGTGCGTGGAATATCGGCAACGGCAATGATCTTGTCTGGCACGTGCCGTGGAGTGGTGTTGGTCCGGATGCGCTCCTTGATTCTTTTCGCGAGCGTGTCGTCGAGGGTGGCGCCGTCCTTCAGCCGCACGAAGAGAACCACGCGCACGTCGTTGTTCCAGTCCTGTCCTATGACCAGGCTTTCGGTGACTTCCTCCAGCTGTTCCACCTGCCGGTAGATCTCGGCCGTGCCGATGCGTACCCCTCCGGGGTTGAGGACCGCGTCCGAGCGGCCATAGATGATGCAGGTGCCCCGGTCGGTGAGTTCCATGTAGTCGCCGTGGCACCAGATGTTGGGGAAACGCTCGAAATACGCCGCGCGGTACTTGTTCCCCTCCGGATCGTTCCAGAACTGCACGGGCATCGATGGAAAAGGCGCGGAGCACACGAGTTCGCCTTTGGTCCCTACGACCGGCTGCCCGGAGTCGTCGTAGACCTCCACTTTCATGCCCAGCCCCCGGCACTGGATCTCGCCGCGCCACACGGGAACCCAGGGGCTGCCCAGGACGAAGCAGGACACGATGTCCGTGCCGCCCGAGATGGACGAGAGCAGCAGGTCCTCCTTCACGTTCGCGTAGACGTAGTCGTAGCCTTCCGCGACCAGCGGACTGCCGGTCGACGTCATCGTCCGCAGTGCTGCGAGATCGTGCGTCTCCCGCGGCTTCAGCTTGAGCTTGTTGATCGCATCGATGTACTTCGCCGACGTGCCGAACACGGTCATGCGTTCCTGGGCAGCGAAGTCCCACAGCGTGTTTGCCCCGGGATAGAAGGGAGAGCCGTCGTACAGGAGCAAGGTGGCTCCCGTAGCCAGGCTTGTTGCGAGCCAGTGCCACATCATCCAGCCGCAGGTCGTGAAGTAGAACAGCCGGTCGTCGCGCTTCAGGTCGGTCTGGAGCTGGTGCTCCTTCAGGTGCTGGAGCAGTGTGCCGCCCTGGCCGTGCACGATGCACTTGGGCACACCGGTGGTACCGGAGGAGTAGAGGATGTACAGCGGATGGTTGAACGGGAGCTGCTCGAACCGGATGTCCCCGGGCACGAACGGGCTCGTGAACTCGGAGAGCCCGGCGGCGCGAGGAACCGCACTCGCATCCGGCGACTCGTTCAGATAGGGGATGACCACAACCTTTTCCACCGAAGGCAGGCGAGCGACGACCTCGGACAGTTTGCCCAGGACGTCCAGCTGCTTGCCGCCGTACCAGTAGCCGTCCACCGAGAGCAGGATCTTCGGTTCGATCTGCCCGAACCGGTCGAGCACGCCTTGCACGCCGAAATCGGGAGAGCACGAAGACCAGATGGCTCCGACGCTGGAAGCCGCCATGAGGCCGATGATCGCTTCGGGCATGTTCGACACGATGGCGGCTACGCGGTCGCCCGGCTTCACGCCTGCATCGCGCAAGGCCTGGGACAGCCGCGACACCGCGTCGTAAACCTCGCGGAAGGTGAGGGTGCGTTTCACCTTGTTCTCGCCGCGGAAGATCATTGCCGGCTCGTCGTCCCTGCGGCGAAGCAGGTTCTCGGCGTAGTTGAGGCGCGCATCGGGAAACCACTGCGCGCCGGGCATTCTGTTGCCGTTGGCCAGCACGCGGTCTCCACGCGTTTCGGACACCACCCCACAGAAGTCCCACACTGCGCACCAGAACTTCTCCGGCTCGCGAACGGACCACTCGTAAAGGGAGGTGTAGTCGTCGAGTCGGGGGCCGTACTGCCGGGCTACGAGATCGGCAAAGGCAGTGAGGTTGGCCTGCGTCCGGCGATCCGGCGAAGGCGTCCAGATTGGTGTGGTGGTCACGACGTAGACTCCAGGAAAAGCATGCGGACGTAAGCGTCGTCCGCCAGGGCTGCGAATCTTAGCTTACGGGACGGCCGGAACGGCGAAGCCCAAACGGGCGGAAAGCGTCCCGGCCTGGTGCTTCAGGCGGGTCGCAACGACCCCGTCCGATGTGCTGTCGAAGGTGCCCGAATAGCCGAGCACGGTGAGGGCCAGCACCGCCGCCCCCCGATGATCGAAGACCGGGGCGGAGAGCGCGTCGATCCCTGGAATGAGGTCTCCCGCGACCCGGGCGAGGCCCGTCTCGCGGACTTCCCGCAACAGACCGCGCACGGCGGTCCGGGTTCGCGGCAGGCCACGGCTGGCGCGGCCGGCCGTTCGAAGCTCATCCGCGACGATGCCATCCGTCCAGCCGGAGGGAAGGAAGGCGGCGAAGCAGCGTCCCGTCGCGGAGCGCAGCAAGGGCATGACGGCGCCCACGCGAACGTTGACCGTGACGATGTTGCGCGGTTCTTCCCAACGCACGATCGTGGCGCCCTGGTTTCCCCACACGGCCGCCGCGGCCGTCACGCCGAATTCCGTGGCCAGGGAGACGAGCACGGGAGCGGACAGACGCACGGCGTCGAGCCGCCCGAGGGCCGCAAGCCCCATCTGGAGCGCGAGCGGCCCGAGTTCGTACCGGCCCGCGGTGCCGTCCTGTTCGACGAGTCCCACGCGGATGAAGCTCACCAGGTAACGATGTGCCTTGGCGGCCGGCATCCCCGCGGCCGCGGCCACGTCCTTGAGCATCATGGGGGCGCCGCTGGCCACGAGCGCGGTCAGGAGCGCGCCGCCGGTTTCGACGGACTGGATGCCGCTTTGCGGCGAACGGGCTCGGAGGGGCATGAAAGCAAAGGGTGCCGGATCGGGGAGAGATCGCTTCGAGCCGCAGGGCGGGACCGGCCATGCCATCTCTGGTGCCTGCGGTCGATTGACCCGAATCCTAGGCGCCGATTACGATACAAGCAACGCCTTTCACCAAGCGTAATTGTCCGCACCATGGTCGGAACGACGGGCAATGCGGCCATCACTGCCTGAAACGGAGGTGCTCCATGGAAAAGAAATTCGCGTCGCAGGCGGATCTCGTCGAGAAGAAGGTGAGCTTCGTCAAGCTCGCCGACTGCGCGTATGCCTACACGGCGGAGGGCGACCCGAACACCGGCATCGTCATCGGCGACGATGCGGTCATGGTGATCGACACCCAGGCCACGCCCGTCATGGCACAGGACGTCATTCGCCGCATCCGGGAGGTCACGGACAAGCCCATCCGGTATGTGGTGATGTCGCACTATCACGCCGTGCGCGTGCTTGGGGCCAGCGCCTACGGTGCGTCGCACGTGATAGCAAGCCGGCCCACGCATGAACTCATCCAGGAACGTGGCGAGGCCGACATGAAGTCCGAGATCGAGCGCTTCCCGCGGTTGTTCCGGGCCGTCGAGTCGATACCCGGGCTCACCTGGCCCAACATCGTGTTCGAGAGCGAGCTGACGCTGTTCCTTGGCAAGCTCGAGGTGCGCATCCTTCACCTGGGCCGCGGGCACACCAAGGGCGACACGGTCGTCTGGCTGCCACAACACAAGGTGCTCTTCTCGGGCGACCTGGTGGAGTTCGCGGCAACGCCCTACACCGGCGATGCGTATCTGCAGGATTGGCCCCGGACGCTGGACCGGATCGCGGCCCTGGGGCCCGAGAAGCTGGTGCCGGGCCGTGGAGAGGCCTTGCAGACTCCCGAAAAGGTTGCGCAGGGCCTGCAGGACACGCGCGATTTCATCGTGAGCATGTTTGGAGCGGTCAAGGCCGGGCGTGATGCGGGCCAGCCGTTGCGCGATGTCTATCGGAGCACGTACGAGACACTCAAGCCCAGGTTCGGTCACTGGGTGATCTTCGATCACTGCCTGCCGTTCGACGTGAGCCGCGCGTACGACGAGGCCTCGGGCATCCGCGACCCTCGCATATGGACGGCCCAGCGCGACAAGGACATGTGGGAGTCGCTCGAAGGTTGAGCCTCCGGCACCCGCCATGCCGCAGACCTATACCCCGCCTTCGTTCGCCTACGTCACCCCACCCGAGATCTCGACGGGGAGCGCAGCCGCGCGGTCCGTGATCATCGTTGGGGCAGGGCCCATCGGCATTGCCTGCGCTCTGGATCTCACATTGCACGGCGTGGACACGCTCGTGCTGGACGACAATGACACGGTCAGCACCGGATCGCGGGCCATCTGTTACGCCAAGCGTGCGCTGGAGATTCTGGACCGCTATGGCTGTGGCGAGCCGGTCGTCGAACGCGGAGTAAGCTGGCAGATCGGCAAGGTGTTCCACCGCGACCGGCTCGCGTACCGCTTCGACCTCCTCCCGGAAGAAGGTCACAGACGGCCGGCTTTCGTGAATCTTCAGCAGTACCACCTCGAAGAGGCGATGCTCCAGCGCCTCGCGGAACTGGGACGTGCGGAAGTTCGCTGGAAGAATCGCGTCGTCGGAATCACGCAGGATGACCGGGGCGCCACGGTCACCGTGGAGACCCCGGACGGGCGGTACCAGGCACGCGGCAGCTACGTGATCGCCTGCGACGGCGCCCGCAGTTCCCTGCGCGAGATGATGGGGCTGGACTGGAAGGGGCAGGTCTTCCGGGACCGCTTCCTGATCGCCGATGTGCACATGAAGGGCGACTTTCCCGCGGAGCGCTGGTTCTGGTTCGATCCGCCCTTCCACCCCGGGCAGTCCGTTCTGCTGCACAGACAGGCCGATGACGTCTGGCGCATCGACTTCCAGCTCGGTTGGGACGCCGATCCAGACGAGGAGAAGAAGCCCGAACGGGTGATTCCGAGGATCCGGGCCATGCTGGGAGACGACAGGGACTTCGAACTGGAATGGGTGAGCGTGTACACGTTCCAGTGCCGCAGGCTCGACCGCTTCGTCCATGGACGCGTGATCTTTGCGGGCGATGCGGCGCATCAGGTTTCGCCGTTCGGTGCGCGTGGTGCGAACAGCGGCTTCCAGGATGCCGACAATCTATGCTGGAAGCTTGCCCGCGTGTTGCAAGGGCTCTCGCCGGCTTCTCTGCTCGAGAGCTACGACAGCGAACGGGTGGAAGCGGCGGAGGAAAACATCCTCAACTCCACGCGGGCGACGGACTTCATCACGCCCAAGAGCAACATCAGTCGCGACTTTCGCGATGCGGTGCTCGATCTGTCGGTCTCGCACGAATTTGCCCGCCGTCTCGTCAACAGCGGTCGGTTGTCCTTGCCCACCACACATCAGGCGAGTCCGCTCAGCACGCCCGATCGGGAGATGTTCTCCGGCGCGATGGTTCCGGGTGCGCCCGCAGCGGACGCGCCCGTGTTTCACGCCGGCGATGCGCGGTGGTGGCTGGAACTGATCGGCGGGCGGTTCGACGCTGTCTACTTCGCCGGCGCAGACGAGCATCGGATCCTTGCCGACCTGAGCGCACTGACCGGTGCACTCGACGGGCAGGCACGGATTCTCGCCGTAGCGGGCGAGAAGGCTCTGGCCGGTGCAATCGGAGACACCGGCACGATCTGGGTGGAGGATGCTCCGGGGTGGCTCGCACGCCGCTACGACGCCTCGCCCGGCACCCTCTATCTGCTGCGGCCGGATCAGCACGTTGCCGCGCGGTGGCGCCACTGGACTGCCGACGATGTGCGGCGGGCGCTGCGCCGAGCCCAGGGAGTGGAACATGCCGCTCGAGACACGACCGAACCTCTCACGGCCTGACGATTTCTATCAGGCGCTGATCGATGCTCATGCCGGCCTCACGGACGAGCAGAGCGCGGCGCTCAACGCACGGCTCATCCTCCTCCTTGCCAATCACGTGGGCGACCTGGACGTTCTTCGCGAGGCGCTGGAGTTTGCCCGAGCCGCGGTGAAGGTGGCACCGGCATCGGAGTAGGCCCGTGGCGGCGCCCCGGCGCCAGCCCCCCAGAAATCACCGCCGGCACCGGGCCGGCCGAGGAGTTCTCCCATGAAGCGCTGGATCTCTTTTCCAAAGTCCGAAGGAACGCACTCGCGGCAGGCCCACGCCGACCTGCCCGAAGGCACTTACGAACGGGAAATGGGAAAGGAAGGGTTCTTCGGACCGAGCTGCCACTTTCACCATCGCCACCGGCCGACCGACTGGTCGGGATTCGACGGTGCCCTGCAGCCGCAAGCCTTCGATCTCAACCTGCTTCCTGCATCAGGTCCCGGTCCGTGGGATGCGGCGCACGTGCTCGGAAACAACGACGTCGCCGTGCGCATCTGGAAGTGCTCGTCCCCCATGGACCACCTCGCGCGGAATTCGGATGGAGACGAGCTCCTGTTCGTACACGAAGGCGCCGGCCACCTTCATTGCGACTGGGGCCACATGGAGTATCGCGACGGAGACTACGTGATGATTCCTCGCGGCGGCATGTGGCGTGTGGAGCCCGAATCTCCGACCACCATGCTGCTGATCGAGTGCACCGAGGGGTCCTATCAGCTTCCCGAGAAGGGCATCCTCGGCCCGCACGCGATTTTCGATCCCGCCATCCTGGAGACGCCGCGCATCGACGATGCCTTCCGCGCTCAACAGGGGGATCGCGCAACGGTCGTGAAGGTCAAACGGCGCAACCGCATCGCGTCGATCCAGTATCCCTTCAATCCGCTGGACGCGATCGGCTGGCACGGCGATCTCTGCGCGGTCAAGGTGAACTGGCGCGACATCCGGCCATTGATGAGCCATCGCTATCATCTGCCGCCCTCGGCACATACGACATTCGTCGGGAAGAACTTCATCGTCTGCACGTTTTGCCCCCGTCCCATCGAATCCGATCCCGGCGCGCTGAAAGTGCCGTTCTTCCACAACAACGACGACTACGACGAGATCATCTTCTACCATCGCGGCCAGTTCTTCTCCCGCGACAACATCCATCCCGGCATGATGACCGTGCATCCCTGCGGCTTCACCCATGGACCTCATCCCAAGGCTTTCGACATCGGTGCCAAGGCGGCGAGAAAGGAGACCGACGAGGTGGCGGTGATGATCGACACGAGATTTCCCATCGAGATGGCCGCGATGCCTGCGGGCGTCGAGCAGGCCGGATACGTGGATTCGTGGAAGCGCAAGCCGGAGTCCGTCGGATGACGCGGGGACCTGCCCCCCGCGCGTCGAGGCCATCGGGGACGATGCAAAGCGGATCCCGGCGCCGATTGATGCTCGCGTCCGTCGCGGGTGCGATCGCTGCATCCCTCGGAGCCCGGGCCGAGGATTTTCCCAGCCGGCCGGTCCGGCTCCTGGTGCCCTACCCGGCGGGCGGTGCGACCGATTTCATCGCACGCACTCTGGGAGCGGATCTGTCCGTGCGGCTGGGTCAGCAATGGGTCATCGAGAACCGTCCCGGTGCCACGACCATCGTCGCCGCAGAACTGCTCGCGCGCTCCCACGCGGACGGATACACGCTCATGCTGGCCGACACGGCGACGCTGGCCACCAATCGAAGCCTGTATGCGAAGCTTCCCTACGATCCGCTGCGCGACTTCACGCCCATCGCGCGCGTAGCCCGCATTCCGCTGTGCCTCGTCACCGGTGTCGAATCCCCCTGGATGAACACGGAGTCTCTGATGGCGGCGCTCAAGTCCAGGCCGGGCGGCTTCAATGTCGGCAGTTCGGGTCTCGGCTCGCCGCATCACCTCGCCGCTGAGCTGTTCCTCCGTCAGACCGGCCTGCGCGCCCAGCACGTGCCATACAAGGGGGCCGCACCGATGCTGCAGGACCTCATCGGACACCGGATCGATTTCGCGTTCCTGGATCTGCCCACCATGCGAGGCGCGCTGGCGGGGGGCAGGCTGAGACTGCTTGCCGCAGGCACAAGGAAGAGACTCAAGGCATTGCCCGATCTTGCCTCGCTCGACGAGCAAGGCCTGCATGGATTCGATGCGTTCGCGTGGCAGGGGATCGTCGCGCCCGCGAAGCTCCCGGCCGAACGCGTCTCGACGCTGTACCGGGCCATCGATGCATCCCTGAATGCGAGTGCCCTGGAGCAGCGTCTGGCCGAAGGCGGAGTGGAGATCTTTCCCGCCGCGCCGGGTCAGTTCAGCGCGTTCATTGCATCGGAAACCCAGCGCTGGGCGAAAGTCATCGACGGTGCCGGAATCCGCCTCGAGTGACCCCGGAGCAATGCCTGTCCATGAGTGCCCGTCGCGTTCGCTTCAGCGCCGGACGAGCTGCAGGAATTCCTTGCGCAGTTCGGGATTGTGGAGAAACGCCCCGCGCATCACGCTGTTGGTCATGTGCGATTCGTCCTTGACTCCTCGCCAGTGCATGCAGAAGTGGTCCGCTTCGAGGACGAGCGCCACGCCGTCCGGCTTGAGACGAGCTTCGAAGAGATCCGCGATCTGCATGACCGCTTCTTCCTGGATCTGAGGCCGGGTCATGATCCAGTCGGCCAGGCGTGCATACTTGGACAGTCCGATCAGATTCGACGCTTCGCTCGGCAGCACGCCGATCCAGAGTTTGCCCAGAATCGGCACCAGATGATGCGAACAGGCGCTGCGCACGGTGATCGGGCCCACGATCATCAGCTCGTTGACTCGTTCGACATTCGGGAACTCGGTGACCGAAGGAATGGGTTGGTAACGACCCCGGAAGACCTCGTGCAGAAACATCTTCGCCACGCGGCGGGCGGTGCCCTGGGTGTTGTGATCACCGGCGGTGTCGATCACGAGCGCTTCGAGGACGCTCTGCATCCTCTCGGTGACTTCCATCTCGAGCTCGGCAAGTTCCTCGGCGCCGTCGATGAACTGCGCGATGTTGTCGTTGGCGTGAAATCGTTGACCGGAGGCTTCGATGCGCTTGCGGATTCGCGCGGACGGCAGGACCGGCTGGGTCTCCGTGGTCCGCACGTTGTAGATCTTTCCCGAGGTGCTCATTCAGGCTCCTTCGATTGTCGTTCTCAGGGGGCGGCCGGCAACGGCGCACAGGTGGCAGACAGCATACGCCATGTTTGGTTCGTGTCTCCCTCGAGCGCGGGCAGCGCCGGACCCCTGCGAGTCAGCGAAAGCAGCGTGGCATGACGGCAGTCTTCGAACGTTTCGTCGGCATCGATTATTCCGGCGCCCAGACCGCCACATCCGCGGTCAAGGGGCTGCAGATCTACATGGCGGAGCAGGGTACGCTGCCCATCGCGGTTGCTCCGCCGCAACCGCTGCGGCACTGGTCCCGCCGAACGGTCGCCGAGTGGCTCGATGCAGAACTGCGCACCGGCACGCCGACATTCGTGGGCATCGACCACGGGTTCTCGTTTCCCGAGAGCTACTTTCGCCGCTACGGACTATCGGCCTGGTCCGCGTTCGTCGACGACTTCTGCCTGCACTGGCCTACCGGTGGCGACGATTGCTCCGTGGACAACGTCCGTTCCGGCGCGATATGGCAGATGCAGAAGGGCCCCGAGACGCGGCGGGTCGGCACGAGCGACGAATTCCGTCTCTGCGAACGATGGACATCCTCCGCGAAGAGCGTGTTCCAGTTCGACATGCAGGGGTCCGTGGCCAAGTCGACTCATGCAGGCATCCCCTGGCTGCGATGGATCAGGGACAACACCCGGCCGGCGCCCTGGTTCTGGCCATTCGACGGCTGGGTTCCCGCGCCGGGCCGATCGGTCATTGCGGAGATCTATCCGTCTCTGGTGCGCAACCGGTATCCGAGAGAGGACCGGAGCGTGGACGAACAGGATGCCTATGCGGTGGCTCGATGGCTCATGGAGTGTCAGTTGCGTGGCTCGCTCGAGCGCTATTTCAATCCGCCCCTCACGCTGGCGGAACGCCGCACGGCCGCCCTGGAGGGATGGATCTTCGGGGTCTCGTGAGATCCAGGGCGCGCTCTGCGCAGTCGCGCTCTCCGCAACTGCGATCTGCAGGGAAGGAGCAATCGAAGTACGCGGTTGCGACGCACCTTCGGCGGATCCGGCCGAACGCATGACCGCGTGCCGGGTCAGACGACTCCGTATGCTGTTATCGTAGCCCTCCCTGCAAGGGCAGCCTGCCTGCCCACAACGAACGTGGAGATACCGAGATGATGAAATCCCTGACTGCCGTCGCTGCTCTCGCCATGCTTGCCAGCACCCCCGTCCTTGCCCAGGACAAGAAGACCGCCATCAACATCGATACCGCCAAGAAGATCGCCGCCGGTTGCGTGGCCAAGGCAAAGGCCGAAGGCTGGCGCATGAACATCGCCATCGTGGACGACGGCGGCAATCTGAAGTACTTCGAACGCATGGACGGCGCCTTCCGTGGCAGCATCCAGATCGCTCAGTTGAAGGCCAACACCTCGTCCATGTTTCCGTTCCCCACCAAGGCCGTGGGTGAGATCGCGCAACGCGTGCCGGGGATTGCCCACGTGCCGGGCATCGTGACGTTCGAAGGCGGAGTTCCGATCAAGACGGCAGGTGGCGAGCACGTCGGTGCCGTGGGCGTGAGCGGTGGAACTGCCGAGCAGGACGGCATCTGCGCTCAGGCCGGACTCGATCTCGTCAAGGACGATCTGAAGTAATCGTCAGCTTGCGTTGAACGACGTTTCCCGGCCGGGCTCAGTGGCCGGGAAACGCGATGAGAGTGCGTACGGTGACGCCAGCGGATTCGAGCCGCAGGCGGCCGCCCAGGTCGGGCAGTTCGACCACGAATGCGGCTTCGACGATGTGCGCGCCGATGGATCTCAGCAACGAAGCGGCGGCATTTTGCCGTACCGCCGGTGGCAAGCAGATCGTCCACCAGCAACACCCTCTCCCCTGGCTCGATGGCATCGGCGTGGATCTCCAGACGGTCGGTGCCGTACTCCAGTTCGTAATCCATCCCGATCGTGGCGGCGGGCAGTTTGCCCGGCTTGCGTATCGGCAAGAACCCTGCGCCCAGTGCCAGCGCAAGGGGAGCGGCAAAGACGAATCCGCGCGATTCGATGCCCGCCACCTTGTCGATGCTTCCCTTCGGGTGGCCGGCGGCCAGGGCGTCGAGTGTCCAAGCAAACGCTTCCCCGTCGGCGAGCAACGTCGTGATGTCCCGGAAGAGGATGCCCGGTCTGGGGTGATCCGGAATCGAGCGGATCCTGGAGGCGATATCCATCGGGACGCTCAGGGGCCGGCTTTCAGCCGTGGATAGTCATAGGGCAGGGGAGCGAACTTCCTGCCGGGCGGAATGGCGGCCTCGATGGCGTGCATCCGGTCCTCGCTGGCCGGATGGGACGAGAGGAGGGTGGGCACGTTCGGTCCCTCCGCCATCAGCTTGCGGAAGAAGGCGGCCATTCCGTGAGGATCGATGTCGTTGGCCAACAGACGCTGAACGCCCAGCGAGTCGGCCTCCGACTCCTGCGATCGCGAGAAATTCAGGTTGCCGAGATTCTCCGCCCACGCGGCGGCCACGGACCCGCCGGCATCTCCCAGCAGCAGAGACAGCGCGATGCGCCATCCGGCGGCGTGGACCAGGCCGCGCAAGCCGTGCCGGCGCTCGACGTGCTGCACCTCATGCGCCAGTACACCGGCTATCTCTTCGGCGCTGTCCGCTTTCTCGAGCAGGCCCGTATGGAACACCACGAAGCCGCCAGGCATGGCAAAAGCGTTCACGGAAGGATCGCGGGCGATGTAGAACTCGTAGGGGTAGGGCGATCCCTGGGTGAGTTTGCCCCCGAGTTCCTTGAGCATCGGCAACGCCGGGTGCGAATCCACGATGGCGAGGCTCACACGCTGCTGCGCGAAGGCCTGACGCCCGAACTTTATCTCCATCTCCACGGGAATCCGGCCGACGGCCCATTCGATGATGGGGCCGGTCAAGGCGACGAAGGCGATGACCAGGGCGATCGGGATGCCCACCAGGACTGCGATCAGGCCGGTCGAGATCCGGCGGGTGCGCTTTTCCGAGGCAGGTCTGTCAGGGCCGCCTTGAAGGCGTGCCATGAGCGTCTTCACCGCGTCCGGATCCGATACGGCGAGTGTGCATGCGCCGCGATCGGTGCTCCACTCGACGAAAAGCTGGCTGTGGTTGAAACCCCCTCGGCGCCAGCGCAGACCCTGCCATCCGGGAACCGCGACGCGGGCGTGATCGCCGGCAAGCTGGAGGCCGAACACCGATATGGAACAGGTGACCTGCTCTCCCTCGCGGTCGAAGTCCGGCCCGTAGGCCCGGGCGGCAATGCTGCCGCCGCCCGGAGCGAAGGCGTCGGCCGTCACTCGTCGTCGCCGCCCAGGAGTCCGCCCAGAGCCGCGCCGCCGAGCATGCCGCCGAGGACCGAACCCTGCTCTCGCGAGCCGCCCATCTGCGGTGCCGCGGCGAAGATGCGGCTGGCGAGCCGCGACAGAGGAAGCGACTGGAGCCAGACCGTACCCGGCCCGCGCAGAGTCGCGAAAAAGAGGCCTTCGCCGCCGAACAAGGCCGTCTTGACCTTGCCCACGTACTCGATGTTGTAGTCGACGGTCGGTTGCATGCCGACCAGGCACCCCGTGTCCACCCGGAGGAGTTCACCCGGTGCGAGTTCCCGCTTCAGCAGGGAACCACCCGCGTGCACGAAGGCCAGTCCGTCGCCTTCGAGCTTCTGCATGATGAAGCCTTCGCCCCCGAAGAATCCCACGCCCAGCTTCTTCTGGAAGGCGATGCCGACCGACACGCCGCGCGCCGCGCATAGGAACGCATCCTTCTGACAAATGAACTGGCCGCCGATCTGCGCGAGATTCACGGGGATGATCGTCCCGGGGTAAGGGGCGGCGAAAGCGACCCGGCGCTTGCCACTGCCCTGGTTCGCATAGATGGTCATGAAAAGGGATTCGCCCGTGAGCAGCCGTTTGCCCGCGCCGAGCAGTTTTCCGAACAGCCCGCCTTGCTGGGTGCCGTCGCCGAAGACTGTCTCGAGGCTGATGCCGTCCTGCATGTAGAACATGCTTCCGGCTTCGCCGATGGCTGCCTCTCCGGGGTCGAGTTCGACCTCCACGTACTGCATTTCCTGGCCAAAGATCTGATAGTCGATTACGTCTGCCGCCATGGTGGTTCACCGGGTAGGTTGAGGGAGATCCGTCGGGATCCGAAGCCGCCGATTATGACAAACGAGGGCGCCCGTGGCGTGACAGTGCGTCGTCCGGACGGGCGGTGGCGAGGGTCAGGCCACGCAGGTGCAGGAGCCTCTCGGTAGCCTTCGCGGGGGTGGCCGTTCGCCGTCTCAATGTCGAATTTCTTGACACGGATCACTGACGAGCTTCGCTTCGTGTCCGGCGATGGCGACGAATCAGTGACTTGCGTCTCACGGTTCAGGTGGTACGGAAGATGTTAGGGCACAAAGTTGCGGTTCGATCGGAATCATGGCGTCGCCACCCGCGTCCGTGCAGTCGAGCAGGCGCAGGTGCCCAAAGAGATACGCCGGAGACCGGTCATCAGACTGGACCGCACTCAAACCAGGGAGCCATGCATAGTGAAGTCGCTACATCGTCCGGTGCCTGCAGCCGCGCGCCGCGCTTTTCGTTTGTCCGCCATCGCCACCGCTGTCCTGTTCGCTCACTGCGCCGCCGCCGCGGACGTGTCCTGGACGGGTGCTGGCGGAAACAGTTTCTGGGACGTGGCCACCAACTGGGATACCGGAGCGCGTCCTGACGTTGGGCAGTCGGTGGCGATCGGTGCCGTTCCCCTCGTGACCTTTCGCACTGCTTCCGGATTCACCGGTGCCACCGTAGACAGCATCGATTCGGATGCGGCGAACTTCGCCATGACGGGCGGGACTCTCACCCTGTCGGGGCCGTCTTCCTTCGCCGCCCTAACTCAAAGCGGCGGAATTCTGTCCAGCACTGCCAGTATCAGCGTTGGCGGGGGAGTCTGGAGCAATGGAAGCCAGCGGGGAGCGGGAATCACGACTTTCGCAACAGGCAGCACGTTCACCCTGGGCACGAGCGGCGCTGCAACCCTCTACGCGGACGGTGGCAGGATCCTGCGCAACGAGGGGACGGTGAACGCGAGTTACGGCAACGGCAACTTCACCCTGGATCTCAACAGTGCACCCGGAGCCACGGCTCTGACCGGTGCCGCCACGATCGAGAACGCAGGAACCTTCAACTTCTCGCCCATCATCAACCGGACCGCCACCATTTCTGCGTCGAACGGCGGCACGTCAGACAACGGTCTGGACGCTCAATTCAGCAACTCGGGGACGTTCAACAAGGGTGGGGCAGGCACGGTGACCTTCTACGTCCTGTTCGCGAACTCCGGCACCGTGGACGTGACGCTGGATGCGGTGAATCCGACATTCGGCAGCCTGGCCTTCATGCGCAACTCGATCTGGTCGGCCGGCAGCAGTCTCGAAGGCACCGGCAATGCGTTGTTCGGCGGCGGCGTCGCCAGCACCAACGTGTTCCAGGCCGGTTCTTCGGTCACGGCGGGCCGCGTGACGGCCTTCCAGGGCACGGTCACGATCGAGTCGGGCGCGGTGTTCACGCCCAGCCTGCTCGAGATCGCGCAAGGCAACGTGGTCGTGATGCCGGGATCCACCTTCGCGCCCGTGCAGCTCGAGATGAACAACTCAGGCTCGCTGGACCTCAGGAGCAACGACATCACCTTGCCAAACGGATCGCTGATCAGCAGCGGTCTCATCAAGGGCAGTGGCACGGTCACCTTCGAAGAGGCGGTTCTGCGCGGCGCGCGCTTCAAGGGTGCGGGCACCGCGCTTTTCGCAGCAGGCCACACCACGCAGTTCGGCGCCGGACAGGGCGGATCGCTGGACGCCGACGGCGGAAGAATCCTCCGCAATGAAGGCACCGTCGTGCTCGACTCGGGCTTGACCAACTGGGTGGCGGACTTCAACAGCACGCGGGATGGCACCGAGGCTGGTTCCGCCCGTCTGGAGAACGCGGGTCTGCTGGACATGAAGACCTACCTCAACCGCACCATCACCTTCGGGGCATCGAACAATGGCGGGGCGGACAACGGAAGCGCCGCCCGCATCGACAACACCGGCACTCTGCGCCAGACAGGGCAGGGTGGTGTGGTGATGAATCTCAAGGTCAACAACAGCGGCAACATCGAAGTCGGCGCGGGCACGACGCTCAACTTCTATGTCGGAACGCTGGATCAGAAGGCCGGCGGCAAGATGACGGGCGAAGGCACCGTCTATCTGCAGTATCTGGCCGGAACACCGCATTACTTCCGCACGGGTTCCACCACGGACGTGGGCCATATGCAGATCTGGGGCCCCGTGGTCATCGAGGACGGCGCACAGTTTGCGGGCGATTACGTGTTCCTCCGCGCCGTGAACGGCAGCAGTGTCACCAAGGTGGGCAGCCAGTCGCTGGTCTGGTCCGACGGCGTGCTCGACGTGGAATCCAAACTGACGGTCCAGCAGGACGTGCCCTTCATCCTGCGCGGGGGACGTCTCAACGGCGCCGGAACCATCGAGATGATCAACGCGGCCGCCGCGACTCGACCCACCCTTATCGCGGAGAACGGCGTGGTGGCCCCCGGCGGTTCGCTGGGTTCCCTGGCCGGCAGCGACTGGTCGTCGGGCACGCTCACCATCACGGGCGACTACGAGCAGAAGACTCCGGCGATGCTGGAGATCGATCTGCGGTATCTCGGCTTGGCTCTCACGAACCCCTTGGTGGGGGTCGACAAGCTGGCCGTCAGCGGCGATGCCACGCTGGGAGGGGTCCTGGTGATCGAGATGGACGCCGCTTTCAACCCCAGTATCTGGTCGGGAAGACCTACACCGTGCTCACATCAAGCCGGCTCTTCGGTACGTTCAATACGCT